>CAMFLL010000151.1 GCA_945957405.1 uncultured Mycolicibacterium sp. | reverse complement strand
CGTTCCCGGTGTTCGGTTTCGGCGTGATCTTCGGCGCGATCTGGGCCGAGGAGGCGTGGGGCCGGTACTGGGGTTGGGACCCCAAGGAGACGGTGTCCTTCATCGCCTGGGTGGTCTATGCCGCCTATCTGCACGCCCGGTCCACCGCGGGCTGGCGGGACAAGAAGGCCGCCTGGATCAACGTCGTCGGCTTCGTGGCGATGGTGTTCAACCTGTTCTTCATCAACCTCGTCACCGTCGGTCTGCACTCGTACGCCGGCGTCGGCTGACCCACCCTCGTGCCAGGAAGGCGGCGGTGACCCTGAGATAGGGTGCTCGCAACGCTGACGTCAAGGGGAGCTCATCAGTGTCTGATCAACCAGCGCACAGTTCGGAATCTCGTCATGGCCGCGAAAACGCCGATCCGCCAAGCTGGTTGAAGGACCCCCTGAACGATCCCCTGCCGGATCCCCTCAACGATCCGCTGCCCGACCCGCCGGCCAGGCCTGGGTCCCATCAACGATCCGATTCCGAACGCCGGTCGGAATCCGAGCCGTCGGCGAGTTACTCGGAATTCCACACGCCCGGTTACGGGACACCGATACCGACGATGAGGCCGTCACGTCCGCCGGGCGGGTTCCGTTCCGAGCAGCGCTTCACCGATCCGTCCGAGGATCCGGCGCAGTGGACCGCGGCCACGCCGCCCACCGGGATGCCCGCCGTCGACCCGTTCGGCCAGCCGGCTCCGTACTACGCCCCGCGGGCAGGGCAGCAGTCCGGCCCGTACCGGTCCCCGCAGTCGGCGCCGTCCGGCCCCACCCCTGCGCCGCAGGGCTATCAGCCGGGCTTCGCCCCTGGCACCCCGCCGCCGGGGGCGGTGCTGCCGCCGGCCGCCTACCGACCGAACTATCCGCCCACCCCGTACCCGGATCTGTCCACCACGGCGCTGCTCCGCCCGGTCAAGCCTGCACCGTCCAGCGGTTGGCGGCGCCTGTTGTACGTGCTGTCGGGCAAACTCGTCAACGTCGGCGAGAGCCCTCGTGACACCCACCGCAAGAACCTCATCGCCCACGTCAACCAGCCGTTGCAAGGCTGCTACCGGATCGCGGTGGTCTCGCTGAAGGGTGGCGTCGGAAAGACCACCATCACCGCGACGGTCGGGTCGACGTTCGCCTCCATCCGTGGTGACCGGGTCGTCGCCGTCGACGCCAACCCGGACCGCGGAACCCTGAGCCAGAAGGTGCCGTTGGAGACGCCGGCGACGGTCCGACATCTGCTGCGTGACGCCGAGGGCATCGAGCGCTACTGCGATGTGCGCGGCTACACCTCGCAGGGACCCAGCCGGCTCGAGGTCCTGGCGTCCGAAAGCGACCCCGCGGTCTCGGAGGCGTTCAGCTCCGACGATTACACCCGCACGCTCGATGTGCTGGAGAAGTTCTACAGCCTGGTGCTCACCGACTGCGGGACCGGGCTGATGCACTCGGCGATGTCGGCGGTCCTGGCGCACACGGACACCCTGATCGTCGTGAGCTCAGGTTCGGTGGACGGTGCGCGCAGTGCGTCGG
This sequence comes from uncultured Mycolicibacterium sp., assembly GCA_945957405.1. Lineage (GTDB taxonomy): Bacteria > Actinomycetota > Actinomycetes > Mycobacteriales > Mycobacteriaceae > Mycobacterium. Next base: position 14,786 of record CAMFLL010000151.1, on the reverse strand, counting down.
CGACGTTGGACTGGCTCGACGCGCACGGGCATGAGGACCTGGTGCGCAATTCGGTTGCCGTCATCAACGCGGTACGCCCGCGGTCCGGCAAGGTGGACATGCAGAAGGTGATCGATCATTTCTCGAGGCGGTGCCGCGCGGTGCGGCTGGTGCCGTTCGACCCCCACCTCGAAGAGGGCGCCGAGATCACCCTGGACCGGCTCAAGCGCGAGACCCGGGAAGCGCTGATCGAACTCGCCGCAGTGGTCGCAGATGGTTTTCCGAGCGCCACAAGGCTGGGGGAGAGCTCGTCCTGATGAGGCGGGTCAGCGCGGGTTGTTGTCCCCGTGATTGAGCCGCCACAGGAACTCGGGATCGTCGTCGGGGCCGACGACCCGGGTGTGCGGGCGCGCGGCATGTGAGCGCGAAGCGCGCCAGCCGGCGTAGATCAGACCCCCGATGATGAGGATGACGAGCAGGTAGAGCACGGAAAACCTCCTTGGTTCGAATATACGCGCGTCGGTAGGCTCTGGCCGTGGCGGAAGATCGTTCGACCGGCGGAATGCTCGCCGACGTGTTCGTGTACATGCTGGCCCGACTCGCATTGGTGGCCGCGCTGAGCGCGGTGATCTTCTTCGGCGCCCACCTGATCGGGATCCAGGAGTTCCCGCTCGTCGTGGCCATGCTGTTCGCCATCGTGATCGCACTGCCCCTCGGCATGTGGATCTTCGCGCCCCTGCGGCGGCGCGCGACGGCCAGCGTGGCCGCTGTCGACGAGCGCAGGCGCCGCGACCGCGAGCAGTTACAGGCCCGCCTGCGCGGCGAACAGAAATAGTTTCGTAAGGTATCCGCTTCCGCGCGCCCCCTCCCGCGAGCGGCGTCAACGTTCATTGACACCCTCCTGCTGTCAAGTTAGCTTGACAGCATGGGTGATGACGCGCTGCCGTCGGCCGACCTCGGCGACGCCGACCCCGCCGTCGGTCTGCGCGCGGTCGGAGCCCTCCAACGACTCCAGGAACGCCTCGAAGCGCTGCATGTCGCCAATGCCCGGGAGCAGGGCTGGAGCTGGCAGGCGATCGCCGACGCGCTCGGTGTCAGCCGCCAGGCGGTGCACCAGAAGTACAACCGGAGGAGATGACGCGATGTTCGAACGGTTCACCCGCAGCGCTCGGGTCGCGGTCGTCCTGGCCCAGGAGGAAGCGCGCGACCTCGACAGCCGCGAGATCGGGCCCGAACATCTGCTGGTGGCGCTGTTGCAGAGCGCGGACGGCCCACTCGCCGACGTCCTCACCGGCTACGGCCTGACCGCCGAGGTGGTGCGGGACCGGCTGTCGGCGGGGTCGGGCAGCTCCTTCGAGGACGACGCCGAGGCCCTGCGCGCCATCGGTATCGATCTAGGCGCCGTGCGTGATTCGGTGACGCAGACCTTCGGTGCCGACGCCTTCGACGCGGCCTTTCGCCGGTCCGGGCGACGCCGGCGGCGCCGCGGCCACATTCCGTTCGGCCGCCCGGCCAAGAAGGTCCTCGAATTGGCATTGCGGGAAGCCTTGGCGCACAAGGGTAAAGAGATCACCGCCGAACATGTGCTACTGGGCATCCTGCGCGGCGGGGACCGCTACACGATCGGGCTGATCACCGAACATGTCTACACCGCGCAACTGCGGGCATCGGTGGTCGCACTGCTGGACCGCGCCGCCTGAGGCGCACCGCCCCGACCTCGCGAGCGCTCACCGCGGTACGGTTTCCGCGCCGAAATGTGTACCTCAGTGAGCGCTCGGCCACGGAAAAATGTCAGGCCAGGGCCAAGGCAACGGCCACCACCGCGGACCAGACCAGCATCGTCAGCCCGGTATCGCGCAGCACCGGGATCAATTGCGGACCAGCCCCGCCCGACGTCACCGGACGTGCCGCGCGGATGGCCAACGGCGAGGCCACCAGCCCCACCAGACACCACGGCGTGGCCATGGCCAACGCCAGCGTCAGCACGCCGGCGACCGCGAGCAGCGCAACGTACAACCGCCTGGTGCGGGCATCGCCGAGTCGCACGGCCAACGTGATCTTGCCCGACGTCGTATCGGTGGGGATGTCGCGAAGGTTGTTGGCCACCAACACCGCTGACGACAGGCAGCCCATCACCACGGCACACAGCAGACCCACCCAGTCCACAGTCAAGGCCTGCGTGTACTGCGTGCCCAGAACTGCCACCAGACCGAAGAACACGAACACCGCGATCTCGCCGAACCCCCGGTAGCCGTAGGGGCGTGACCCGCCGGTGTACAGCCAGGCGCCCGCGATGCAGGCGACGCCGACGGCGATCAGCCAGGGACTGCTCAGCACCGCCAGCGTCAGGCCGGCCACGGCGCCGACGGCCAGGCTGACGACGGCCGCCGCCAGCACGGCACGTGGTGAGGCCACCTTGGACCCGACCAGCCGCAGCGGTCCCGCGCGCACGTCATCGGTGCCGCGGATGCCGTCGGAATAATCGTTGGCGTAGTTCACGCCGACGATCAGGGCCAGCGCCACCACGAGCGCCAGCAGCGCCTTCCACCACACTGCACCGTCCAGCCATGCCGCGGCGCCGGTGCCGGCGATGACAGGAGCCACGGCGTTGGGCAGCGTCCTGGGTCGGGCGCCTTCGATCCACTGCGCAATGCTGGCCATGACTGAAGATCGTCGCACCCGGTCAGGAACCGAGATTGAGCAACCCGGCCACCAGGTTGATCGTCATCGCCAGGATCACCGCGCCCAGCAGGAATGACACCAGCGCCTGGAACAGCACGGTCCGACGCACCTGATATCCCGTCATGTCGGTATCGGAGACCTGATACGTCATCCCGACGGTGAACGCCAGGTAGGCGAAGTCGGCGTACGTCGGCGCGATATCGGACTGGTGGAAGTCGATCGAGCGGTCCGGGAAGTACAACCGCGCATACCGCAGCGTGAAGGCGGTGTGGACGGCCACCCAGGACGCCACGACGCTGAGGATGCCGACGACGGCGGAGGCAACATCGCGGCCTTCGGTCGATTCGGCGACCAGCAGATAGCCCACCCCGGCCAGGCTCGCCAGGCTGGCCGCCACCACCACCAGCTCTGCCATCCGCGGCGTCGAATCGTCGTCACCGTGGCGGGTGGCGTGTTCTTCGGTCGCCTCGGAATCCATCGGGCCGATCAGCGCCCAGGTCCAGACCAGATAAAACGTCGCGGTGACGATCCAGCCCACCGCGAAGGCATACGGCCAGTGCCCGAAAAGGCCGATCACGACGGCGGCGACCGCGCCGAGCGCCACTCCGACACCGACGCGGACGTACGCGGGCGCGTCCAATGAGCTCATGGCCGCAGCTTTGCACCGCAACCCGATGAACCACAATGGTCGGATGCTGGGCGTAATCGGTGGTAGCGGCTTCTACTCGTTTTTCGGACCTGACGCCCGCAGCGTCAGCCTCGACACCCCCTACGGCGCGCCGAGCGCCGCGGTGACCGTCGGCGTCGTGGGAGACCGTGAGGTGGCCTTCCTTCCGCGCCACGGCGTCAGCCACGAATTCTCGCCGCACACCGTGCCGTACCGGGCCAACATGTGGGCGCTGCGCGCGCTCGGCGTCCGTCGGATCTTCGGTCCCTGCGCCGTCGGCAGCCTGACGCCGGACCTTGGCCCCGGCTCGATGGTGGTGCCCGACCAACTCGTCGACCGCACCAGCGGGCGTGCCGCGACCTACTTCGACTCCGGCGGCATCCATGTCAGTTTCGCCGACCCCTACTGCCCGCAGCTGCGGGCGGCCGCGATCGACCTGCCCGGTGTGGTCGACGGCGGAACCATGGTCGTCATCGAAGGTCCGCGGTTCTCCACGCGCGCCGAGAGCCAGTACTACGCACGCCAGGGTTTCGCGTTGATCAACATGACCGGCTATCCGGAGTCGGTGTTGGCCCGCGAGCTGGAGATGTGTTACGCCGCAATAGCATTGGTCACCGACCTGGATGCCGGCGTGGAGGCGGGCAGCGGTGTGAGGGCCGCCGACGTGTTCGCCGAGTTCGAGAAGAACCTGGTGCCGTTCAAGAAATTGGTGCTCGAGGCGATCGACGCGGTCGACGGTGCCGACACCTGCGAGCACTGCCGCGCCCACCAGGGCGTCACGCTGCCGTTCGAGCTGCCGTGAGGGTTCTGCTGACGGGTGCGGCGGGTTTCATCGGGAACCGGATCGGGGTGGCGCTGCGTGACCGCGGCCACGAGGTGGTCGGCGTCGACATGATGCTGCCCGCCGCGCACGGTCCCGACGCGGCGGTGCCCGACGGTGTGCTGCTGGCCGACGTCCGCGACCCCGACGCGCTGACCGAACTGCTGCCCGGCGTCGACGTGGTCTGCCACCAGGCCGCGATGGTCGGGGCCGGTGTCGACGCCGCCGACGCCCCTGCCTATGCGAGCCATATCGACTACGCGACGGCGGTGGTGCTGGCGCAGATGTACGCCGCCGGTGTCGGGCGCCTGGTGTTGGCCTCGTCGATGGTGGTGTACGGCCAGGGTGCCTACGTGTGCGCCGAGCACGGTGCCGTGGACCCGTTACCGCGCCGCCGGTCCGACCTCGACGCCGGCGTGTTCGAGCACCGGTGCCCGCTCGGCGAGGAACCCGTGCGGTGGAGTCTGGTCGGCGAGGATGCCCCGCTGCGACCGCGCAGCCTGTACGCGGCGGGCAAAACGGCTCAGGAGCATTACGCGGTGGCGTGGTGTGAGGCCGCCGGTGCGGCCGTGACCGCGTTGCGCTATCACAACGTGTACGGCCCGGGTATGCCCCGCGACACGCCGTACTCGGGGGTGGCCGCGATCTTCCGATCTGCCCTCGAAAAAGGCGAAGCACCAAAGGTTTTCGAAGATGGCGGGCAGATGCGTGACTTCGTGCACGTCGATGACGTGGCGGCGGCCAACGTCGCCGCCATCGAGAGTGATCGCGGCGGATTCACCGCCGCCAACGTGTGTTCGGGCCGGCCGGTGTCCATCCTGGACGTGGCCCGCACCGTCTGCGATGCGCACGGCGGTCCGGCCCCGCAGGTCACCGGTCAGTACCGCAGCGGCGACGTCCGCCATATCGTGGCCGATCCGGCGCACGCCGCCGACGTGCTGGGTTTCCGCGCCGCGATCGACCCCGCCGACGGTCTGCGCGAATTCGCCTTCGCGCCGCTGCGCGCCTGATCCGGCAACCGAATCGAGTGTGCTGGCAGGGCATCCGGGGGTGGACCTGCGCGCAATACTGTTCTGGTGAAGACCCCGATCTGCGGTCAGTACGGCATCGAATTCCCGCTGTTCGCGTTCAGCCACTGCCGCGACGTCGTCGCCGCGGTGACCAACGCGGGCGGTTTCGGCGTGCTCGGGGGTACCGCGTTCACCCCCGAGCAGCTCGACCGGGAACTGACCTGGATCGACGACCAGGTGCGCGGCAAGCCGTACGGTGTGGACATCATCGTGCCGGCGAAATACGAAGGCAAGGGTGAAGGGCTCTCCGGTGGCGAACTGGCCGCCCGCATCCCGGACCACTACAGGAGCTATGTCGCCGAACTGCTCGCCAGCCACGACATCCCGGCTGATGCCACTCCGCTGGGCGGTTCGGGGCTCTCGGGTGACACCGGGGAGGCGCTGCTCGATGCCGCGCTGACGCACCCCATCGCGTTGATGGCCAACGCGCTCGGTGTTCCCCCGGCGTACATGATCGAGGCGGGTCGCACCCACGGCATCCCGGTGGCGGCCCTGGTCGGCGCCAAGGAGCACGCCATCAAGCAGGTCGACGCCGGTGTGGATCTCATCATCGCCCAGGGCACCGAGGCAGGTGGGCACTGCGGTGAGGTGTCGACGCTGGTGCTGGTGCCCGAGGTGCTCGACGCCGTCGAAGCGACCGGCCGAGACGTTCCGGTGCTGGCCGCCGGCGGCATCGTCACCGGACGGCAGATGGCGGCATGTGTGGCGATGGGCGCCGCGGGCGCCTGGACCGGTTCGGTGTGGCTGACCACCGAGGAGGCCGAGACCGCGCCGTACACCAAGCAGAAGATGATCGCCGCGACGTCGCGCGACACCGTTCGCTCCACGGGCCGCACCGGTAAACCCTCGCGGCAGCTGGTGTCGGACTGGACCGACGCGTGGCTGCCCGGTGAAGGGGGGCGCAAGGCGCTGCCGTTGCCGCTGCAGTCCATGTTGTGCGAGCCGGCCTTGCGTCGGGTCGACAAGCTCGCGACGGCCGGACATCCAGGCGCGCAGGCGCTTTCGACCTACTTTGTCGGGCAGGGCGTGGGCCTGATGAATGCGGTGAAGCCGGCCCGCGAGGTGGTGCTGGCGTTCATCGAGGACTATGTCGAGGCCGCGCAACGCCTCGCCGGCTCACTGGGTGACTGAGAGTCAGTCGGCCGCCCAAACCACTCCTCGAGACTGCGGTGACTGCGGGATTTCGCCCAAATATTCGCACCCACCGCAGTCTCGCGGGAAGCGGGAAAGTAAGCCGACTCAGTCGGCCAGCGGCAGCCGCACCTCGAAACGTGCACCGGTCGGCAGGTTGTGGGCCGACACCGTGCCGCGGTGCGCCTGCACCAGGCCCGCGGCGATGGCCAGCCCGAGGCCCGACCCGCTGGGCAGCGAGGCGTCCGAACGCGGCACGCGGCCGTTGGAACCCCGGTAGGCGACGTCGAACACGCGGGCCAGATCGGCGTCGTCGATCCCGACCCCGGTGTCGTCGACACGCGCCCACGCCTCGTTGGCGTCGGAGCCCAGCGCCAGGCGCACAGTGCCGCCCTCGGGGGTGTGCGCGATCGCGTTGGCAACAAGGTTGCTCAGCACCCGCACCAGCGCCCGGTCGCTGCCGATGACCCGGATCGGTTGTTTGGGCAGCCGGCTCTCCAACACCACGCCGGCACGCTCAGCCGCGATCCGGTGTGCCGCCACGACGTCGTCGACGACCTCGTCGAGGGCCACCTTGTCGTAGGCCGGTGCGACGGCGCCCGCGTTGATCTTCGACATCTCGAACAGGTCGTCGACCATCTCCGAGAGCCGGATCGACTCCTGCTCAATGTGTTTGGCATGATCGCGGATCTCGCTCTCGGTCAGCACGCCGTCGGCGATCGCCTCGGACACGGCCCGGATGCCGGCGAGCGGTGTGCGCAAATCGTGGCTGACGAAGGCGACGAGTTTGCGGCGGGACTGCTCGGCGGCCCGCTCGGCATCGCGGATCTCCTGCTCCCACACGGTGCGCCGGGCCTGGAACCGCGCCAGCATCACCGCGGCGGGAATGGTCACCACCGACACGATGACGAGCACCATCGCCGTCTTCTCGAAGGACTCGGTGATCATGAACCCGCTGGCGCCGAGCACACCCGTGAACGTCGCGACCACCGGGATCAGCACCAGGGCGACCATGCTGACGGCCAGCGACCATGATCGGGCCAACCTGATGATCAGCGCGCCGGCCAGCACGACGGGCACCGAACAGGCCAGGGCCAGTATGACGATCTCGGCAAGATCAGCGGGTGGCACGTTCACCGGTCCCGGCGGCCTCGCCCTGCCACAGGTAACCGCGGCCCCACACCGTTTGGACGCGATGGTGATCGCCGAGCTTGGAACGCAACCGCTTGACGTGGACGGTGACCGTCGACAGGTCACCGAACTCCCAGTGCCACACCTGCTGCAGCAGTTCCTCCCGGGTGAACACGGTGTCGCGGTGGGTCAGGAAGAACAGCAGCAGGTCGAATTCACGATTGGTCAGCCCGACCGGTTGCCCGCCCAGGTTCACCGTCCGCGCCGCGGTGGACACCGCGAGGTCGCCGACAGTGATCTCCAGCGGCAGTGATCCGATCGGGGCGGGAGCCCGCCGCAGCACCGAGCGCACCCGAAGAGCGAGTTCGCGCGGACTGAACGGTTTCGTGAGATAGTCGTCGGCACCCGCCTCGAGGCCCGCGATGCGGTCATCCTCTTCGCCCAGCGCCGTCAACAGGATCACCGGGACGCTGAAATCGCCGGCTTGTCGCAGACTGCGGCACAATGACAGCCCGCTGGGTCCGGGCATCATCACGTCGAGCACGGCCACGTCGATCCGTTCACTGCCGAGCATCCGAAGCGCCTCATGCCCATCTCCCGCGACGGAGACTTCCATCCCGTCGCGTTCGAGGTATCGGCGCACGACGTCTCGGACCACCACATCATCATCGGCGATCAGCACCCGCGCGTTCACCACTTCAAGGTATCCACGGATGCGGCATCCGAAACGTTCCTACCTGCGCTGATGTCATCGAATGGTCATGGACCCGCAGAGTCTGCGCTGCTAGCGTCGGCGTACATGCCCGACGGTCCGGTCACAGTGGTGCTCCCGTGCCTCAACGAAGCCGACGCTCTGCCGGCAGTGCTGCGGGCCCTCCCGGACGGATACCGGGCGCTGGTGGTCGACAACAACAGCACCGACGGCACCGCCGAGGTGGCCCTCGCCCACGGGGCCCACGTCGTCGCCGAACCGGTGCCGGGCTACGGGTCGGCGGTGCACGCCGGAGTGGTCGCCGCGACAACGCCCATCGTCGCGGTCATCGATGGTGACGGCTCCCTGGACCCGGGCGAACTGCCCCGGCTGGTGGCGGCACTCGACGACGCCGACATGGTGACAGGACGCCGGCGCCCGGTGCGCGGGTTGCGCTGGCCCTGGCATGCCCGGCTGGGCACGGCCGCCGTTTGCTGGCGGCTACGACGACGGCACCGGCTCGACGTGCACGACATCGCGCCGATGCGGGTGGTCCGGCGTGAGGCACTTCTCACGTTGGGGGTTACCGACCGGCGATCGGGGTATCCGCTGGAATTGCTGGTCCGCGCAGCCGCGGCGGGCTGGAAGGTGGTGGAGTTCGACGTCGGCTATGGACCCCGCGCGGGCGGGAAGTCCAAGGTCAGCGGTTCGGTCAGGGGAAGTGTCATCGCTGCCGTGGACTTCTGGAAGGCCCTGTCATGAAGCGTGTGCCCGACGATGTCGCCGTGGCCCTGTTGGTGGTCGCCAAGGCTCCTGTGCCCGGACTCGCCAAGACCCGGCTGGCGGCGGTGCTCGGAGACCGGGCGGCCGCCGAGATCGCGGCGGCGGCGCTGCTGGACACCCTCGACACCGTCGCACGCACCCCGGCCGCTGCACGGGTCGTGGCGTTCACCGGCGATCTCGACAAGGCGTGTTGTGCCGACGAACTGCGTACCCGGCTGGCCGATTTCACCGTGGTCGACCAGCGCGGCCCCGATTTCGCGCACCGACTGGCCAACGCCCATGCCGACGCCGCGGCCGCGACCGGCAACGGCTCGGTGTTCCAGATCGGCATGGACACGCCGCAGCTCAGCAGCGCTCTGCTCGCAGAAGGTATGCAGGCGCTACGGGCTGCGCCCGCCGTGCTCGGTCTGGCCCGCGACGGCGGCTGGTGGGCGCTCGGCGTGCGGGACGCGGCCGACGCCGCCTGTCTGCAGGATGTGCCGATGTCGCGAGCCGACACCGGCGCTGTAACGCTGGGCGCGTTACGCGACACAGGTATGAACGTGACCCTGATCCCGGAATTGCGTGATGTGGACACCGTCGACGACATCGACGATGTCCGCGCGGCGTGCCCGCCAGACAGCCGGTTCGCCCGGGCGACGACAGGGGTGAGGTGCTGATGTTCGGCAACCTGTATGACCGTGCACTGTCCGGTGAACGATGCTGGGTGCGCCACGCCGACGGCCGGGTCGACCCGCTGCCGGTGCACACCTGGCTGGGTGGTCGCGGTTCGGATGCGCGGTTCGACAGAAAGATCGTCGAAATGTGTACCGGGCCGACCATCGACCTCGGCTGCGGGCCGGGCCGGCTGGTGAGCTCACTGGTCCGCCGCGGTATTCCCGCGCTGGGCGTGGACATCTCGCCGACAGCCATCGGATTGGCCCGCGACAGCGGGGCGCCGGTGCTACACCGCGATGTATTCGGGCCGCTGCCCGGTGCCGGCCGCTGGCAGACCGTCCTGTTGGCCGACGGCAACGTCGGGTTGGGTGGCGATCCGTGGCGGACGCTGCGGCGAGCCGCCGAACTGCTGCGTGACGGTGGCCGCTGTGTGGCCGAATTCGATTCCACCGCAGAGGGAGTCGACGCCGGCTGGGTCCGGCTTGAAACCTCACGCACGGTGGGCCCGTGGTTCCGGTGGGCGTCGGTGGGTGTCGACTGTGCGGCCACGCTGGCCAGCGAGGTAGGCCTGGCGATGGCCGCCGTGCACCCGATCGGGCGACGGGTCGTGGCGACACTGGTCGCACGGTGAGTGCGCCCGCCCGCGCGGAATCGTTGCGCGGGACCGCGATCACCGTGCGGGTGGGGCTGTGGCTGGGCGTCGCCGTCACGGTGTGCATGGTCACCGGCCTGCTCAGCCATTTCATCCAGCACCCGCAACCGTGGTTCTTCTGGCCCACCCGTCCGGTCTGGCTATACCGGCTGACACAGGGCCTGCATGTCGCCTCCGGCGTCGCGGCGATCCCACTGCTGGTGGTCAAACTGTGGTCGGTCTGGCCGAAACTGTTCGAACGCCCGCTGATCGGTGGTGTGACCCGCCAGTTGGAGCGCCTGTCGATCCTGGTGCTGATGGCGGCCATGCTGTTCCAGCTGTCCACCGGCCTGCTCAACATCGCGCAGTGGTATGCCTTCGAATTCTTCTTCACCACAAGCCATTACGCGATGTCCTACGTCGCCTACGGCGCGGTGCTGGTGCACGTCGCGGTCAAGCTGCCCGTGATCCGGCGGGCCCTCGGTGAACCGGTGGACTTCGTCGCGCCGGACGGCGGTCCCTCGCGTCGCGCGGTGCTGCGCGGGACGTGGCTGGCCGTCGGTCTGGCCACGGTGGTGACGGTGGGGCAGACCGTCCCGCTGCTGCGCCGGGTCTCGGTGCTCGCGCCACGCACCGGCGAAGGGCCGCAAGGACTTCCGGTCAACCGCAGTGCGGTCGCCGCCGGCGTGATCCGCGCCGCACGGTCACCGCAGTACCGCCTGACCGTCCGTAGTGGGACCACCACCACGTCGTTCACGGTGGACGAACTCGGCGCGCTGCCGCAGACGACGCACCGGTTGCCGATCGCATGTGTCGAGGGCTGGAGTGCCGACGCCGAATGGACCGGTGTGGTGCTCTCGCGGCTGGTCGAGGCCGTCGGCGGGGATCCTGACTCCGACGTGCGGCTGATCTCCCTGGAGGGGCCGGGACCGTACTCGCGGACAGTGCTGCCCGCCCGGCACGCGCGGGACGCGATGACGCTGATCGCGTTGCGGCTCAACGGCGAGACTCTGGATCTCGACCACGGCTACCCGTGTCGCCTCATCGCGCCATCGCGACCCGGCGTGCTGCAGACCAAGTGGTTGTCGCGGATCGAGGTGATTCCGTGACCGCTGTGCGGGTGCTGTTGGCTGTCGCCGGTATGGTGATGGCCGGTTATGGCGGCGTCCTGCTGTGGGACAACCCGACCGTGGTCATCACGCGCATCGCGGTGTGGGCCGTGGCAGCGGTACTACTGCACGACTTCGTCTTTGCGCCCGTCTGTGCCGCCCTCGGCGCGACGGGCCGCCGGTGGTTACCGCCGGTCTGGCAGGTTCCGCTGGGCCTGGCGGGACTGGGTGTGGTGGTGCTGGGTCTGCTCGCCACCCCGGTGCTGACCAAGCCAGGCCTGCGACCCGACAACACATCGGTGCTCAACCGGGATTACCCACTGGGACTGCTGGTTTCGCTGGGTGTGGTGCTGCTCGGCCTGCTGTGGTCCATGCTGTCGCGGCGCCTGCTACCAGTTCGTCAGGATGACATGGTTGAGCACCAGCGCCCCGGCGACGTTGACGGCCAGCGCGAGACGCCCGAGTTTCGGTGACAACAGTGCCGGCGCTGCCGTCAGCCAGACGGTGAACGGCAACCAGATGCGTTCCACCTCGGCCTTGCTGAGCATGCTCAGGTCGGCGCACAGGATCGCCGTCAGCGCAGCCAGCACCAACAGGTGCAGGCCGCTGCGGCGCCGGATCGCCGTGATGTCGAACACCCGGCTGAGGCCGGCAACCGTGCCGAGACCGACGGCACACACCACCGCCGCCAGGTTGCCCCACACCCAGTACTGGAACGGCCGGTCGAGGGCGATACCCTGCCAATAACGCTGCTGCACTAGGTGATAACCGTCGAGCCACCAGAATCCGGCGGCCAGGAAAGCGCCGACCACCACCAGCACGCCAACCCCACCGATGAGCGCGGTACGCACCGCGTCGCGGCGGCTCTGCGCACACACCAGCACGGCCAACGCAGGCAGCACCGCCAGCCCCAGGCCGTAATTGAGGAACAGCGCCCAACCCAGCACCAGTCCCGCGGCCAGCGCCGTCACCCCTGGATGACGCACAGCGTTTCGCACGGACAGCGCCAGCAGGGCGATCCCCCATGCGGCGACGCCGGCGAAGTATCCGTCGGCCGAGACGGCGATCCAGATCGCGGTGGGCGCGGTTGCCACAAAGGGTGCGACCCGTCGCGCGGTCTCCTCGTCGGCGACGGCGCGGACCGCGACCATGGTGGCGACGGCGGCGCTGGCCCCCACGATCAGGCACAGCAGCGCAGCCCACGCGCCCCCGCCGAGGCCGATGCGATCCAGCCAGACGAATGTCAGCAGAGCGCCCGGCGGATGCCCGGAGACGTGCGTGATCCAGGAGTCGGGCCGGAAGTCGAGGATGCGGTCGGAGAAGGTGCGCAGCGCCTGGGGGATGTCAGTGATCGACGGCACCTGCCGCAGGTATTCGTGACGGGCGGTGAGCCGGCCCGCGAATCCACGTTGCCAGCCGTCGACCATGGCCAGTGCGAACGCCCAGGCCGCCGAGGTGCCCCACACCGTCAGCGTCAGCGCGCGCCAGCCGAGTCGCTGTGCCAGGGGCTGGCCGTAACACACCGCCGCGACCGCGATGAACAGCGCCGGTACCGTTCCCCAGCCGACGTGGGCATTCCACCAACCGAAGATCGGGGCGGTGTCGGCGAAGCTGTAGAAGCGCGCCGGCGTGGCATTGATCAGCGGCGTGACGATGCCCAGTTTCAGATGCGGTACCACGAAGGCAGCGACCACCAGCACCACCGCCCCGGACACGAAAACGAGTTCGCGGCGATGTGACTTCACCACTCCAGCCTAGGTTCCGTGCTCCGGACCCCCACCCGGTCCCGCGACCGTGCAGCCTTGCGCAGTTTGCCTTGTCAAGGATGCACAAGGCTGCACGCTGGCGCTCAGGTGACGGCGCGCCGGTCACCTACCCGGTTCTGACGGATGGATGACGCCTGCGACACACTGACCCCGTGAGCGACCATTCCGCGCGCCGGGTGCTTGAGCTGTCGGCGCCCATCGGCCTGGCGTTCATCCCGCTCGGGATGGCGTTGGGCTTCCTCGTGGTACATGCCGGCCTGGCGTGGTGGTGGGCGCCGGTGTTCGCCGCGGTGATCTACGCCGGATCGCTCGAATTTCTGATGGTGCCGCTGGCCGCGGCGGGCGCACCGCTGGCGGCGGTCGCGCTGACCACCTTCATCGTGAACTCGCGCCACGTGTTCTATGCACTGTCGTTTCCACTGCAGCGGGTGCGCGGGTTCTGGGCCAAGCTGTACAGCACCTACACGCTCTCGGACGAGGCCTACGCGGTTGGCGTCAGCCCGGAGGCGCAGACCTGGACCACCCGGCCGATCCTGTTGATGCAATTGGCGTTTCAGCTGTTATGGGTGACGGGCGCCGCGATGGGTGGGGTGATCGGTGAGGCGCTGCCCATCGAACGACTGCACGGTCTGGACTTCGCCCTGACGGCGTTGTTCATCGTGCTGGCGCTCGATGCCTACCGGCAGCGACCTGACCGTGCGACGGCGGTGTCGGCAGCGGTCTGTGCCGCACTGGCGTGGCTCGTGGCGCCCGGCCAGATGTTGGTGTGCGCCTTCGCGGCGTTCACGGCGGTGCTGCTGGTCCGTCTGCTCCTGGAGCGGCGCGCCGATGCCTGACAACGGCCACATCGCGCTGCTGGTGTTGGTCGCGGCGGCGGTGACGTGGGCGCTGCGCGCTCTGCCGTTCGCGATCCTGGCACCGATGCGCCACAGCGCCGTGGTGCGTTACCTCAGCGTCCACATGCCGGTCGGGGTCATGGTGATGCTGGCCATCTACACGCTGCGCCCAGCCCTGCAGGACACCGGCGGTCTGCACGTGCTGTTCCTGGCTGTCGCGGTGGCGGTCACCGCGGGCCTGCACCTGTGGCGACGCCAGGCCCTGGTCAGTATCCTGGTCGGCACGGCTGTCTACGTCACCTTGATGTCGGTCTGGTAATTGCGTTGCGGTGAAACAGAATCGGTCCCCTCCTGGGGGAGAGGACCGATCGCTGTCGGCTGCCTAGACGCCGCCGCCGGCGCCGCCGCTGCCGCCGTCACCACCTGCTGTGCCCGAGGGAGCCTTACCCGTGCCGCCGGCTTTGCCACCACCGAGGCCGCCGGTGCCGGCACCACCCGTGCCCCCCGTGCCGCCGGTGCCGCCGGTGGTGGTACCGGTGCCACCCTTGCCGCCGGTGCCACCTTTGCCGCCCGTGATGCCGCCGAGGCCGCCGTTACCGCCGTTGCCTCCGCCACCGCCCGTGGCACCGCTGCTGGCACCGGCGCCGCCCGTGCCACCCACGCCGCCGGTGATGCCGCCGAGGCCGCCCTTACCGCCGGCACCGCCCTTGACGCCGATGCCGTTGGCTCCGGCCGCACCGCCGACCCCACCGGTACCCCCGGCGCCGCCGGCGCCGAGCGCTCCGCCGGTACCGCCTGCGCCGCCGCGTCCGCCTTCTGCTCCCGTGCCGCCC
>CAMFLL010000150.1 GCA_945957405.1 uncultured Mycolicibacterium sp. | reverse complement strand
GTGTGGCCGTAGAACTTGGTCTGGCGACCGATCTGATTCCAGCTCTGGCCCCACACCCGCACGGTCCGGCGGAACCCGACGAAGCGGCTGTCGTGTACGGCCGTCATGAGGTGGCCTGCACGCCGACAGCGGTCGCGAGCACATTGATCACGAACAACGCGATGAACGTGAACACCACCGTCTCGTTCACCGCGTTACCGACGCCGGCGGGGCCGCCCCCGACGGAAATGCCTTTGTAGCAGGCGATCAGACCGGCCGACAGCCCGAACAGTGTCGCCTTGACCAAGGCGACCACCACATCGGCCGGCCCGGTCAGCAGGGTCAGGCCTGCGACGAACGCACCCGGCGTGACGTGTTGCAGGTAGACCGAGAAGAAGAAGCCGCCCGCGATACCCACGACCACGACGGTGGAGGCCAGCAGCAGAGCCACCACGGTGGCGGCGAGCACTCGCGGCACCACCAGGGCCTGGATGGGGTTGATGCCCATCACGCGCAGCGCGTCGAGTTCCTCACGGATGGTGCGGGCGCCGAGGTCGGCGCACATGGCGGTGGCGCCTGCGCCCGCGACCACCAGCACGGTGACGATCGGACCGATCTGGGTCACGGTGCCGATGGCGGCGCCGGTTCCCGAGAAGTCGGCGGCACCGAACTCCACCAGAAGGATGTTGAAGGTGAAGACCAGCAACACGGTGAACGGGATGGACAGCATCAGGGTCGGCACGATCGACACCCGCGCCACGAACCAGGTCTGCAGGATGAACTCGCGCCACGCGAACGGGGGTTTGAACATCTGGACCAGCGTGTCCAGGGACATCGCGAAAAACCCGCCGACTGAGCGGACGGGCTTTGCGAAAGCGTTGGCGGCGACCACTAGCGGGCCGCCCCGGCCAGGGTTGTTCTGGGGATGCGTCGCCTAGCCATGGGCCCCTGAATTCCCTCCGACACTGAACCTGCTTCCTGCGTTACAGCTGTGACTCATGACACAGGACTGCCGAGAACCGTACATCACCGTTTTGGAGTCCAGCACCCGATTCCGCAGACCTGGTCTGGCACACCCGCACGGTTTCCCGGCGAGCGATGAGATCTTTGCACACCCCGACCGCGAACGTGTGGCCATGACCACTCGATGGCCTCTCCACCGACGGCCCCATGGGCGTCATTTCATGTCTGAAGCCCAGGTAGACGGCCCGTCAACCGCGGTGGGTGGAGCGGACGGCCCCCAGGGCGCGGAGCGCGAAATCGATCAGGCCGGCGATGGCCCGGTCACTTGGTGGCGCATTCGGTGGCGTCATTCCCGCCAGCACCCTGATCACAGCGCCGCTGATCGCCGTCGCGTCGACGGTCGGGTCCGCGTCGGGGAAGGTACCGTCGCGCTTCCCGCGCTCGAGGATGGTCACCAACGACCGCTCGCGCTCGGCGCGGATACGGTCACGCACGTCGCGGTACCCCTTGGCTACCCGAACCTCATCGGAATCCAGGACATCCATGTTGCTCGCCCGGCGCGGATCGTTGGCCAGCTCGAACATCGCCTCGACCCAAGCGCGCAGTTCGGCGACGGGGCCGCCGTCGGTGTCCTGCGGGATGCGCTCGAGGCGGCCCACCAGCATGTCGCTCTCCAACTGGAGCATCGCGATGAACAGTGCATCCTTGGATTCGAAGTGCCGATAGAAGGCGCGGGTTGAGACACCGGCGCGGTCCAGGATGGCCGCGATGGGCACCGGGCCGTGATGTGGTGCCGACAGGCAGGCGTACGCCGCGCCGATGATGCGGTCTCGCTCGTCAGCAGCACTGACAGGCTGCACGGCCGGGAAGTTTACGCCGGAGAAAGCCCGCCCAATGGGTGGTCGGCAACACCGCTGAAGCCAATTGTTTTCGCCGCATCGCCCCACCCCAATTGGCCGCCTCCTCAGCACGGCGCTCCGCACGCTCCACGCCGCGCATCGTCGACCGGCCGTCCGTTAACGTCAGGCCGATGAGCGCTCCCCACACCATCTCCCTCACCGGCGCCGACGGCATCACGCTCATCGGCGACGAATGGAACCGGGACGGTGGCGGCGACCGCCCGACCATCCTGCTGTTGCACGGCGGCGGCCAGAACCGGTTCTCGTGGAAGAACACCGGGCAGGTGCTCGCCGACAGCGACTTTCACGTCGTGGCCGTGGACACCCGGGGCCACGGCGACAGCGACCGGTCGCCGAGTGCCGACTATTCACTGGAGTCGCTCACGGCTGACGTGCTGCACATCATCGACGCGGTCGGCCGGCCCGTTGCCCTGATCGGGGCCAGCATGGGCGGGCTGACGGGCATCCTGGTCGCCCGTGCGGCCGGGCCCGACAAGGTCACCAAATTGGTACTGGTTGATGTGGTGCCCCGATTCGAGAAGACGGGCAGTGCGCGCATCCGCGACTTCATGTTCAACCACGTGCACGGTTTCGATTCCCTCGAGGAAGCTGCCGACGCGGTGGCGTCATACCTACCCCACCGGACCAAACCCCGCAGTGTCGAAGGACTCAAGAAGAATCTGCGTCTGCGGGAGGGCCGCTGGTACTGGCACTGGGACCCGGCGTTCTTGACCAAACCCGGCGACGATCCCTTCACCCGCACCGACAAATTGGAGACCGCCGCCGCCGAACTGCAGATCCCGATTCTGCTCATCCGGGGCAAGCTCTCCGACGTCGTCAGCACCGAAGGTGTCGAGGACTTCCTGGCGAAGGTGCCGCGCGCCGAGTTCGTCGAACTGACCGGCGCAGGCCACACCGCCGCCGGGGATGACAACGACGCGTTCAGCGATGCCGTGGTGCGCTTCGTGACCCGCTGAGGTGTTGGCCGGATCCCGGCGACGAATGGCGTGATCGCCCGGGTCTGCGTCGGCTTCGGAGTCACTACGCTCACTCGTCGATGACTGCCGTTCTGCTCAGCCTCCATGTCGTCGCCGCGATCCTGGCCGTCGGGCCGATAGCGGTGGCCGCCAGCCTGTTTCCCCGTTACGTCCAGACATCGCAGGGCGGCGCCGCGGTGCTGCACCGCATCTGCCGCACCTATACCGTGATCGGGGTGGCGGTGCCGCTGCTGGGCATCGCCACCGCGGCGGCACTCGGCGCGCTGACCGACGCATGGGTGTTGATCTCGATCGCGCTGACGGCCGTCGCCGCCGCCATCCTGGCGCTGCAGATCCTGCCGGCCCAACGCGCCGCACTCGACGGGGTCTCGGGTCAGACGCAACGGCTGATGATGACTCTCACGGTGTCCACGGGCGTCTTCAACCTGCTGTGGGTCGCGGTGACGATCCTGATGATCGTCCGACCCGGTTCGACGACAGGCATCTGACCGGGCGTCCGACTCAGCGCTTGAGCCCGAGCTCCGAGGCCACGTAGGCGGCGGCGATGTGTTTCAGCTCGACGGCCGGCACCGCGCGCACCACCTGCTGGGTGCCCAACCCGTCGATCATGGTCAACAGCCGCCGGGCCGCCACGTCGGCGTCGGCGACGTCGAAGTCGCCGGATTGCTGGCCCGCGCGCACGATCTCGGCCAGCCACACCAGCCACTGCCGCGTCAGCTCGTTGGCCTGATCGGCCAGCGCGGGATTGCGCCGGCCCAGGCTCCAGGCGTCAAGCCACAGCGCGCCGGCGTCCGCGCTGCCGTCGTCGAGCAGGTAGTCCATCAGCGCTTCGATCTGTGCGGCCGGCGTCGTCGCGACGGAAACCCGGGCGCGCGCCTGGTCCATATCGGCGGTCGCGGCGGCCAGGAACGCGGCGGTGATCAGCTGTTCCGCCGACGAGAAGTAGTGGCTGACCAGCCCCGGGGTCACACCGAGCGCGGCACCGACCTTACGCAGCGTCACCGCCGACAGGCCCTCCGCGGAGCTGATCTCCACCGCCTTCTGCAGCAGCTCACCGTGTCGCTCGGCGGGCATCTTGCGCTTGGCGTCGCGGGTTGCCGACGGCGCGGCCAGCTGGGCGCCCGACTCGACCGTAGTCAATTTCTGTTCCTCCTCTTGACGGATCGTCATTCTTATTGAACACTACATCAACACTATTGATCTACCCATCAACAAGGACTCCGACATGACCGTCCGCCCCGCCAGCCCGGCACATTCCTTCTCGACCTCGGATCCCGCCCTCGAATCAGCCACCGCGGTCGACCGCGTCGGCGCCATCGAATCCTCCGGCGTCGAGTACCTGCCCGAGGAAGCCCGCGACTCCAGCCCGCGCAACCTCGCTGCGGTGTTCCTCGGCGCCAACCTCACGTGGACCAACGTGGTGTTCGGCGCATTCGCGATCCTCTTCGGCCTCGACTTCTGGCAGACCATGGCGGCGATGGCCGTCGGCACGGCGGTCGGCACGCTGGCCGTGATGCCCACCGCGATCATCGGTCCGCGCACGGGCACCAACATGACGGTGTCCTCCGGCGCGTTCTTCGGCATCCGCGGTCGCTTCATCGGTTCGGGCCTGGCCCTGGTCATCGCGCTCGGTTTCGCCGCAGTGACCGTGTGGACCAGCGGTGACGCCCTGGTGGCCGCGGCACACCGCATGTTCGGCACCGCCGACGGCCCCGCCGTCCACGCCGTCGCCTATGCCCTGGTCGCCGCACTCATGGTCACGGTGGCCCTCTACGGGCACGCCACGATCGTCGCGATGCAGAAGATCGTCGTGCCCGTGGTCGGCGCCCTGCTCGCCATCGGTGTGGTGGCGTTCGCCGGCGACTTCAACCCCGGTGCGACCGGTGAGTACGCGCTGGCCGGCTTCTGGCAGACATGGATGCTGTGCGCGGTGCTGTTCGCTGCGGCGCCGTTGTCCTACGGGCCCACGATCGGCGACTACACACGGCGGATCTCGTCGACCCGGTTCAGCGATCGTCAACTCACGGTTGCGCTGGGCGCGGGCATGTTCGTCGGAGTGATGCTGCCCAGCCTGTTCGGCGCGTTCACTGCCGCCAGTTTCGGATCGCTGGCCGAGCCCACCGGCAATTACCTCGACGACCTGGTGGCCGCTGCCCCGGCCTGGTTCGTCCCGGCGATCATCGTGGTCTCACTGCTCGGCGGCCTGAGCCAGGGCGTGTTGTGCATCTACGCAAGCGGTTTGGATCTCGAGGGGCTGACCCCCCGGCTGTCCCGCACGCAGACCACCATCGTCACGGCCACCATCGCGATCGTGCTGCTGTACCTCGGGGTGTTCGTGTTCGACGCCGTCGAGTCCGTCACCGCCATGACCGTCGCCCTCAACGCCGTCATCACCCCCTGGGTCGTCATCCTCGCCGTCGGCGCGCTGCGCCAGCGCCGCAGTGGCACCGCCTACGACCCGGACGATCTGCAGGCGTTCGCCCAGGGCAGGCGGGGCGGGCAGTACTGGTTCACCGGTGGCTGGAACCTCGGCGCATTGGTGGCCTGGTTGGTGGGTGCGGCCTTCGGACTGCTTGCCGTCAACACGACGCTGTACATCGGGCCGCTGGCCGATGTCGCCGGGGGCGTCGACGTCAGCACCATCGGCTCGGCAGTCCTGGCCGGCGGGATCTACTGGGCGGCAACACGTCGCGCGGCCTAGTCACCGATCGCTGCGCCTGACCGAACAGCGTCCGCACCGCACCGCATCCCCGCGGTGCGGTGCGGTCGTATTCGCCATACCCTGAGGTACGCAATCCGGTACGGTCTCGTCAGATCCAGGATTCGCCAACTTGAATCGATCTTGAGTCGTACTGTTTCGAGCAATACTCGGATTAACGTCCCGAAGGATCGAATGGCCAGACCCCGCGTCGCTCCACGTCAACAGCGATCACGCGAGACCTACGAGCGCATACTCGATGTCGCAGCGGCCATCTTCGCCGAACTGGGTTACGCCGGGACAACCACCAACAAAGTCGCCGAGGCCGCGGGAATCTCGATCGGCACGCTCTATCACTACGTCCCGGACAAGGACGCGCTGCTGTACGCGCTCGCGGAGCGCCACCTGAACCACGGCATGGTCGACCTGATGGACACGTTCGGCCGGCTACGGCAGGAACAGCCCGACCTCGAGGAGTCGCTGCGGTCGGTCATCAAGGTCATCGTGCGGATGCACGTCAACGAGTTCAATCTCCATCACCTGCTCTACGACGCCGCGCCACGCTCGGATGAGCTGTCGGTACGCCTGCACGAAGCCGATATCGCGATCTCCCGCGAAGTCGCGTTCCACCTGGAGAGGCTCGGCGTGGCCGCGCGGCAGCGGTCACTGATCTCCGATCTGCTGGTGTTCGGTATCGAGGCGCAGGTCCATCGCGCCACCATCGACGCCACGCTGCACGGTGACCCGCCCGCAGATCCGGAGATCCTCACCGATGTGATGACCGAGTTGTGGACCAAGGCGCTCGCCGGCAGCTGATCACACGGTGCGTTCGGTGCGCTCGGCCTCGGCGAGGCGCTCGTGCAGCCGCGCCCGGATGTCGTTGGGCGTGTAGGACTTGCGGCGCCGCTGATCCCTCGCGACCAGCACCCCGCCCGCGGCCACCCCGACGACACCGGCCAATCCGATCCACTTCCAGACATTGCGCATGGACACAGTGTGCATAAGCTGCGCCTGTGAACGCGAGAAGCGGTGTCAGCGTCGTGGCGCTCGAACAGGCCCTGGAAGCCACCCGGACGGGCGACATCTGGTTGTTCCGCGGCGGTTCAGGCCCGGACCGGGCCATCCAGACCATGACCAACAGCCCGGTCAACCACGTCGGCATGACGGTCGCGATCGACGATCTGCCGCCGCTGATCTGGCACGCCGAATTGGGCGACAAGCTGCTCGACATGTGGACCGGTACCAACCAACGTGGTGTCCAACTCAACGACCTGCGGGCCGCGGTCGAACAGTGGATGAACAAGTACGAACAACGGTGTTGGTTACGTCAGCTCAGCCCGTACGCGAACCGGGAGCAGGAGGACCGTCTGCTGAAGGTCATTGCGCGGATGGACGGAACACCCTTCCCCACCACGGCGCGGTTGACGGGGCGTTGGATGCGCGGCCGGCTGCCGACCGTCAGCGACTGGACACGCGGACTTCCGTTCGTGCACAGGCGGGTTCGCCAGTCCGCCGAAAAAGGCAAGGCAGAACGCCGTACCGTCGGACTGGAAACCGCATACTGCGCGGAGACCGTGGCCATCACCTACGAGGAGATGGGCCTGCTTCACACCGAGAAGCGGGAGAACTACTTCGATCCCGGATCCTTCTGGAGCGGTGACGAACTTCCGTTGAACCCAGGATACGAACTGGGCAAAGAGATCTCGGTGGTACTGACCCGGTGACGGGTCGTCGAGATTGTCGTGAGGGCTGTCGAAAGCGCCCGGCCACCACCCTGTGGGCAATCTCGACGCCCGGTCAACCCTGCAACGCGTTGCGCATCGCCTCGAACGTCGGCTCCCGGTCCCGTTCGATATGGGCGTAGGCCACCGACTCGGCGACGCGCTCGTTCCCCGAGGCGATCGCATCCCGTAACAACACGTGGTCGTGGAAGGCCTCATCGGCGGGCAGTCCGCTGCTCAGGTAGAACAGCCACGTGATGCGACCGGATATGGTGGCCATCAGTCGGACCATCAGTCGGTTCTCCGAGGCTGCGACGACTGCTTCGTGAAATGCTGTGCTGCACTGCGCAATAGCGTAGGCGTCGCCGTCGTCGACCACCCGGTGGGCCTCGTCGATGGCGTGGTTGAGTGCGTCCATCGAACCGCCGCGGGCCACCTGCCGCGCGGCGTACCGGGCCGCCACCACTTCCAGCGACAACCGGGCGTCGAACAGTTCGCCGATCACCGTGGCGTCCCACCGGGTCACCACCGCACTGCGCCGGGGATACGAGTGCACGAAACCGTCCCGCTCGAGCAGTGGCACCGCCTCCCGCAGCGGCACCCGTGAGACGTTCAACTCCTCGCCGATGCGCTTCTCCGGTAGCCGGCTGCCCTGCGGGTACTGCCCGAGGATGATGCGTTCCCGCACCGTCGCGTACACCCGCTGAGTCAGCGACAACTCTTGCTCGGCCGCGGCCAGGGCGACGTCGCTCTCCGTCATATCCTCGCTTCCCGAAGACCTCTCACAGCATCAGTTCTACTTGGCGTCTACTTGGCGATGCCGAGCAGGGAGAAGTTGAGTTCGTTGGCACCGATGTTCTGGCTTTCCGGCACCCCCGTCAGCCACTTCTGCGCCACCACCCAGTTCTGGTTGTAGGACAGGTTCAGGAAGCAGCCCGTCTGCCCGTACAGGTCACCGGCCTTGGTGAAGGTCGCCATGTCGCCGCTGGCCAGGCCGGCCGTGAGCAGTTGGTTGACTTCCTTTGACTCACAACCGAAGTAGTTGATACCGCCGGAGGCGTCCCAGAACACATGTCCCCACATGTAGGGGTCGCCACCGTCGGGGCCGTTGTTGCCGTCGACGAACGCATCGGGCCCGCTGGGCGGGTCGTTGATCCAGCCGAACACCGTCGAGGTGTCATAACCCTGAGCGGTCGCGGTCAACCCGACGGTCTGCAGGTTGGCCACCACGATGTTGGTCATCGACTGCGCGTTGACGTTGCCGTTGGCGTACCCGATCACCAGCGTCTTGTTGGCATTCGGCGGCAGGGCATCGACATAGGCCTTGAGCGCACCTGCGTCGAAGGAGATGGGTTGCTTGTCGACGACGCCGGGGATGTCAGTCGGGATCATGCCCTTGGCGTACATGGTGGTGGCCACCTCGGACCGCTTACCCAACACCTGGCTCACCAGTGCGGCCTGGTCGATCGACTTCAGGAACGCGACCCGCGCCTCGGGGGTCTTGAAGAAGTCGTGGCTGGGGTTGACGGTGACCATGGCGCCCTGCAGCGTCGGCAGGAAGTAGTTCGACACGCCCTCCTTGTCGGCGTACTTGCCCAGACTCGAGGACGGCAGCGACGCGACAACGGTGTCGACGGTGCTGTTGTCGAACGCCAGTTCCAGTGCGGATTCATCGGTGTAGACCGGCAATTCGACCTTCTTGAACGGCGACTTGGGTCCCCAGTAGCCGTCGTACTGCGTCAGCTCGTACTTCACGCCGGTCTGTGCGGTGGTCAGCATGTACGGCCCGGTACCCAGGTCGTGCGAGGACAGATACGTCTGCGCATCATCGGAACCGGCGTTGGCCTTGAGGCCTTCCGGTGATTCCATCTTGGGCCCGAACGGGGAGGCGAGGTAGCTCAGGAACGCGGTGTTCGGCTGGTTCAGCGTGATGACGGCGGTGTTGTCGTCCGGAGTGGCAACGCTCTTGACGGCCTCGACCATGTACGCCGCACCGCCTTTGACCGCGATCCGACGCTTGAACGCGACGTCGACAGCCGCCGAGGTGAACGGTGTGCCGTCGTGGAATGTCACCCCCTTGCGGAGGTGGAAGGTGTACACGTCATGGGTGGGGTTGACATCCCAGGATTCGGCGAGCCGTGGGGCGATCTCCACTTGAGAGGTGTTGTTCTTGTACTGCACCAGACCTTCGTAGGCGTTGATCATGATCGCGGTGCCGTTGTTGGCGTAGTAGATGTCCGGGTCGGGTGGCTGGCCGATGTCGCCCAGCAGTCCGACGGTCAGCACACCGTCGGTCGGTGCGGCGCCCGATCCACCACCACCGCCACCTCCTGTGGAACTCGGGGTGCCGGAACTGCAGCCGGCCAGGGTCAGGGCGAATGCGGCGCCGACGGCGATGACGCCGGTGCGCGTCCGGGCGTTGCGGTTGGTCATGACGTGCTCCTCTTGTCGTGGTCGGCGGAACGGATGTTGGTGCGGGGTCTGTTCATTCGGCGGTCACTCTCGGGTCGGCGATGGCTTGCAACAGGTCGACGATGACGTTGGACAACACATAGATGGCGCCCAGGACGAGCGTCACACCGGCGATCGCCGGGAAATCCGATACCGGTATGGAGGCGGCGAGGTAATTGCCGATACCGGGCCAGGAGAAGATCTGTTCGACCACCACCACACCGGCGAACATCACACCGAGTTGCAGGCCGGCCATCGACAGTGCGGGCCCGATCGCGTTGCGCAGCACGTGATATCCGACGACATGCCGCTCGGTCAGGCCCTTGGCCCGCGCCGTCCGCACATAGTCGACGTCCAGCACACCCTGCAGCGAGGACCTCAGCACCCGGCCGATGGCCACCGCCGGCGCGATGGCCAGCACCACGGCGGGCAACACCAGGTGCTGCAGCGCGTCGAAGAACGCGTCGGCCTGCCCGTGCAGCAGGGTGTCGAGTGCCTGCATACCGGTGGGCCCGGGGTCCTCGAAGTTCCCGACCCCGCGTGCGGGCAGCCAACCGAGTTGACCGAAGAACACGATGATCCCGGCGAGTGCCAGCAGGAACGGCGGAGCCGTCGCCAGCAACAGCAGCAGCCCGCGGCCCACCGAGGCCCCGGGCCAGCGCAGGGCGCCGGACAGCGCATACAGGGCCGCCAGGACCAGTGCGATGACGAACGCCGTCACCACCAGTTCTGCGGTCGCGGGCAGGTAGGTTGCCAGATCGGTCGTGACGGGCTGCCTGGTGCGCAGCGAACGCCCCAGGTCACCGGTGCACAAGCCGGCCAGGAAGTGGGCGTACTGCGTGAAGAACGGGTCATTGAGACCAAGCGCATGCCGCTGGGCCGCAACGGTTTCGGGCGAGGCGTTGGCACCGACGTAGGCCCGGGCCGGGTCGCCCGGCGAGACGTGTTGCAGCACGAAGATCACCAGCGACAGGATCAGCAGGATCAGCGCGGCGGCCGACAGCCGGCGGGCCAGGAAGCGCAGCATCAGCTCACCTCCGCACCGGGATGAGATTGCGGATGGCGTCGCCGCCGAGGTTCGCGACCAGGCTCAGCAGCAGCACCGCGATACCGGGGATGCCGGGCACCCACCACTGGCTCAGCAGTTGGCTCAACGCGCGGGCGGTGTCGGCGCCCAGTTCCGGTGCCGGCGCCTGCTGGCCCAGGCCCAGGAAGCTCAGCGCGGCCAGTAGCAGCACGACATTGCCGACATCGAGGCTGGCGGTGATGACAGCTGTGGGCACCACACCGGGCAACAGGTGGCGCAACAGGATTCGAGACCGGCTGACCCCGGCCAGGCGGGCCGCTTCGACATGCGGGCGGGCAGCCAGTCCCTTGACCTCACCGCGCACGATGCGGGCGTAATACGGCCACCAGACGATCGCCACCCCGATCAGCGTGTTGACCAGCCCGGAGCCCAGCGCGGCGACGATCGCGATGGCCACCAGCGCACCGGGCAGTGCCAGGAAGAGGTCGGTGATGCGCATCAGGATGTTGTCCACCCAGCCCCCGGTGGCACCGGCGATCAGACCGATCGTTCCGCCGATGAGCAACCCGCTGGCCACCACCACGAGCGCGGACAGCCAGCTGACCTGGATACCGATCAGGGTGCGCGACAACAGGTCCCGGCCGATACCGTCGGTGCCGAGCAGATGTCCTGGGCTCAGCGGCGCGAGGTTGATGGGCCCCACCGGCTGGATCGGATTGTAGGGCGCCAGCGCCCGGGCGAACACCGCAAGCACGGTCACCAGCGCCAGCAGTGCCACGAGCGCCCAGGCAGTGGGCCGCGCCAGCCGGGCGCCGCCCGCGGTCACGGGCCGCATGCGGCCGCGGGTCACCAACGCGATGGCGGTCACGACGCTGCTCCCTCGATCTGGGGCACCGCGGCCAGCAGTGTGCGCGTGTAGGTTTCGCGTGGCCGCGCGATGACCTCCTCGGCGGGTCCGAGTTCCACCACCCGGCCGGTCTGCATCACGGCGATCCGATCGCCCATCAGCCGCGCGACGGCAAGATCGTGCGTGACGAACAGGACCGTCATGCCGATCTGCGCCCGCAGATCGCGGATCAGCGCCAGCATGCTCTTGGCCAGTGAGGCATCGAGCGCACTGGTCGGCTCGTCGCACAGCAGCACCGCGGGCGGGATCATGGTGGCCCGCGCCAAGCCGACCCGCTGCCGCTGCCCGCCCGACAGTTCACCGGGCCGCGCCTTGGCCACCTCGGGCAGCAGCCCCACGGCGTCCAGTGCGGCGGTCACGCGGTCGCGCACCTCTGTTCGCGACAGCCTGCGGCTGCGCAGCCGCTCCCCCAGCGTCTCCCCGACGGTGAGCCACGGCGTCAACGATGACCCGGCGTCCTGGAACACCATCTGCGGACCACCGCTGCCGGACAATGTCACCGATCCTGATGTCGGGTGTTCCAGCCCGGCCACGATCCGCAGTAACGTCGTTTTGCCCGAACCGCTTTCGCCGACGATGGCCAGCGCCTCACCGGCGGCGATATCGAGGTCGACACCGTCGACGGCGGCGATCTCGGCGCCGGGACCACGGCGGGCCAGCCGGCGGCCGTGGCGCACGCGGAAAGTGCGGCGCAGATCACGAATGCGGACGGCGGGTTCGGTGGGTCCGTCTGTGGTGTCGGCGAACCGGTCGTCGCGCGGCATCGTCAGCGTCAGCCTGGCCGCCAGCAGCGACCGGGTGTACTCGTGCTGCGGGTTGCGCACCACCTGTGCGGCCGGCCCGATCTCGACGAGCTCGCCGCGGTAGAGCACCGCGAGCCGGTCGGCGATCTGGTCGGCCACCCCCAGGTCGTGGGTGATCATCAGCACCGAGCACCCGAAGTCATCGCGCAACTCCCGCAACAGTTTCAGCAGCTGCGCCTGAACAGTGACATCGAGCGCGGTGGTCGGCTCGTCGGCCACGATCAACGCCGGGCGCCCGGCGACGGCCATGGCGGCCATCACGCGTTGGCGCAGCCCGCCGGACAACTCGTGCGGGTAAACCCGCAGTCGCAGCTCGGCATCGCGCACGCCGACCGTTTCCAGCAGCCTGATCGACTCCTTGTCGTCGTGGGTGACCTCACCGATCTGCCTGCCGATCCGCATGGTGGGGTTCAGTGACGACATCGGATCCTGGAAGATGGCGCCGAGCAGTTCGCGCCGCACACGACGCAGCTCCTCCGGTTTGGCGCGCAGCATGTCGGTGCCCCCGACGGTGACGCTGCCCTGCGCCTGCGGTGACGACGTGTGCGGCAGCAGTCCGAGCAGGCTCAACGCGAGCACACTCTTCCCGGAACCCGATTCACCGACCAGTCCCAGGATTTCACCGGGTTTGATCGACAGGTCGACGCCGTCGAGGACCGACTTGCGAGTTCCGTTGCGCACCAGTGACAGCGAGAAACCGGTGACCTCGGCGACCGGTGTGTTGGTCTCGGTCATGGCGTCACCTGCGCAACGGTCGTCGGGAACAGCGCACTGTCCCCGAGCACCGCCTGGTGGATCTGGCCCGGGGTGGTGAGCCAGACGCCGTCGGCTTCGGCGATCAGCGCCAGCGCGCGGCGCACCGCCCGCAGCCGGAACGGCACCCCGGTGATGAACGAGTGCAACACGATGCTCATCACCAGGGGGCGGTCGGCGGCGGCGCTGTGCAGCTCGCGGAACTCGTCGATGATCATCTCTTCGAACACACCGGGCGAGGTCTGCTTGCCGATCATCGTCGATGAGTCGTTGATCTCGGCGTTGTACGGGATCGCCAGCAGTGGACCGGATCCGGTGGCCAGCCACACCGGTTGATCGTCGAGGCGAAGGTCGAGCAGATAGCGGTATCCGGTGTCGGCCAGCAGGTTCAGCGTCTCGGTGGTGTGCGACAGCCACGGGCTCGACCAGCCGCCGGGCGCGCTGCCCTCGTTGGCCCGGATCCGTTCGGCGACATCGGCGAGGTAGGCCCGTTCGGCCTGTCGGGACAACGGGGACAGCGAATCGGAATTGGACCGGCCGTGGCCGACGATCTCGGCGCCCACGGCACGCGCCGCCGCCAGCACCGCCGGTGCCTCGTCGTACACATCGGTGTTGAGCAGCACCGTGGGCGGAATACCCAGGGCCGCAAGCATCTCGAAGACGCGGAACGCGCCCACCCGGTTGCCGTAGTCCCGCCAGGCGGTGTTCACCAGGTCGGGTGCGGGCACACCGGGCAGGATGTCCTCGGTATGGCCGTCGCCGAAGCGGTAGGACTCGACTCCCACACACACCACGACAGCCAGCCGGGCGCCGTTGGGCCAGCTGCCGGTCGCCCGGTCGGGCAATGCCGAGTAGCGATAGTCGGCGGGGTTGTTCATGCGTCCTTCTTCGATGGTTGGAGCCAGCGGGTGAAACCGACATCGGTGGCTGCGGCCCGCCGCACGATGTGCTGATAGGCCGGGTACTGATCGGCCGCAGCCAGCCGGGCGGAGTGGACGGCGGGCAGTTTCGCGGCGAACAGCTCACGTGCCTCGTCGAGCAGCGCGGTCTCATCGACACCGGTGACGTGGCCGTGTTCGGCGACCACCTGCCCGGCGACCATGGTCAGCACCACATCTCGGCCGTCCTCACAGTGCACCAGTTGTTCGCGGATGTCGTTGAGTGGCGTGAACGCGATGCTGTGCAGGTCGATCATGGCGAGGTCGGCGAGCATGCCAGGGGCCAGCGCGCCGAGGTCGGAGCGCCCGGTGGCGCGCGCACCGCCTCGCCACAACGCGTCGAGAACCTCGGCGGGCGTGGGCCATTGGTCACTGTCGAGGCCGGAGATGTTGTGGATCAGGCCGGCGATCTTGGCCACCGTCCAGACGTTGACGCTGTCATCGCAGATCGCCTCGTCGGTGCCGAGCGCGACCGGGATGCCGTGGTCGAGCATGGCGCGCCACGGCAGCACCCCGCTGCCCAACCGGAGGTTGCTGATCGGGTTGTGCGCGACCGTGCTGCCCGCATCGGCGATGAGCGCCAGATCCTTGTCGTCGACCCACACCGCGTGGATGACGTTGGTGTGCGGTTTCAGGAGTCCAGCGGCGGCGGTGTATTGCACCAAGGACCGACCCCCGAACCGGGGTTGCCGCCCGATCAGGGCGCGCTGCACCTTGGTTTCCAGCATGTGCGCGTACAACGGGATGCCGTGCCGCTGCGCGATGTCGTCGAGCGCAGCAAAATAGTCGAGGCTGACGCGTTGCGGTGCCGAGATCGACACCGCCGCGCGGATGCGGTCATCGGCGGCGCCGTGCCAGGTACCGATCAGGTGGTCGTAGGCGGCCAGCAACTCGGCCGCCGGTGCCGGGGCGGGTTCGCCGAACCGGGCTCGGGTCTGTGCATCGAGCTCGTCGACGAACGGCAGCTTCTCGGCCTCGGCCAGTTCGGGTTGGTCGAGCGCGAGGAACGCCCGGATTCCGCTGTCGCGGTAGGCCGACGCGACGGCATCGATGATGTCGGGATCGGGGCGCGGCATCAGGAAGGCGTCGTCCTGCACACAGGTGATCCCGCGTTGCAGCATCTCGATGGCTCCCAGCATGGTGCGCAGGTACGCCTCGCGCGGGGTCGGGGTGAGCGCCGGATCAGCCGGCGACTCGTAGAGCATGAACAGTTCCAGCGGCAGGCTGCGAACCGATCCCTTGAGATGGTTGGCCGGGGAATGGAAGTGCGCGTTGATGAGGCCGGGCACCAGGAGATGCCGCCCGGCGCCATCGATGACGCGGGCATTGGGCGCGGTAACCAGATCCTGGCCGACGGCACTGATCCGGTCGCCGTCGACCAGGACGTCCAGCGGTCCGCGAGTCGCGGATGCCACGTCGGCGTCATAGATCAGCACCCGCCGGAACAGCACCGTCATGGTTGCTCCAACCGGTAGACGGGTAAGCCTGGCACCGCGCCGAAAGTGTTGGCGCGACTGGTGTTCAGGCCCATGGCCACCAGGCCGGCAGCAATTCCGACGGCGGCGGCCACACCGTCGATGACCGGCACCCCGAGCCGCTCGGTCAGCGGGTCGACGAGGTCGGCCAGACCCGCGCAACCCAGGATCACCGCCTCGGCGTGTTCGGTGTCGATGGCTGAGCGCGCGGTCCGGGTGAACGCGTCGAGCAGGTGCGTGGCACCGTCGACAAGGTCGGCGACCCCGACGTCGACGGCGTGCACACTGCACCGGTGGTGCAATCCGAGCTCGGCGATGACGCGATCACTGTGCGCCATGGTGCGGGGCGGCAGGGTGATGACGGTGAACCGGTGCGCCAGCAGGCAGGCGGTCTGCAGGGCAGCTTCGGTCATCCCGACCACCGGGCAGGTGGCGACCTCGCGGGCCGCCGCCACACCTGTGTCGCCGAAGCAGGCGATGACGTAGGCGTCGGTGTAGTCGACCGTCAGGCGCACCTGCTCGAGCACGCCGACCGCGGCGATGGCCTCCTCGGCGTGGCTTTCGACGCTCGGCACGCCGTGTTCGGGCTGCACGCCCAGGACGGTGACGCCGGCGCCGGCGACGGCGTGCGCCGCGGCGGTGATGGTCTCGGTCAGCCCGCCCGAGGTGTTCGGGTTGATCACGGTGATGCGGGTCATCGCTGCACCTCGGCGGCCAATGCTGCCAGCAGTCCGCTGATGCCGTTGGCGCTCACCGCGATCCGGGCCGCATCCGCGCCGGCACGGGCGGCGTGGTACGGGTCTCCGGAGCGCAGATGCTCGGCGGCGAACGCACCGCAGAACGCGTCGCCGGCGCCGGTACTGTCCACCGGGTCGACGGTGTCGGTCGGCACTGTCACCGGTTCGGGGTGCCCACGACTGGCGATCAGACAGCCCGCTTCGGCCCGTTTGACGACGACGGTGTGCGGGCCGAGGTCCAGGAA
>CAMFLL010000149.1 GCA_945957405.1 uncultured Mycolicibacterium sp. | reverse complement strand
TACGCGATCGGGACCATTGCGGCGGCGGCGTTCGGGGCCATCCTCTACACCGTCGTGACGGGGGATTCGATTGTGGGTGCGCTGACCAACATCATCAATCGCGCCCTGAACACCGCTGTCTGAGGGGCGATGCCGGATTCAGCACGGTGGAGGCCGCGTTGGCGATCGCCGCACTTGTGGTCGTCATGGTGTTGTGCGCCGGTGGTGTCGGCGCCGTCAGCGCGCAGGTCCGGTGCGTCGACGCCGCGCGGGAGGCCGCCCGGTTGGCGGCGCGTGGCGACGACGGGGCCGCAGTCGCGGCGGCGCGCACGGTGGCTCCGGCCGGGGCGGTCGTGGAGGTGCGCCACGACGGCGGATACGTCCGGGCGACGGTCCGGATGCCTTCGACGTTGTTGCCCGGCATCAACCTCGGCGCCGAAGCCGTTGCGGCACTGGAGCCTACCGGCTGACGGCGAGCGGGGATCGGCGACGGTGCTGGCCGCGTGCATGGTGGCGGCACTGGTCACGATTGCCGGCGCCGGGGCTTACCTCGGTGCTGCCGTCATCGCCCGTCACCGCGCTCAGTCCGCCGCGGACTTGGCCGCGTTGGCCGGGGCGTCGGCGCTGCCGGACGGTCAGGCCACGGCGTGCATCCGGGCGCAGGCCGTGACCACGGCCACGGGCGGGCAGATGGTCGACTGCCGCATCGACGGCCTTGACGTGGTGATCGTGGTTGCCGATGGACGCGCCACGGCGGCGGCCAGAGCTGGACCGGCGGAACCGTGACATCCCTGCCTTAGGGTGGCTATCCACATGATGTGACAGTGGAGGCGGCAGGTGATGAACGCGGAGGCGTACCGGGGCAGAGATCTCGGAGTGCTCGCCGGCCGTCTGCTGTTCGCCGTTCAGGACGAACTGTTCGAGCGCCTTCATGAACAGGGGTTCGACGATATCGTCCCGCGTCACGGGGCGGTGCTGGCGTACCTGCGCCCCGACGGTGTGCGCGCTACCGACCTCGCCCGGCTGTCCGGACAGCTGAAGCAGGTGGTCGGCGTGATCGTCGATGATCTCGAGCGGCTCGATTACGTCGTGCGCCGGCCCGACCCGGCCGACCGGCGGGCCAAGCTGGTGCTGCCCACCGACCGTGGACTGGCGCAGATGGCCGCCGCGGACGCCATCATGATCGACATCATGAACCGGCACGCCGATCAGCTCGGCCCGGACGAATTCCAGCGGTTCCTGACCAACTTTCGGTCCATCATCGACAGCCAGCGCGCGGCGTCGGCCAACGCGGACCCGGCATCCTGACTGCTGGGCCCGAGGTTGGTTGACAGCATCACGCCCAGAAAGTAGTAATGAATACTGACAGTAATTATTACTTACTAAAACTGTAGGAGCGCTATGAGCTCGTCGGGCCGGGTGCGGTTCACCCGTGACAACACCGCCGTATTGCTGATCGATCACCAGGTGGGCCTGTTCACCGGTGTCCGCGACATCGAGGTCAACGAGCTCAAACACAACGTCGTTGGGTTGGCCCGCGCGGCCCAGTTGCTTTCTCTGCCGGTCGTCGCCGTCACCACCGCCCGAGACAGCATGTGGGGGCCTACCATCCCCGAACTCCAGCAGGCCCTCGGCGACACCGAGATCCTCGACCGTTCCACCGTCAACGCCTGGGATGACGAGCGGTTCGTCGCGCAGGTAAACGCCACGGGGCGCGACCACCTGGTGATCGCCGGCCTGTCCTTCGAGGTTTGTGCCTCACTGCCGGCAATATCGGCGCGGGAGAGCGGCTTTCATCCTGTTGTCGCGCTCGACGCGTGCGGCACGTTCTCGCATCACAAGCGCGAAGCGGGCCTGGCCCGGCTGGTGACGCTCGGTATCGAGGTGTCCGACTACGCGACCATGATGGTCGAGATCATGGCCGACAACGCCGACCCGCAGGCCAATGCCATCTACGCCGCGATGGACATGCCGTTCGCCACCCTGATGGGTCAAGTGGCCACGGCGCTGACCCACTGATCGCGATGGCCACGGAACCCCTGTCCGACAGGACTTTTGACGTCGTCATCGTCGGTGGTGGCTCGGCGGGTGCGGTGCTTGCGAATCGGTTGAGCGACAACCCCGATCGTCGGGTCCTGCTGCTCGAGGCGGGACCGGCCTACCGTCCCGCGGAATATCCCACCGTGCTGGCCGACGCCAACCACGTCGGCGGTGATCCGGCCCACGACTGGGGTTATCACACACAGGACCACGTCGGTCTGGGGCACGACGTGCCGGCCATCAGGGGCAAGGTGCTCGGCGGCAGCTCAGCGGTGAACGCCGCGGTCGCCATGCGCGCGCGGCCTGCCGATTTCGCCCGCTGGACCGCACGCGGCATCACGGGCTGGGACTTCGACACTGTCCTGCCGATCTTCAGGGATCTCGAGAACACCACCACCGGTGATGACGCCTGGCACGGCCGCAGCGGGCCATTCCCCATCCGCCAGACCACCATGGCTGACAACACCCCGTCGATGCAGGCCTTCGTGCTGGCCGCCGAGGCCGTCGGCCTGGCGCGGGTCAGTGATTTCAACGGTGCCGAGCAGAACGGAGTCTCGCCGTATCCGCTCAATGTCGTCGACGGCACGCGGATCAACACCGGCATCGCCTACCTGACCGATGACGTGCGAGGGCGGCCGAACCTCACCATCGTCGGCGGCGCCGAAGTGGACTGCGTGACATTCTCGGGGCGGCGCGCCACCGGCGTCCGGCTCCGAAGCGGGCCCGATGTGACTGCCGGCCAGGTGATCCTGTCGGCCGGTGCGTTCGGTAGTCCGGCGATTCTACTGCGTTCGGGTATCGGACCGCCCGCGCACCTCGAAGACCTGGGCATACCTGTCGTGCAGGGCGCCCCGGTCGGGGAGCGGCTCAAGGAACACCCGTTCTACTACAACATCTACGCCCTCAGAGAGCCGGTGAACATGATGGATCCCGTTGCGGGAGCCATCATCTGGACCAGCTCGTCGGAGGCCCGCGTCGGCGAGCTCGATCTGCACATCTCGGGCACGCACATCATCGATCGTGCGCAGAGTCCGACCGGTGGCGCGATCGTGCTGGCCTCCGCGGTGACGCTGCCTGATTCGACGGGAACGGTGCGGCTCGCCAGCCGCGACCCCGCAGTGGCACCGCTGATCCGCTACAACTTCTTCCAGGACCCCGGTGACCTGCGGCGCATGATGGAAGCGGTTCGGCTGTCGCGCCGCATCGGACGCACGGCACCGTTCGCCGATACCGTCGAGTTCGAGATGACACCGGGGTCCGACATCGGAGACGACGCCGCGCTGGAGAAGGCGGTGATCGGGGCGGTTGACGGCTATGCCCATCCGACATCCACGGTTCCGATGGGGGCCGCCGATGATCCGAGCGCGGTGGTGGACGAGAGCGCTGCGGTGCGCGGTATCGACGGTCTGCACGTCGTCGACGCGTCGATCATGCCGGACATCCCGTCGGTGGCCACCAACGTGACGACCATCATGATCGCCGAAGCGATCAGTAGGCGGTTGCTGCACAACACCATTCGAGCCAGGAGCGTCTGATGCCGCACTTCCCGATCGACGATGACGACATCGCCGCCGGCCGGGCGTTGCGAACGGAGTTCGCGCGGTTCTGGTCGACCGAACAGGGCGACCCCCGCGACGTCTACGACCGTTTCATCGCCGCCACACCGGTGGCCGACGGGGTCACCGTGGACCACGTGGACGACGATCCCGCCCGCGGAACCTGGGTCCGGCCGGCCGACGCGGCGCCGGACAGGGCGGTGCTATTCCTGCACGGTGGCGGATATGGCGTGGGTAGCGCCGCGGCGTACGCCGGGTTCGTCAGCCAACTTGCGGTGCACACCGGAGCGCCGTTCTTCGCCCTCGACTACCCGTTGGCTCCGGAGGCGCGGGTTCCCGAGGCGCTCGATCTCGCGGTTGCGACGCTGGCGCGCCTGTGTCAGAGTCACGCGGCGGTGGCGATCGTCGGCGACTCAGCCGGCGGCGGCCTGTCGCTGGCGACCGCGGCCCGGGCGCACCGAGAAAGACTGGCACCGAGCGCCGTTGCCGTGTTCTCGCCGTGGACCGACCTCGGCCTGTCAGGTGCGAGCATGCGCGAATTCGCGATCGGTGATCCGCTACTCGATCCGGCATACCTGCGCGCGTCGGCCGCTGCCTACCTCGGCTCGGCGTCAGCCGACGATCCGCGTGCCTCACCGCTGTTCGACACCAAGGACGGCCTTCCGCCGTTGCTGATTCAGGTCGGATCCGACGAGATCCTGCTCGATGATTCCCGCCGATTCGCCAGTGCCATCGAAAAGAACGGTGGCATAGTAGAACTGGAGGAGTGGCAGGGTATGCATCATGTCTTCCAGCTCAACGTGACGCAACTCGCGACCGCGCGAAAAGCCGTGTCGCGCGCCGGGGCGTTCCTGGCGCGGCACCTCGACGGTGATCAGGAATCGTCGTCGGTGGCCAGTCGTGTGGTGATCAACCCCGCGTAGACGCCGGTGTCGAGTTCGACCCGGTTGACGGTCGTGTGGATCGACACCCAGCCGCCGTCGGGTGCACGCAGGCGCAGCACCCGCGCGGTCTCACCGTCGCCCAGCTCTTTGGTCATGGCCGTCAGCAGCGGGTCGTCGTCGGGATGCACCAGGGGCTGTTGCGCGGCATGCGTTCCGCGCCAGTCGTACAGCGGGCTCGGCTCGTCGAGCCACTTCAGCACCCGTCCGTTGCGGACGTCCACCAGGGCACGGTAGACACCGGGCTTGGCGAGGCTGTCGAGAATCCGCTGAGCCAGGTGATCCGGGGCCAGCACGGGGGTCTCGCGTTCACTGCGCCAGTTCATGGCCCGCGCGATCAGGTGCTGACCGCCACCGTCGGCCGGTTCCATCTCGGTCCTGGCGACAAAGGCCACGGTGATGAGCTTGCCGGTGGAGTCGGTGACATCCCAGGTGTTGCAGTACGTGACACCTGGTTGGCCGGCAATGGCGATCGACAACACCCTGGTCTCACTGGGGTTGAGGTCGCGGGCAGGCAGGTCCTCGGCAAAGGCGCGGCCCTGCGTGGCCTGTGTGTCGGGGTCGAGACCGCTGTTGAGCAGGGACTGCGGGGTGTCCGTGGCGACGCCGGTGGTCAAGTTCCAGATCAACGGACCGGGCAGCGGACGCTCAGGCGGCTCCTCGTCGGCTGGGCCCAACCACACGTGCACACCGTGGATCACCCCGTCGGTCATCACCACCGGTTCGGTCCGGATCACCCGCTTACCCTTCGGGGTGAGACTGGCCAGGCTGATCCCGCCGGCGACCGTTTCGGTGATGGCGGTCTGTACCGCCGACAGATCCGGGCTGCGGCGGAGGAACACGCCGATGGGCACCAGGTTCTGCAACTGCCGACCCTGCGCCACCACGGCCGGGTCGCTGCCGAGTGTCTCCACGAGTAACCAGTCGTGGCTCATGACGGTCGATTTTACGGTCGGGCGGGCGGGCCCGCGCCATGTCGTCAGCACCTACGGAATCCGCAGAATCTTGACACCTGTCAGCAGATTCGGGGTGGTTCAGCTGTCCCGTCGGAGTTGCAGAACCCGTTGATTACGAGGTACTTTTCGCCTGCACCCGACCTGTCGGGATGGGGAACGGATCGCGTTGTCCGACCGTTCGATCTGCGCGCCGCCGGCGTGGCATGCCCGTCTGGGAGTCGACCGTTTGAGGGGTCGGTCGTCACCCCAGCGCGGTCAATACGGTGCGCAGCACGGTGATCGCCCCGGCCTTGTCCAAGGGATCGTTACCGTTGCCACATTTGGGCGACTGGACGCAGGATGGGCATCCCTGCGGGCACTCGCAGGCCTCGATCGCCGATGCCGTCGCCTGCAGCCAGAGGGCGGCCTGCCGGAAACCGCGCTCGGCGAACCCCGCCCCGCCGGGGTGGCCGTCGTAGACGAACACCGTGGGCAGCCGGTTCTCCGGACCCGCCGCGGTGGACAGCCCGCCGATGTCGCCGCGGTCGCAACTGGCCACCAGCGGAAGCAGCCCGATCGCGGCGTGTTCGGCGGCGTGTAGCGACCCCGGGATGCGCAACAGGTCGATACCGTTGTGTTCCAACAGTTCCGGCGTGATGGTGTACATCGCCGCGACGGTGTCCAAGGTGTGGGTGGGCATCTCGAGTTCGATGAAATCGATCACCTCGCCGGCGAGCGTGCGGCGCAGGTAACCCACGACGGTGTGGGACACCGCCACCGGCACCACGCCGAGCGTGACACCTCCGAGGTCGACGCGCTCACCGCGGCCGGTCACCGATATCTCGGTCAGCTCACGCGCGAAGGTGGTGTAGCCGGGATCTTCGGCGTGCACGAAGGCCAGCCCACCCTCGAGATCCAGCGAGTCGACCAGGTAGGTCTCGCCCTGGTGCAGGTAGACCGCGCCGGGGTGCACCGCCGACGGTGCCTGCCCGGCCCCGGTTCCGCCGAGCAGTCGGCCGGTGTCGGTCTCCACGATCGACACCTGCCCGCCCGTCGACCCGCGGATGTCGACGACGGGGTGCGGGTCGACACCGGGGGCTGGGAAGTAGCGACCGCCGCGGCGGCGCAGGAGGCCGTCG
Organism: uncultured Mycolicibacterium sp.; assembly: GCA_945957405.1. Taxonomy (GTDB): domain Bacteria; phylum Actinomycetota; class Actinomycetes; order Mycobacteriales; family Mycobacteriaceae; genus Mycobacterium. The sequence goes on along the minus strand of CAMFLL010000149.1, from coordinate 10,278 downwards.
TCGACCAGCGACGCCGCCACCTCCTCGGCGCTCCAGGTGCGCACCTCGGCGTCATCGAGCGGGAGTTCGGTCGCGGCGCAGAGCAATTGCGGGCCCAGCACGTAGGGGTTGGTCGGGTCGATCACCACGCGTTCGATCGGTTTGTCGAGCAGCGCGGCCGGGTGGTGGACGAGATAGGTGTCCAGCGGGTCGTCGCGGGCGACCAGCACGATCAACGCGCCCTGCCCGCGCCGGCCTGAGCGTCCAGCCTGCTGCCAGAACGATGTGACCGTGCCGGGAAAACCGGCCAACACGACGGCGTCCAGACCAGCGATGTCGACACCGAGTTCGAGCGCGTTGGTGGTGGCCAGGCCGCGCAATTGGCCCTCGGTCAAGGCGTGCTCCAGTGCGCGCCGGTCTTCGGCAAGGTAACCGGCCCGGTAGGACGCCACCTTGTCGGCCAGCTCGGGCGCCACCTCCTCCAGTCGCGCACGGGCCCCGAGCGCGGTGAGTTCGGCACCGCGACGCGACCGCACGAAGGTCAGGGTGCGCGCCCCCTCGACCATCAGGTCCGCCATGATCCGCGCGGCTTCGCTGCCCGCCGACCTGCGCACCGGGGCGCCGTTCTCGCCACTGATGTCTGTGCGCAGCGCGGGTTCCCAGAGTGCGACGGTCCGCGCGCCGTGCGGTGATCCGTCATCGGTCACCTCCACGACGCTCTGACCGATCAGCTCGGCGGCCGTCTCACCTGGGGAGGCTGTGGTGGCGCTGGCGAAGATGACGGTGGGCTGGGTGCCGGGGCCGGGCGAGTAGCGTTCTGCCAGCCGCAGCAGACGTCGCAGCACCATGGCCACGTTCGAACCGAAAACCCCTCGGTAGTAATGGCATTCGTCGACCACGATGAACCGCAGCCCACGCAGGAAGACGGCCCACCGGGCGTGGTTGCGCAGGATCGACAGGTGGATCATGTCCGGATTGGAGAACAACCACCGCGAGCGCTCACGGGCGAAGCGGCGGACCTCCGACGGGCTGTCCCCGTCATAGGCGGTGGGTGCGACGTCGCCCAGCCTGGGCACCGCCGCGGTCAGACCGGCCGCCGCGCGCAACTGATCGTGACCGAGCGCCTTCGTCGGTGACAGATACAGCACCCGGGCGCGGGGATCGGTGGCCAGCGCCGTCAGGATCGGCAGCTGGTAGGCCAGCGACTTCCCGGATGCGGTCCCGGTGCTGATCACCACGTGGCGGCCGTCGTGTGCGTACTGGGCGGCCTGCGCCTGGTGTGACCAGGGTGCGGTGATGCCGCGTTCACGGAAGACCGTGACCACGTCGGGGTCGGCCCAGGCCGGCCAACTGTGCGGACGGCCCTGCTGGGCCGGTAATTCAACTACGTGGCGTAGCGGATTTTCGGCCGTTCCGGCACCGTCCCGGGTCCCGGAAATGGCGGCGGAGAGCAACTCGATGCCGAAATTCGCCGTCACATCGGTAATTGTTCACCAGTTCGTAGCAAGCAGACTGTCGCTCTGACCTCGAACGTGATTGGATAAGGGCGGTCGCAGCTTCTGTGTGGTGTCAAAGCTTTCGCAGGATCGACGTTGCGGTCGCGGTTCCTGCGAAGGATGTGCGGTCGGAACGGGCCCGGTGCACCGAATGGTGGTGTACCGCACCCGAGTAGTAACAGTAAGGAAAGATCGAAAGATGCCACAGGGAACTGTGAAGTGGTTCAACGCGGAAAAGGGCTTCGGCTTTATTGCGCCTGAGGACGGCTCCGCTGACGTGTTTGTCCACTACACGGAGATTCAGGGGTCGGGCTTCCGCACCCTCGAGGAGAACCAGCGCGTCGAGTTCGAGGTCGGCCAGAGCCCCAAGGGGCCGCAGGCGACTGGCGTTCGCGCAGTCTGAGCAACTCACTTTTGACAATCACCCCCGGACGGTTCCCACCGCCCGGGGGTGTTTTGTTGAAGGCTGGGACGCCGTACTGGCTTACTGTCGTGACGTGAGCCAGCTGTCCTTCTTTTCCGCGGAGTCGGTGCCGCCTGCGGTCTCCGACCTCACGGGACTGTTGGCTGCTTCCGGTCAGATCGTTGTGGTCGGCGGTGTCGACGCACCGGGAGCACGGCTGTCTGTCGTCGTGGACAGCGTGTGGCGGGCGACCGGGCTGGCCGAGATGATGGCGGAGTGCGGCCTCACGGCCGAGATCGGGCGCACCGACGAGAACACGCCACTGGTGCGGACGACCGTCGACCCCCGCCTGACCGCGATCGCCGCCGAGTGGACGCGCGGGGCGGTCAAGAGGGTGCCCTCGCAGTGGCTGCCCGGACCACGGGAGCTGCGCGCCTGGACGCTGGCGGCCGGATACCCCGAAGCCGACCGCTACCTGCTCGGACTGGATCCGCACGCCCCGGACACCCATTCGCCGCTGGCGTCGGCGTTGATGCGGGTCGGAATCGCACCCACTCTCATCGGCACCCGCGGCACCCATCCAGCGTTGCGAATCAGTGGCCGCAGACGCCTATCGCGCCTGGTAGAGAACGTGGGGGAACCTCCTGGCGATGTCGAGGCGTTCACCGAATGGCCCCGCGTCTGATGTCATAACGCAGGGGAGCCGGTTTGCGTCAGGGGGTCCACAATGCAAAATTGGCACTTGCCCGCAGGTTTGTGGGTCCAGTTTGAGCTGTACCGAAGTAGGAGCGTAAGCGCAGTTGGCTGACGGAAATGGAAGCGTCCGGCGGCTCGTCATCGTCGAGTCGCCCACCAAGGCGCGCAAAATCGCCGGCTATCTGGGCTCCAATTACATCGTCGAATCGTCGCGCGGTCACATCCGCGACCTGCCCCGTGCTGCTGCCGACGTGCCCGCGAAGTACAAGTCCGAACCGTGGGCGCGCCTCGGCGTGAACGTCGACGAGGACTTCGAACCCCTCTACATCGTCAGCCCGGACAAGAAGAGCACGGTCACCGAGCTCAAGGGCCTGCTCAAGGACGTCGACGAGCTCTATCTGGCGACGGACGGTGACCGTGAGGGTGAGGCCATCGCCTGGCATCTGCTCGAAACGCTCAAACCGCGCATCCCCGTCAAGCGGATGGTGTTCCACGAGATCACCGAATCAGCGATCCAGGCGGCCGCCGCCGACCCGCGTGAGCTGGACATCGACCTCGTCGACGCCCAGGAAACCCGGCGCATCCTGGACCGGCTCTACGGCTACGAGGTCAGTCCCGTGCTGTGGAAGAAGGTGGCGCCGAAACTGTCGGCGGGCCGCGTGCAGTCGGTCGCCACCCGGATCATCGTGCAACGCGAACGCGAACGCATGGCGTTCCGCAGCGCGGAGTACTGGGACATCGTCGCCGAGCTCGACGCCAGCGTCTCCGACCCGTCCGCCCAGCCGCCGGTGTTCACCGCGCGCCTGGTCAACGTCGACGGGTTGCGAGTGGCCACGGGTCGCGATTTCGACTCGCTCGGTACTTTGCGCAAGCCCGACGAGGTGACGGTCCTCAACGCGAGGAGCGCGGGCACGCTGGTCGACGGCCTGCGCGGCGCGTCGCTGACCGTGTCGTCGGTCGAGGAGAAGCCCTACACCCGCCGCCCGTACGCCCCGTTCATGACGTCGACGCTGCAGCAGGAGGCGGGCCGCAAGCTGCGGTTCACCTCTGAGCGCACGATGAGCATCGCGCAGCGGCTCTACGAGAACGGCTACATCACCTACATGCGTACCGACTCGACCACGCTGTCGCAGTCGGCAATCAATGCGGCCAGGACACAGGCGGCGCAGCTCTACGGCGAGGAATACGTCTACCCCACGGCGCGGCAGTACACCCGCAAGGTCAAGAACGCCCAGGAGGCACACGAGGCGATCAGGCCCGCGGGTGACACGTTCGCCACCCCCGACGCGGTGCGCCGCGAACTCGAGAACGACGAGTTCCGGCTCTATGAGCTGATCTGGCAACGCACCGTCGCCTCCCAGATGGCCGACGCCCGCGGCACCACGCTGAGCTTGCGAATCAGCGGGACCGCGAGCACTGGTGAGCAGGCCACCTTCGCAGCCAGCGGTCGGACCATCACGTTCCCGGGCTTCCTGAAGGCCTACGTCGAAACGGTGGACGATCTGGCCGGTGGCGAGGCCGACGATGCCGAGAGCCGCCTGCCGCAGCTCAAGCAGGGTCAGCAGGTGCGTGCGCAGGACCTCACGCCCGACGGGCACTCGACCAACCCGCCCGCCCGCTACACCGAGGCGTCGTTGATCAAGGCGCTGGAGGATCTGGGGATCGGCAGGCCCTCGACGTATTCGTCGATCATCAAGACCATCCAGGACCGCGGCTACGTGCACAAGAAGGGCAGCGCGCTGGTGCCCTCGTGGGTGGCGTTCGCCGTGATCGGGCTGCTGGAACAGCATTTCGCGCGACTGGTGGACTACAACTTCACCGCCGCCATGGAAGACGAACTCGACGCCATCGCCTCGGGACTGGAACAGCGCACGAACTGGCTGTCGAACTTCTACTTCGGCGGCGAGCACGGCGTGGAAGGGTCGATCGCCCGAGCGGGCGGGCTGAAGAAGTTGGTGGGCGGCAACCTCGAAGAGATCGACGCGCGAGAAGTCAACTCCATCAAGCTCTTCGACGATGACGAGGGTCGCGCGATCAATGTGCGCGTCGGCCGCAACGGTCCGTATCTGGAGCGGATGATCACCGGCGACGACGGTGAGCCCAAACCGCAGCGCGCCAATCTCAACGATGAGCTCACGCCCGATGAGTTGACGCTGGAACTGGCCGAAAAGCTGTTCTCCACACCGCAGGAGGGCCGCAGTCTCGGGGTCGATCCTGACACCGGTCATGAGATCGTCGCCAAGGATGGACGCTACGGGCCGTACGTCACCGAGGTGCTGCCGGAGGAACCCGACAACGGCGACGACGGCAGTGCCGGGTCGCCCGCCAAGAAGGGCAAGAAGCCCACCGGCCCCAAGCCGCGCACCGGATCGCTGTTGCGCACCATGGACATCCAGACCGTGACGCTCGAGGACGCGCTGCGGCTGCTGTCGTTGCCGCGCGTCGTCGGCACCGATCCCGCGACCAACGAGGAGATCACCGCGCAGAACGGGCGATACGGCCCATACCTCAAGCGCGGCACCGACTCCCGGTCGCTGGCCACCGAAGAGCAGATGTTCACCATCACGCTCGACGAGGCCCTCAAGATCTACTCCGAGCCCAAACGTCGTGGCCGCCAAGCGGCTTCGGCGCCCCCACTGCGGGAGCTCGGTGTCGATCCGGTGTCGGAGAAGCCGATGGTGATCAAGGACGGCCGGTTCGGTCCGTACGTCACCGATGGTGAGACCAACGCCAGCCTGCGTAAGGGCGACGATGTGCTGTCGATCTCCGACGCCAGGGCGTCGGAACTGCTGGCCGACCGCCGTGCCCGCGGGCCGGTGAAGAAGAAGGCGCCCGCCAAGAAGGCTGCGAAGAAGGCGCCGGCGAAGAAGGCCGCGAAGAAGGCCTAGTTAGCCGACGGGCTCAGTCGGTCAGTTGGATCCGGCGTCGGACGGCGCCGGAACCTGGCTGGGCACCGCCAGATTGACCGGTCGGGCCAACTGTGTGGGCTGCGGACGACCCCGCAGGTCGACCATCCCGCCGACGTGCCAGCACAGCGCCTCGGCGTCCAGCGCGTTGCTCACGGCATTGGCCGATGCCAGCACATGGCCCTCTTCGAGCTTGGCCAACTCCGTCAGGCGAGCGGCCTCGTTGACCGGATCGCCGATGACGGTGTACTCGAACCGGGCCTGCGCGCCGATGTGGCCGGCGATCGCGCGCCCGGCAGACACCCCGATCCCGAATTCGGCGGTGCCCAGCACCGGCAGCAGCTCGTCGTGCATCTCGCGGGCCGCGGCCAGGGCCGCGCCGGAGGCGTCGGGATGCTCGATCGGCGCACCGAAGATGCACAGCGCAGCGTCACCCTGGAACTTGTTGACGAAACCCCCGTGGCGCGCGACTGTCTCGACGACCACGCGGAAGAACTCGTTGAGCAGGATCACGACCTCGCCCGGCGGCCGGGTCGACGCCAGCTGTGTCGAACCAACCAGATCGACGAACAACACCGCGACGTCACGTTCCTGACCGCCGAGTTCGGTGCCGCGCTCGAGCGCTCGGCGGGCGACGTCCTCACCGACGTAGCGGCCGAACAGATCGCGTAGCCGCTGCCGTTCGGACAGGTCACGGACCATGTCGTTGAAGCCGGCCTGTAGCAGGCCCAGTTCACTGGCGTCGTAGATCTGCATGTGGGCGTTGTAGTTTCCGCGTTGCACCTCGCCCAGTGCCCAGCGCAGCTGCCGCAGCGGGTCGGCGATCGACATGGCCACCAGGACGGTCCCGGCCAGCCCGATGCCCAGCGCGGCCAGCGCCATCAACAGGATCGGGGTGAACAGCTGGTCGGCCGAGGCCTGCAGGATGGAGAACTTGCTGGCGACGACGGCCAGGACGATGGCCAGCAGCGGAACACCGGTGCCCAGCACCCACGTGAGGACCTGCCGCAGGATGACCCCGGGGGCACTGAAGTTCTCCGGCACACCGCCGCGCAGGGCCGCGACCGCGACGGGCCGCAGCACGCGTTCGGACTGGAGGTAGCCGATGATGGCCGTCGCGGTGGCACCCAGGCCCGTCGCGACGGCGAGGACCGGGGCCGACTGGCCTGCCACCGGCCAGCTGGCGGTGAGGAAGACGATGCCGCCCAGGCACCAGTTGGTCAGGCTGATCGCGGTGCGGTAGATCGGCATGCGCAGGGCGCGGGTGCGGGCCAGTTCGGTGGCCGTGGGGTCAGGATCGGCCAACAGTGCGTCGCGCCGCTGCCAGCGGAACACCGGCACCAGCAGGCGCAGGCTCACGTAGGCGCCGATCGCGAACGAGATGAACAGATAGGTCAGGAAGATCGCCAGGTTGAGCCTCGGCAGATCCTGCAACTGGATGCGGTCCTGCGGGGGCAGGCCGAAGCGCAGGAATCCGAGTACGAACAGCGCACCGATGATGTCGGCCTGCAACATGCCGAGGGAGAAGACGGGCCAGGGGGTACGGACCACCCAGTGGACGAATGCGCTGATCCGCCCTCTCGGTTTCTCCCCGGTAGTCACCCGTTAACCGTATCGGTCACCGGCGACCGATTTGTCTCAGGCGAGCACTACTGTGGCGGTGATGTCCGGGGTTTTCGCGAGGTTGGTGGGCCAGGGCGCCGTCGAGGCGGAGCTCGTGGCGGCCGCATCGGCAGCTCGTAGTGATTCCACTCACAGTGCGTCGGTCAGCGGATCGATGACACACGCCTGGCTGATCACGGGACCACCCGGATCAGGTCGTTCGGTTGCGGCGCTGTGTTTTGCGGCGGCATTGCAGTGCACGTCCGACGGGGTCCCCGGGTGCGGCCAATGCCGGGCCTGCACCACCACGATGGCCGGCACCCACGCCGACGTGCGACGCGTGGTGCCGGAGGGACTCTCCATCGGCGTCGACGACATGCGGGCCATCGTGCAGATGGCGTCACGGCGGCCGGGAACGGGCCGCTGGCAGGTCGTGGTGATCGAGGACGCGGACCGGTTGACCGAGGGGGCGGCCAACGCGCTGCTGAAGGTCGTGGAAGAGCCGCCGCCGTCGACGGTGTTCCTGCTGTGTGCGCCGTCGGTGGACCCTGAGGACATCGCGATCACGCTGCGGTCGCGCTGTCGGCACGTCGCGCTCGTGACACCGCAGGCGGACGCGATCGCCCAGGTGTTGATGGATTCCGACGGCCTGAGTGCCGACGAGGCGCACTGGGCCGCGTCGGTCAGCGGGGGACATGTCGGGCGGGCACGTCGGCTGGCCACCGACCCCGACGCGCGGGATCGACGCAAGCGGGCGCTGGCCCTGGCCCGAGATGCCGCCACACCGTCGCGCACCTATGCCGCCGCCGAGGAACTCGTGGCCGCAGCGGAGGCCGAGTCCAAGGCATTGACCGAGGATCGCAACGAGGCCGAAGCCGAGGAACTTCGGACGGCGCTGGGCGCCGGCGGCACCGGCAAGGGCACCGCAGGCACCATGCGAGGTGCGGCCGGGGCACTGAAAGACCTGGAAAAGCGGCAGAAATCGCGGCAGACCCGGGCGTCACGCGATGCACTCGACCGCGCGCTGATCGACCTTGCGACGTATTTCCGAGATGCGCTGGCGGTCTCGGTGGGCGCCGCATCGGTGACGGCGAATCATCCGGACATGGCCGACCGGGCCGCCGCCATGGCCGACCACGCCAGCCCGGATCGACTGCTGCGCTGCATTGAAGCTGTCCTCGTATGCCGCGAGGCTTTGGCCACAAACGTCAAACCGAAGTTCGCGGTCGACGCCATGGTGGCCACGGTGGGCCAGGCGTTGCGGAGCTGAATGTATTGAGTTTGGGCGGCCAGGTCGGCCTGCCGTAGACTCTGCTGCGCCCGGCACGCTGGGCACGCCGCCTTAGCTCAGTCGGTAGAGCGATTCACTCGTAATGAATAGGTCGGGAGTTCGATTCTCCCAGGCGGCTCCACCCCACCACCGTCAGGACCCGGCCACGGCCGGGTATCTGGCTGCCCCGTTAGTAGAAATGTGGGCGAGATCCCGAACAGCTGCCAGAGCAGCTCCATCTCGTCGGTGTCGAGCGCAGAGATGCCGTTTACCTTCCGGTACACGGTGGTCTTGCCCCAGCCAGTCTTATCCATCACCAGCTTGTGCTTGATGCGCCGCTCGGCCAGTTGCCCACGAAGGCGTTTTGCGACTGCTTCTGTGAGTGTCTCTGGCCGTCCGCCGTCGATCACATGAAGTTCCGTCATAGGTCAATGATGCACTCATGACGGAACTCATGCAACAAATTCGGAACACTACACGGTTGTAAGAACACTAGTTTCCAAAAAAGATCCCCTTCTGCTTGACGGGACCCTCGCAAAGGTGCCAAGGTTCCATTTATGGAAACGCTGGACGTTGCAGGGAACGTGCGAGCAGAACTCGCTCGTCAGCGCAGGCCGCAGCATGCGCTGCAAGAGCGATTAGGAATCTCACGGACCTCGATGCATCGCCGCATGACCGGCCAATCCCAGTTCGACGCTCGGGAGCTTGTGATCATCGCCGAATTTCTGGGCGTCGAGGTTGGCGAGATCTTCCGGCGTGCAGCAGTGGTCAATCCGGCTCAGGCCAGTGCATGACGGGGTTACCGACTGCGCCGCAGTTGCGGGTCGCCGATGGACAGCTATGTGCCTACTTGAATCCTTGCGCCGCATCCGAGGCGCGGCGTTACGCCCGCGTGCTGCGCCAGCTACTGAGCTCGCTGGATGGGGAGATCGTCGTGGCGGCCTTGGTCGGCGATCGCGAGGGCGATCTGCTGGACCCCGAACGACAGGAAATGGATCGCGTTCGCGAGTTCCTTGATGGCCGGATCGCTATGCGAACGGAGCCCACTGACCTTCGCGGTCGCGCTCTGACAGTTCTGGATACCTTCGCGGACCAGGTCGAGGCGGCTACTGACCATTCCGAATCTCCTTACGGTGCACGGGCGCTAACCCGTTATGTGGCCGGCGCGTTCCTTGCCGCGTCTCGGCAGTTGCAGCGTAAGGCGGGCGTCCGACGAGCCGCGTCTGCGGCGCGGCCGTCGGGCGTCACCGAGGGCGGTGCGTGGCGCAAGCGCGAGACGCGCGATCGGGCGCAACTCCAGGCCGATTGGCCGCCCCTGCGGTCTGAGTCAGGCGCGTGGGTGGTTGATGTTGACCGCATCAACCACCTACGCGGTGTGGTGGGCCTACCCGTCGTCACTGCCTCGCAGCTGCGTGACCTCGAGCTCAAGTTTGTGGATCGGCAAGACGACGGCAATCAGCACGTCACTGACGCTGTAAGTGTCGGTGGAGGCCTCGCCGGTAGCGATGATCCGGGAGATGTTGCCGGCGAGGTCCGCAGTGATCGGAGCGTTGCCCTCCTTGGTGTCGAGCAACTTCGAGATGAGGCTGAGGTCAGCCATGATTTTTCTCCTTCGTCGGTAGGTAGCAGTCCGAGCGTAGGAGAACCGTCGGCGTCAGGTGATCAGCTGCAGGCCCACACGCCGGACGCCGCCACCCTTGGTGGCGACCGATGACCATCGCCGCAGCCACTGTTGAGTTCGTCGATGACCTTCCTCCGGCGCGACCGTTCACACCGAGTGAGGCCATCGCTGAATTCGCCGCGACGGTCCGCCAGCAGCCGGGCCGGTGGGCGATCTACCCGTGGTCAAGCAATCTTGGGCACCGGACGTTGCTGTCTCTGTCTCTTATACACATCTCCGAGCCCACGAGACTAAGGCGAATCTCG
>CAMFLL010000148.1 GCA_945957405.1 uncultured Mycolicibacterium sp. | reverse complement strand
GCGTAGGGCACGCCGAGCAGTTCGCAGATCACCAGCGACGGGATCGGTAGGGCGAACATCGACACCAAATCAGCTGGCGCGCCTTGCTTTTCCATGTCGTCGAGCTGCCTTTCGACGATGTCGGCGATCCTCGGCTGAAGGCGTTTCATCCGCCGGACGGTGAATTCGCCGGTGAGCATCCGGCGCAGCCGCTGGTGTTCGGGCGGATCAAGCCCGAGCAGGTTTCCGGCCCTGGGGTCGGTGACCTCGTCCGTCAGCAGCGGTGGTGCGCCGGGCATCACGAAACCCGCGGGTTGGGCATTGGAGAACCGTTTGTGATCCGCCAACACCGCCTTGACGTCGTGGTAACGGGTGACCAGGTGGGTCGGCACGCCGAACACGTTGAGAAACGTGCGCAGACCGGTGGTTGCCCTGACCCCGCTGAGCTCCGACGCCGGGTCGAGCCCGTCTCGTCGGATCTGTAACGGCGGCCGCAGCCCGCCGACCTCGGAGCTTTGGCTCGTCTGCGTCATGAGCTAAGTAGTACGGCGTCGAGACCACAAGAGACGCAGTGGTCCGCTACTGCACTCCCGGCGGCCAATTCGTGTGACGGTGGACCGGTGATGCGCCGGCTGCGCTCCGCCTGGCAGTCGTTCAGGCGGATCCACCTCTCCGCTTTGATCGCCGACTGGCGCCGGACACTGCTCAGTGTCATCGGCGTCGCGTTGGGAGTCACTGTGGTACTTGGCGTTTGGATCCTGAAATCAGAGATCTTCCGCCCGTTCGACGCGTTCGGTCCGGCGTTGACCCACGCCGCCGATGCCGGTGTGCTTGAGGTCATCCCCAACGTCAGCGCACGATTGCCGGTCGAGACGGTCGATCGTCTGCGTGCGGAGGTGCCCGGAGCGGAGGCGGTCGTTCCGGTGGTGGCGGGCCTGACCCCGGTAGATCTTCCTGGTGGCGACGGATCACGTCCCCAGGGCTTCTTTCTGCTCGGCGGGTCGTGCCAGATCGAACTGCTGGTCGGGTCGTTCAACTGCGAGCAACGCGCCCGCGACCAGAAGCCCGCCGCCGGCCCAGGTATGCCACTGCAGATTCCGACCGTCATCGCCGAACGGCACGGCCTGCGGCTCGGCGACGAGTTGCGCATACCGGGTCTTCCGCCAGGCTCGGCGCACCTGGGCTGGACATTTCCGGAGTTCGACCGTGTCAAGGGGATCAACGACGGGTACGTGCTGATGGCCCCGTCGGTCGACGTCGCCGCGAGCATCGTCGGGGTGCCCGGTTACGCCACCGCGGCCTTCGTGTTGCCCAGGCCGGACGCTGATGTCAGAGCCGATATCGACCGTGTCATCGCCGGCCTCGCGACGGCCGGCCCACCCCGGCCGCATCAGCCGGCGGTACTCGCCAACGCCGCACAGAGCTTCAACCTGAACCTGATGGCCGGAATCCTGGTCGGCTTCCTCATCGCCCTGAACACGATCCTGCTGGCCTTCGAGGACCGGCGGTCGGTGATGGGGACCCTGGGCGCCATCGGCATCAGACCCCTCGGACTGTTCGGCGGGATGCTCGGCGAGGGTGCGGTGATCGGTCTGCTCGGTGGCGTTCTCGGCGTCCCCAGCGGATTTGTGCTCGGGCGGCACTTGGTGGACCGGTTCGGACAAGCCATGTTGGCCGGATCGGGTGCCACCGCAACAGCACACTTCACACCCGCTCTGATCGTGGTCGGGGCCGTCGCGGGGATCCTGTGCGGCGTCATTGCCATGGCGGGACCGGCGGTGCGGCTGACCCGCGAAGGCCCGCTGGCCTCGATGGCCGGCGCCGGCGGAGTGCAGCACGCCAGAAGGATCTCGACGTGGGCACTGCCCTGCGGGGCAGCGATGATGGTGGGTGCCTTCGTGCTGTGCCGGATGGTCGCGCGCGGATCGCTGCCGATGGACGTGGGTACCAACGGCATGACGCTGGGGATGTTCGGCTTGGGGTTGGTGGCGGTGTGGAGCGCCCCGCGGGTGGCCGGCTTGTCGGCCGAGCTGCTCACCGTTGCGCGTGCCGATGTCGGGCGGCTGCTGAATGCCGATGTTCGTCGCTACACCTTGCTGTTCGCCCTCTCCTCGGCGGTGCTCGCGGTCGGCGCCATGTTGGCAGTGGCGGCCCACACCATGCAGCTGCTGGGGGCCAGTCAGATCGCGGCGGAGAAACCGGACCGGTTGCCGAACGCGCTGTTGATCGCCGGCCAGTCGATCCTCGATCAGCGTGACGGCCACGTGGCCGATGCCACCGTCGGCATGGTGACGGGGGCCGCGGACGGGCGCCCGGTGTCGGCCCGCTGGCGGTCGACGATCTCGTCGGGGTCCTCGTCGCGCCTCGTCATCGGGGTGACGCCGGGCGACTGGTACAGCCGGGCGCTCTACCAGCCGATCGGGCCGCCGGACGCGTTTTGGCATGGGCTGGGGGATGGCGAGGTCGGTCTCAGCGAGGTCGCGGCGGGCCGGCTCGGCGCGGCCGAGGGTGCGACCGTCGAGTTGCCCACCGTCGATGGGCCGAAGCAGTACCGGGTGGCCGGCATCTTTCGGTCTCTTGTGGTCAACGACGCCGCGGTGGGCGATATCGTCCTTGTGAGACAGAGCTTGTCGCGCTCGGACTGGGCAGCCGTCTGCGACCAGGTCGCGGTCGCCTTCCATTCGGACACGGATGCGAGCGCGCACCGCGACGATTTCGGTGCCCTCGGGGCAGGACTGGTCGTGTACGACAACGATCAGTGGCGCTCGGCGGCGACGCAGGGGATCACCCGCTTCCTGAGTCCTTTGACGAATGCCGGCTACGTGGTGATGACCGCGGCCGGCCTGAGCGTGCTCAATGTCTTCGTGCTCGGACTCGTGCAACGTAAGCGGGAGCGGGCCGCGCTGCGGGCGATCGGTGTGGTCGCCGGACAAGAACAGGCCGTGGTCGTCGCGCACGCCGGACTGCTCGCGTTGCTGGCCGCCGTGTTCGGTGGACTCGGTGGTGCAGGGCTGGCGTACTTGTGGGCGATGGACTCGGCGGTCCAGTACGGCATCAACATCGACTGGGATGTGCTGGGACTACCGCTTCGCACCGGCGCCGCCGCGGTGTTCCTCCTCGTCGCGGCCGCCGCCGTGTACCCGGTCATCCATGCCCGACGGTTGGAATCGGCGGAGGTGCTGCGTGGCGCGTGACCGTGCCGCCCGGGTACTGCAGCACATTGCAGTGGCGCACTACTGAGTTCGCTGCGTGGCAACGGAGCGACGATTCTCAGGTGCCTGTCCTCTGTGTCCTTCACAAAGAACCCACGAGCGTGACATCCGCAGTCGATGAGCTGCGTCTCAGGGAGCTGCTGTGCCCTTACCGAGGGCCGATCCGCCGGATTCCGATCACGATGCACGGGGGCGCGGCCGGCGTCCTGCGGGTGTCGTCGCTCGCGAAGGTCTCCGGGACGGGATGCCTGATCCCCGCGGACACCCGGAAGAAAGCTTCGACGGCGTGGCTGGACATCACCGTGGATCCCGGCGGCCTCACGTTCGAGACCGATCCCCTGGGAACCTTCCCCCTCTGGTGTTTCGAAGACGACTCACGGGTGGTCATCACCAGTGAAGTGAAGAGCCTGCTGGCGCTGCGGGACGTCCGGGTCGAACTCGACGACGACGCCCTCCGGAGCGCCCGCCGCCCGGCCGACTTCAGCCCCTACCGCGGCGTTCATCGGGTCTACCCGGGAGCAGTCCTCCGCGTCTCGCCGGCGCTGGAGCTGACCGAGGAGCGACGCCCGCCCGTCACCTACCAGCCGAACTCGATGTTCGCGACCCCGGCGGCGGGGGAGGACGCTCTCGGCGCCGCCCTGCTCGAGTCCGCGGCCGCGATCTGCGGTGACGGCGCCGCTGACGCGAACTGGGGCACATTCGTCTCGGGTGGAATCGACTCATCGCTGGCGACCGCGCTGACGCGCACGCACCAGCCGGACGTCCAGACCTTCACGCTCGGCACGGATCTCGGCAACGAGTACGCCGAGGCCGAAGCGCTCGCGTTCCATCTCGGCCTGAAGCACACGCGAGTTGCCGCCGATGCACAGGACGCCGTGACCCATTTCGAGAACGCCGTGTTCTGCAACGAGATGGTGGACGGATTGACCGCCGAGATCCTCGCCCAACTCGGCGTCCTCGCCGCAGCCGCATCGGCCGACGTCCGGCACATCGTGACCGGGTACGGGGCCGACCTCCTCTTCGGGTCGATGCTCCGACATCAGCAGTACATGGCCGCCACCGCGGTCGACGACCTTCAGTCGTTGATCGAACGAACTTGTTGGACAGGCGAATTCGCGCCGTTCTACGCATGGTCGCACGGCATCGAGATCCACCACCTGTTCTGGGATCCCGCGGTCATGAACGCCGCGTTTCGCATACCGCCCGAGTTCAGCTTCGACGGAACCGAGGAGAAGGTGCTGCTCAGGAGAATGGCATCCGAGCGTGGACATCTGGGCCCGCAGTACGCACATCGAAAAAAGCAGGCGATGACCGATGGCGCGCAATTCAACCGGTTGCTCTCGTCGGCGCTCGGCATTCACAGCAGCGCCGCGTACGAGCAGAAGAGCGCTCGGGCTATATCCCAGATGAAGAACCTGTTGGACCGCACAGTGACGGAGGGCGTTGCCTCGTGAAGCACATGTACAAAACCCTGACGGTCGACCTGGACGACGGCATCGCCCGCGTCACGTTCCGGCGAGACAAGGACACGAATGCGTTCTGCCGAGACATGACGCTGGATCTCATGGACGTCTGCCGAGAGGTCGCCGCCGACGAGCATTCGCCCGAGCCCCGGATCGCGGCACTGGTCCTGACCGGTGGTGCGGGGCGATCATTCAGCGTCGGTGGCGATTTCAACGACGTGTCCGTGCTGGAGCGCGAGGACGAGGTCCGCCCCTGGCTCGGGGAGATCATCGATCTCTACATCGCCATCTTGAGCGTCAACATTCCGGTGGTCGCCGCGATGGATCGCTTCGCCATCGGCCAGGGACTGCAGGTCGCCCTGATGTCCGACTGGCGGATCGGCACCACCGAATGCCGGCTGTCGATGCCCGAGCTCAAGAACGGTGTCGCCTGCCCGCTGGGCTCGGTGATCCTGGAAGTGCTGCTGGGTCGGGCCAAGATGCTCGAACTCCTGCTCGACTGCGAATTCATCGACGCCGAGGCGGGCCGAGCGTTGTCGCTCCTGAACGAGATCACGTCCCCCGATGAACTGCAGTCGACCGCACTGCGAGTGGCCAGACGTCTCGCGGCCTTTCCGAGGACGCCGTACGTGACGACGAAGCGTATCCACAACGGCCGCTTCATCGCTGCGTTCGAAGAGGTACGTGAACCGGGTTCGCAGGCCCACGCCGCGTCCTTCGAGCAGCACACCGGGAAGTCGCACTTCGACAAGATCCTCAAACGTGCTTGAGCAGCGTCACGCGGTTGACGACGGCGCCGTCATGACAGAGGACGAGCGCAGGGTGATCGGCGCACTGCAGACACTTCTCGGGATCAAGCTCGACATCACCACATCGACGATGCTGCGCGACGGCCTTGGCCTCGACTCGAATGCCCTGGTCGAGTTCACCGTGCTAATCCACAACCTGTATCACGTGGATCTGGGCCGGCGAGCCGCCGAGCGGAAGGTCATCCCGGAAACCGTGGCCGACGTCGCGGCGTTGATGGGTGCGCTGTGAAGGCCTACCTGATCCGCAGCGCCGCGCCGCTGCCACCATTTCAGAAGCCGGCGTCGCAGGTGCGGTTGCACAACGCGACGGTCGGCTCGAGGCTGCGAGAGCAACTGGTCGAGATCGGTTGTGAAATAGTCGATGTCGACACCGTCGGCCTGGTCCCGATCGCACCAGGATCGCTCATCGTGCAGGACGACCTCGTCGTGTCCACCCGGCTGCTGCGCACCTTCATGCAAGCGATCCCAGACCGTCGCCGCACCTATCAATGCGAGATCGACACGGCACGCTTCACCTTCACCTGTCTCAGCGATGTGGATGCGCCCACGGCTTATCGCGCGCTACCCCTGCACTATGTCGGTGAGGACCGCGATACGCAGGCCGAGCCGCTCAGAATGACCCCGGGCACTCTTCTCGAGCTGGCCCAGGAGCTTCCCGCGCGGGTGGACCAGATCGCGGACATGCGCGCCTATGTCATCGACTACTACGGGATCCAGCTCGAGCACTGGTTCGATCTGTTGACCGCGTCGAGCCTGTATTGCCGGGAGTACGTCGCCGACCTGCTGCGGCCGTTCCATCATGTCCTCCCGCCCTGGCTCATGACCCGCGTGACGTCGTGGACGTGGTTCAGGAAGCGACAGAATTCGATCGGTAAGCGAACGCGTATCCATCCGACCGCGATCCTCGAAGGTTGCGTCGTCGGGGACGACGTCGTGATAGGGCCGTTTGCCTACCTGCGATCCTCGGTGGTCGGCAACGGCGCTGTGATTCGTGAGCGGTCAACTCTCACCATGGCATTCGTCGGCGAGGGTGCATTCGTGATGGGATGCGATGTCGCCAACAGCTACCTCGGTTCCCAGACGGCGATTTTCGCGCCCGCGCTCTACAACGTCGTGTTCGGAGAACGGGGTCTTCTCGGAGGTGCCGGTGGCTTCGCGGACTTTCTGGTCGGGTCCGGCGCCATCGTCGCCAATATCGCCGGTGCCAAAGTCCCCTCGAACCTGGTCTTCCTCGGCAGCGCGGTCGGCGACGACTGCTTCGTGGGCACCAACATGATCTTCGCGCCGGGCCAGACGATTCCCGACGGTACAAAGGTATTCGACCACGGTCTGGTCAACTTCCGCCCGATCGACCCCGGCGGCGCCTACGTCGTCGCCGGATCCGATGTCATCCAAGTACCCGAGAACTTCCTGGGAAGCTACCGCCGATGACCCTGTCCATCGCGAAGTCTCTTGCCGATCAGAGCAGTTCAACCAGTCTGGCCATTGTCTCCGATGACATCCGCCTGACCTATGCCGAGCTCAGCATGACCGCCGACGCACTCGCGCACACGTTGAAGGCCATCGGAGTTGGCCCGGGCCATGTCGTGCTCATCAAGCTGGACAACACTCCGGCGTTTCTCGTCGCGGTCCTCGCGAGCGCGCAGCTGGGCGCGGCTTTCGCGCCGATCGACGTGGGCGCCACCGACTCCGAAGTCGACGGCATCATCGCGCTCACCGGAAGCAATCTGGTGGTCATGGGTGACGACGACCAGTCGGGTCTGCCGGAACAGTTCGACAACATCATCAGTGTGGACGCGGCGGGAGCGGTGACGGCCGTGACGGCCGCCCGACTCGCGCCGCCGTCGGTCGGCACCACGATTGGCTGCCTGCAGTTCTCGTCGGGCACCACAGGACAGTCGAAGGGCATCCTCATCGGGCACGAGGCGCTCGTCCACCGGACGCAGTACTACGTTCGGTTGCTCGGGCTCACCGCGGCAGATCGCACGCTCTGCGCCTTGCCGCTGAGTCACCCGCACGGCTCGGAGACGTTGGCGCTGCCAACCATGATGGCGGGCGGGACGTTGTTCCTGAAGTCACCCAGGTACGCCTTCCCGCTCTACATCCTCGAAGAGATCGCGCAGCACGGCATCACGTTCTTCAGCTCGATTCCCGCGTTCTACGACGCCGCGGTGAAGCTGTCCCTCACCGTGCCGCCGGATCTGACAGCGCTGCGGCTCGCCGCATGCGGGAGCGCACCACTGGCGAGATCCACCGCCGAAGAGTTCCATTCGCGTTTCGGTGTGCGAATCCAACAGATCTACGGGCTCGCGGAGCTGCATGCGATCTGCATGAATCGCCACGACGGCGAGCAGTTCACCGACCATTCGGTGGGACGGCCCGTCGAGGGTGTCGAGTGGAGGATCGCCGAAGGTGGCGAGCTTGTCGTCCGGTCCAGGGCGATGTTCGCGGGCTACCTCGACAATGAGGAGGCCACGCGCGCGAAGCTGAGGGATGGCTGGCTCTACACCGGCGACATCGTGTCAGTGGACCGGGATGGCCTGTTCCACGTCGTCGGCCGCAAAGAGGATTTCATCAAGGTGAACGGCTTCAAAGTGTTTGCCGCCGAGGTGGAGAAGGCGATCATCGGCCTCTCCTGGGTCAAGGAGTGCGCCGTACTCGCGGAGCGGGACGAGACCGGAACCGAGCGGATCGTCGCGCACATCGTTCCCACCGACCCCACAGCGCCGCGAGAAGGTATGCAGGCCTTGCTCATCACCGAGCTGCGCAGCGCCCTGTCCGACCACAAACTGCCGAAGCGCTGCGTCGTGTGGTCGGCACTTCCGAAAAGCCCGATGGGCAAGATCCTGAAGTCGAAGATCATGACACAGAAAGGCCAACCCGATCATGTTGTCCAACACAGCCTATGAACCGCTCACGCAGTCGGGCCGGGGTGCGACCATCGATGATCGCTCGTTCCTGGACTTCTCGGTCCGAGAGCTCGAAGATCTGATCGACACCTATCAATGGCTCGTGTTCACGCGGCATCCGCTCAGCGTGAGCGATGTACGCCGGCATCTCGGCCAGTTCGGGCCCTTGGTGCACAACGACCGGAGGGAGGACGGCGTCCTCAAGCTCGATGGTTCGCAGAAGAAAGAGGTGCTGCTCGGTGAGGGGTTCATGCCGCTGCACCGGGACGGCCCGCTCATGGGCAACGATATTGCGCTGGTGGGCATTTGCTGCGTGGAACACCGGAATGTGACCGGTGGCCGTACCTTCATCTCCGATATCGCGAGCGCTATGACGGAGGTTCCGCCGCCGATCCTCGACATCATCCGCGAGAAGGGCATCGAGGCCAAGCCGGTCGACAGCTACTACACCAAGCCGGCCGACACCTGGCATCCGATCCCCGGTTTCATCGAGGTCGGTGGCACGAGCTATCTGAACGTCGTGTTCCCGTACGCGCCGGGGGAGAAGCCGAGTTGGCTCATCCGTATCCCCGGTATCGAAGACGAGGAGTTCCAGACGATGGTCGATACGCTTCGTACTGCGATCCTCAGCGAGAGGTACTGCTACTACCACGAGTGGAGTGAAGGTGAACTCCTCCTCCTGGACAATCGCCGGACGCTCCACGGCCGTGAGGCCTTCCACGGGCAGCGGTCTCTGGTGAATGTCCAGGTGCTCACCGAGCCGTGATCAGCTTTCTGCTTCAGCGGCAGTCTGTTTGAAGCCCGTCGGGGCAATCACGGCGGCGACCGCCATCAGCACCGCGGCGCCCACGAGGCCCGCACCCAACGTGCTGGCGGCGGCGATGGCGCCGACCAGTATGGGCCCGCCGGCATCGCCGAGTTCACGCCCGACTTCGGCTGATCCCATCGTCTCGCCCAGCCGTTCGGCCGGCGCCGACGCCGCCAGGGCGGCGAACCCCAGCGGCGTGAGGACGCCGGCGCCCAGGCCGATGGTGATGGCACCGATGATCAACCCCACGGGGCCGGCGACCGACGCCGCGATGAGGAATCCCGCAACGCACAACGCGAGGCCGGCCGTGGTGCCCACTCGATAGCTGAGCCGGTCACCATCAAATGCGCGGCCCGCCCACGGTTGAGACAGTGCCGCGCAGGCCGACAGCGCGGACACCATCGCCCCGCCGGCCAAGGCGTTGGCGCCGGCGGACGCCGCGAGGATCGGCAGGAATCCGACGCCGATGGACAACGCGGCCGTGGCCGCGGCGAGTACCAGGGTGGGCACCAGGAATCCGCGTCGCGTCAGACGGCGAACCAAGTCGACCACCGTCGAGCGTCGGCGCGGCAGTGGTTCCACCCGGCGGACCACGCACACCACCCAGACCGCGACGATGACAGCCAGGCCGGCCAGGGTCGCGAACAGCGCGTCATACCCGCCGAGTGTCACCAGGCCACCGCCGAGCAGCGGGCCCAGCGTGTAGCCCAGTCCCTTCCACGCACCGTAACTGCCGAAGCGCCGCCCGTGGCCGCCCGCCGGCGTGAGGCGTGCGACCAGCGTCGATGCCGCCGGTGAGAATGCCGCGGCGGCCGCGCCCTGCCCGAATCGGACCACGCCGAGCAGGCCGGGATCGCCGGCGGCGACGAATGCTGCTGATGCGACAGCGAATCCGATGAGACCGCCGATCAGGACCGGGCGTGGACCCACCCGGTCCACGAGTGTGCCGAATACGGGCTTGAGGACTACCTCGGCGCCGTCGTAGACGGCCAGGAGCAGGCCGATTGTCAGCAGGCTTGCCTGGTGCTGTTGACCGTACGTGCCGAGATTGGCCGCGATGGAGTGCGCACCGAATGCCGTGACGAATCCGGCCGCATAGAGCGGCCAATACTGGTGGCGCGCCTGGTCCGAGGTCGGCATCTCAGAGTTGATGGAGCGCTTCGAAGACGCGCTCGGTGTAGTCGGCCAGCCGCTCCTGGCAGTGCTTCAACCGGTGGTCGGCTTCGGTGGCGGACGGCGCTCCGAAGATGTCGCGTGACTTGATGGTGCGATGCCAGCGGCGCAACCGTTCCAGGCTCTGTTCTTCTTCCTCGAGTTCGGCGAGGGTGAACTTGGCCTGCCCGATTTCGCGGTCGATCTCAACGTCGAACTTGCCGCAGTCTGCGATGAACTCCGACCATTCGTCCTCGCGTTCATCGGTGAACAGTGTGACGAGGCGGGCCTCATCGCGTTCGGCCCGGCCTACCGCGGAGAGCACCACGACGTCGCCGTCGCCGCGCTCGGCCATCTCGACGGCACGGTTGATGCCTTCGGTGAACGCGGCGGCGTCGGGCACGGCCCATGATCCCTGCCCCAGTGACAGTGCGCCTGCCCGGCGCAGTTCACGCCACACCGCCACCCGGTGTCGCGACGGTTCCGCCGGGAGGCGCACGAACAGCAGGATCCACCGCGCGTCTGGGTTCGCCACAATAGGGAATGTAACACTTGTTACGCAGTACCGTGAAACCATTCATCTGTCACGATGACATGGCGAACGTGACTCCGACCAGCTGTTCGGACAGATCCCACAACCGCGCCGCGTCGGCTGGGTCGCGGGCCGGGGTGTACACCTCCTGCTCGGCGGGCGGGCCGGAGAGGTGTCGAAACCCGCTGGGGCCGTAGAACTTGCCCGATTCGGCAGCGGGGTCCGCGGCGGCGTACAGCGCGGGTAGCATGCCCTGGTCAACCGTCTGCAGCAGTACACCCGCCCTGGCGAGCAACCGGATCACGCGGACCGACAAAGTGTCACGCGTGCGGCCCATGTGAGGCTGTGCGGCCAGCAGATTGGTGGCCGTCACCCCTGGGTGGCAGATGGTGCTGGTGATTCCCCACCCGGCCGCTCTGCTGCGGCGGTCCAACTCCAACCCGAACATCAGATTGGCGATCTTGGACTGGCTGTACGCCCTGCCCGCGGAGTAGGACACCTCGAAGTTCGGATCATCCCAGTTGATGCGGTGTGACGCCGCCGCGATGCTGCTCTGCGTCGTGACGCGCCCCCCACCGGCCCGTAGTACGGGCAGTAGCCGTGCCGTCAGCGCAAAGTGTCCGAGATGATTTGTGCCCCATTGCAATTCGAAACCGTCAGTGGTGGTTTGGCGGCTCGGTGGATTCATGATCCCCGCATTGTTGACCAGCAGGTGGATCGGTCGGCCCTCGGTGATCAGTTCACCGGCCAGGTCGGCGACGGACTGCAGCGACGACAGGTCCAGTCGGCGGATGCTCACGTCTGCGCCTGGGGTGGCGGCTCTGATGCGGTCGACGGCGGCGCACCCCTTGTCGGTGTTGCGGACCGGCAGGATCACCTCGGCGCCTGCCGCGGCGAGCCGCCCGGCCAGTCCGAGGCCGATACCGTCGCTACCGCCGGTGACGACGGCCAGTCTGCCGCTCAGATCCGGCACTTCCACGGTTGCCTTCGGCGACACGCGATCTCCTTCGTCGGTCGGTTTCGACTCAACGCTGGCACGCCCATCGGCCTGGGTTCAGTGTCAGGTCATCCGCTGATCGGCAGTCCCTGGATGGCAGCGACGCTCTCTGCGGTGTCCCGCAGGTAAGCCTCGGGATTGTCGCCCAGCGCCGTGAGCCTGGCGTGACTGCGTGTTCCGGGTTCGGCGGTGAAGACCAGCAGCGTGTGCAGTTGCACCGGATCGTGGAGGCTCTGACACTGCACCTCGAGCACCCCCAGCGTGGGATGGACGATGCGCTTGTCGAGTTCGGGGGGTTGGTCGACGTCGTGTTGTTTCCACAACTCGGCGAACTCGGTGCTGCGGGTGCGCAGATCATCGACGATCTGGGCGGCGCGGGAGCTGCCCCCATCACGGGCATAGGCCAGCCGTGCCGCTGCCGTGAACGAACGACCAAGCGCCGCATGGTCTTCGCTGGGATACACGCGGCGTGCATGGTCGTCGGTGAACCACCGGTACAGGATGCTGCGGGCCATGCCTTCGTAGCGCGTCTCGTCGCCCAGCAGTGCTCTGGCAGGCGGGGTCTGCACCAGCGTCTCGCCCAGCGCCGACATCACCTGCGCGGGAGTGTCCTGCAGCCGCTCCAGGATCCGCATCGTGGCGGCGCTGACATGCTCACCGGCGACGGTGCGGGCCGGCGCGTTGTGCCCCGCCAACCGGTAGAGATGGTCGCGTTCATCGACGGACAACCGCAGCGCCCGCGCCAACGACGCCAGCACGTCCGTCGACGGTTTGGGGGCGCGCCGCTGCTCCATCCGGCAGTAGTAGTCCGTCGAGATCACCGCCAACGCCGCGACCTCCTCGCGGCGCAGCCCAGCGGTCCGCCGCCGCGTCCCCGCAGGTAGACCCACGTCAGCGGGGGTCAGTGCTTCGCGGCGGACACGCAGGAATTCCGCCAGCTGTCCTTGGTCCATGAGTCCATTGTTGCCACCGGCGCCGTGTCCATCCAGGGATGGGCGGACCTCCGCTGAGCTTCCGTCAGTAGGTGTGGGCGTCGATCACCTGTTTCACCGTTCGAAGGGACTGCGCCAGGACGTCGAGGCTGACCGAGCCGAGCGCCAGCCGGATCGCGTGTGGGGGATTCTTGGTGGTCGCGAATGGCTCCGCCACGGACACCGCGACGTTGTCGCGTATGAGTGCCACGGCCACCTGGTCGGCCCTGGCCTCCCCGGGCAACCTGACCCACAGAAAGTACGACGACGGATGACCGAGGATGTCCAGGCCATCGAGGATCTCCCGCGCGACGGTTTGGCGGCGCCTGGCGTCGGCGCGCTTCTGCGTTTCCAGGCGGCTGACAGTGTCGTCGTTGAGCCACCCGGTCGCGATCGCCGTCATCAGCGCCGGTGTGTTCCACGTGGTCGCGCGGATGGCGCGGGTCAGTGACTCGATGAATTGCGTTGGGGCGGCGACAAATCCGACCCGCAGGCCGGTCGCGACATTCTTCGACAGCCCCGAGACGTAGATGGTCGACTCCGGCGCGAGTGCTGCCAGCGGCGCCGGCGCGTCGTCCACCAGGTATGCGTAGGCGGCGTCCTCGATGATCAACAGCCCGTGTTCGCGGGCCGTCGCCACCAGTTGCCGACGGGACTGCAGCGGGGTGACCCAGCCCAGTGGGTTGTGCAGCGTCGGCATCGTGTACACCGCTTTGACTCGACGCGTCGAACACAGCCGCGCCAGGGCCGTCAGATCAGGACCGTCGGCTGCGGCGGGCAGCGGGGCCAATTCTAGGCCGTGCACCTGGGCAAGCACCTTGAAGCCGGGGTAGGTCAACGCATCGACGGCGACGACGTCACCGGGCTGCAGCATCGCGAGCGCGGTGATGGCCAGGCCATGCTGAGCGCCGCTGACGATCAGCACCTGATCGGCGGGCACGGTGAGCCCGCGTTGTTCGAGGTGCAGTGCCACGGATGCGCGCTCATGGGAACGCCCGCCGTAGGACTGGTATCGCAGGAGCGCCGCCAGATCACCCGAGGAGGCCAGACCGCGCAACGCACTCCGCAGGAGGTCGGTCTGCTCGGGCAACGATGGATAGTTGAAGTTCAAGTCGACGACGTCGTCGGCGAAAGCACGCTGTTCGAGGTCGTCACGCGAGGACAGCGTGGATTCCCGCACGAACGTCCCGCGACCGGCCTCACCGCTGACCAGGCCCATGGCCGCGAGTTCGGCATAGACCCGGGTGGCGGTGACCAGGGCCAAACCCCTCTGTGTTGCGAGCTCCCGATGGGTGGGCAGGCGCGTACCCGGGGGAATCACACCCGCGCGGATGTCGGCCGCGAAGCTGTCGACGACGTCTTTGTACCGAGCGCGGGCCACCCCGTGATTGTATGCATGACAATTCTTTGAACGTATTGGATCACTCGCAATACGCTGTCGGCATGCACATCGCGATCCTCACCTTCGAGGGCTACAACGAACTCGACTCCCTCATCGCACTCGGTGTTCTCAATCGGGTGAAGACGGCAGATTGGCGTGTCTCGATCGCCAGCCCCAGCCCACGGGTCCGCTCCATGAACGGCGTGGTGATCGAGTCACATGTGTCGCTCGACGAAGCATCCACCGCGGACGCGGTGATCGTCGGCAGCGGCATGCAGACCCGCGAGGTCGTCGCGGACCCGGCGTTGATGGCGCAGTTGCGGCTGGACCCGGGCCGGCAACTGCTCGGAGCTCAGTGTTCCGGCACTCTGGTCCTGGCCAAGCTCGGTCTGCTCGACGGCGTGCCCGCCTGCACCGACCTGACATCCAAGCCGTGGGTGCAGGCGGCCGGTGTCGAGGTCCTCGACCAACCGTTGTTCGCCCGCGGAAATATCGCCACTGCGGGCGGTTGTCTGTCATCGGCCTACCTCGCGGGGTGGATGATCGCCCGCCTGGAAGGTCTCGACGCAGCGGAAGCTGCGCTGCACTATGTGGCGCCGGTCGGCGAAAAGGACGACTACGTGACCCGTGCGATGGGCAACATCACGCCGTACCTGCACAGTGAGTTGTCCACTGCCTGAGGCACTTCACGCGGCTCGCACCTGGGTGCTGCTGGTGAAGTTGAGGCTCATCCGAGCCGCCGCCGGCGTCTGTTGTTTGGGCACGCAGTGCTGCCAGTCACGCTGACAACGCCCCCGCATGATCAGCACGTCGCCACCGCGCGGCGTGAACGCGATGCTCTGTCCGCCACCGGTGGGCCGGATCAGGAAGCGCCGGGTGGCACCGAGGCTCACCACCGGCACCACCGCCGTCGACGGCTGGTTGGCCGGGCGGTCGGCGTGCCAGCTGGTGCTGTCGCGTTGATCGCGGTACCAGTTCATCCAGACGCCGTCGTAGGGCACCTCGCAATAATCAGACAGTGCGGCAGCCAATTCCACCAGCATCGCAGGCGCGAGACTCAGATCACGAAATTCGTTGGTCAGGCGTGGCTCGGCCACCCTACGGTCATACATCCAGCGTGAGCGCTGTTCCCACCCAGGCGCATCCCCAATCTGGCCCATCATTTCGACGTCGCTGACGACGAGTCCGTGCACCTGGGTGATCGACGAGAAATCATCGAGCTGGTGGTGGGTCGCAGAGTCGAAGGCGGCCCTGTTCACGGCAGGCTCTTCGCGCCGCTGATCCCCGTCGAACATCGACAGCTGTTCCGTTGACATCAACGCTGCCCTCCCAGCAGATCATCTGTTTTTGTCGAGCGTAGGTGCGTCGGCGGCACCGGCGCTGTCACAAAATTCAGGCCACGGTGTATGCCACTGTGGAGCCGCAGGATTCGAACAGCCAAAGATTGTGACAGCGGGGCCGCGACGGTGTCTCGTAACGTCACAGCGTCCTGCGAGCGAGGAGCTACGAAGATGGCATTGTTCACCCACCGCAACCCCGAGATGCAGCTCGACGACGCGCACACGGCGCTGGTGCTGGTGGACATGCAGAACGAGTTCCTGTCCGAAGATGGTGGCTACTACCAGATGATCGCCGATCGGCTGAAAAGCGAAGGCGTACACGATCATCTCGAAGAGCTGCTGGTCGCCGCCAAGGCCAGCGGTACCCCCGTGGTGCATTCCCCGCACTATTTTTATCCGACTGACGGTCAGTGGATCGCGCCGGCCGGTGCGATGGCCGACTATCTGGCTGGTATCGGCTTCGTCCTGCGCAAGGACCCGCTGAGCCTGGAAGGTTTTGCGGGATCGCGAGCCGATTTCCCGGAGCGGTTCCGCAAGTACCTTCAAGACGGTCAGACGGCCAACACGTCACC
Organism: uncultured Mycolicibacterium sp.; assembly: GCA_945957405.1. GTDB lineage: Bacteria > Actinomycetota > Actinomycetes > Mycobacteriales > Mycobacteriaceae > Mycobacterium. The sequence goes on along the minus strand of CAMFLL010000148.1, from coordinate 883 downwards.
GCACAAGTACTACTCGAGTGAGGCCAACGACCTGATCCTGCAATTGCGGATGCGTCGGATCGAGAAGGTGGTCATGGCGGGGCCAGTCGGCAATCTGTGCCTGGAGGGCCACATGCGGGACCTGATCGACCGTGGCTTCGAGGTGGCGATGGTGCGCGACGCCATCGCGGGAGCGGTCAACGAAGAAGGTGACGGCTACGAAGCCGCCATGATCAACTACCGCTTCATGGCAAACGCCGTGTGGACTACCGCGGACGCGGTCAAACGCATCACCGCCGTCAGCCGTCAGCACCTCGCGTAGACCAATACCGGTGCAATCGTTCGGGGGCATGCTCGCCGCCGCACTTCGTGGCGATCATCTTCTTGATGCGCGCTTCGGTCATGTAGTGCGCCCAGCACCCCTGGCACACGCCGATATGGTCGACCAGCGTCCGGTCCAGTTCCGGTGGGCACTCGCCGTCGAGGAACACCCACATCTGCGTGGTGGCAAGGCCGCAATCGCTGTTCACACATCGGAAAGCGTTGGGCGGGCGCATTTTGTTCCGTCGGCTTCTCAGTCGCCGGTCATCGCGAGGGCCAGTTTGTCGGGTGTGACGTTGTGCCGCTTGGCGCACCGGATCTGCACGCTCACCTCGGCGCCGCAGTCGCGATGGATCAGCCGCAGTCTGGTCGACTCATCGAGGTGCTCGCGACCCCATTCGAACATCGCCCACATCACCGAGGTGAACGCCCGGCCGGCGTCGGTGAGCACGTACTCGTCGCGGCTGCGCCGGCCAGGTTCGTGGTACGGCTTCTTGGCAAGCAGTCCGGCTTCGATGAGTTCTGAGAGTCTGGTCGAGGTTGCCGTCCTGGTCATGCCGACGCGCCGGGCGAAGTCGTCGAA
>CAMFLL010000147.1 GCA_945957405.1 uncultured Mycolicibacterium sp. | reverse complement strand
GTCGGGCAGAAGCCGACGATGCCACGGGTCAGCGGGTCGCCGTACCAGTCCTCACCGTCGACGGCGAGAACACGGGCGCCGGGCACGTACTGTTCGATCGCCTGCTGCGCCAACGCGACGTCGTTGCCCGCGAGGTCTTCGTACAGCGAGAATCCGACCAGCAACGATCGCCCATCGTCGAGCATGCGGTCCTCGAAAAGCCACTGGAGTTTGGACGTCAACCCACCGACGCCGAAGAAGCCGGCCGGGACACCCTCGACCAGGAAGATGCGCTTGACACCCTTGATGTGGTGCTCCTCGGCAAGCATGTCCTGTTTGTCGGCACCGAGCGCCGGTTCGAAAGCGATGTCGCCCAACGTCCAGACCGGCACGGCGACCACACATGCGGGCGCGTTGACGGTCCGGCCGTCGGACGTGGTGACGGTCACCAGCTTTCCGTCGTGCGCGATATGCGTGACGCGCGCGCCGAGCCGCACGTCCAGATCGGCACCGGCAAGGGCGTTCACCAGATCAGTGACACCGTTGACGAAACCTTCGCCGAATGTCCCGAAGAACGTGTCGATCGGGCTGCCGCCACAGCTGAGCACCGCCTGCAACAGCGGTAGGACCGTCGTGCGCTCGGGGTCGGCCTGGATCCACCCGGCCAGCACGCCGACCACGAAGTCATAGGTCTGCGGCGGCAGGTCGAGCTGACCGAAGTAGTCCGCGATCGAGATGTCCAGATCGTCGACCGGTTGGAAAGCCAGGCGCACAGCGGGGTTCAGCCGGCGCGCATCGGTCGCCATCCGGATCACCGCACGCTCCAGGGCCGACAGTTCGGCCGCGGGCACCGGCAGCCCGCGGCGCAGCTGCCCGTCGACGACGAAGCGCATGTCGGCGACCGCGTCCGAGTGCGCGTACACCGGGATGTCATAGCGTTCGATCTCGCGCCGCATGTTCACCTCGCCGCGCAGGTTGAGATGTGCGCCGCCGACTTCGACCACCAGATCGTCGTGGCCGCGCATACCTCGGGTGTAGGTGCGACCACCGATACGCTCGCGCGCCTCCAGCACGGTCACGCTCAAGCCACGGTCGCGCAGGTCACGAGCGGCGGTCAGGCCGGCGAGGCCAGATCCGATGATCACGACATCAGGGGACGTCACGTCAAATACCTTTCAGGCCATGTACTTCAGGTAGTTCTGCGCGAAGTCGTGCAGCGCCGGCTCGGCATCCGGACTGAGCGGTCCCGGCTGCCAGTACTGAGAATCGATGCCGGCCTGTGTACGTTCGATGAGAACGTTGTCCTCACTCTGGGTGGTGTGGCCGACCTCGATCAGCCGGTCGGTGTCGAAATCCTCGCCCTCGACGGCGTCTTCACGGACATACCAGGAGTACAGCAATTCGCAGTGGTGGGCCGAGACCGGCCGGATGGCGATGGTCCACCAGTGGTCGATGTAGAACGCCGCGTAGAAGAAGTTGGGGACCAGCATCACGCCGCCGCTGACGGCGCGGTCGAGGTCGGCGCTGGTGTGGGTGCCCAGCAGCTTGTCGGTGATCAGGGTCCCGTCGGCCGACAGCGTCTGCATCCCTTGCTGGATGCGCATCCCACTGAGTCCGAGGTCGGTGGGGCCGTCCCCATCGTCGTCGGCGAGCCAGTCCTTCAGGTCGGCGAGCAAGCCCGGCACATCGACGACGGCGCACAGCGTGCGATGTGTGGCCGGGCAGTGGTAACACTCCATCGCATTGTCCACGGCCACTTTCCAGTTCGCGTTGAGCTGATAGCTCTTCTCGTGAACCAGCTTGGTGCGCTCAGGGGCGAACGAGTCGACCATGGCGTCGAATGCCGTGAATCGCACCGCCAATGGCTCGACCGGCTCGGCGCTCAGGTTGACGAACACCATCCCGTGCCACACCTCGACGTGCGCGGTGCGCAGATTGAAATCCTTGTAGTCGAAGTACTCACCGTCGGGCATCTTCGGCACGTTCTTGAGGGTGCCATCGAGCTCGAAACGCCATTGGTGGTAACCGCACACGAATGCTCGCACCTTGCCGGCGGGCTCCGCGCACAACCGGAAGCCGCGGTGTCTGCAGATGTTGAGGTTGGCGTGGAACTGGTTGCCCTCGCCGCGGACGACGACGATCTGTTCGCCGCCGTACTCGATCTTGAGGTAAGACCCCTTGGTGGGGAATTGCGAGATGTGCCCGGCATAGATCCACTCCTTGGAGTAGATCCGTTCGTATTCGCGGGCGAAGATCTCCTCCGATGTGTAGTACTCACGGCCGAGCGGGGCGATTGTGCTCTTGGACATCGGTTCTCCAGGTTCTCGGCGGATGCGGGTCAGATGAGCGCGGTGGCCCGTGCGGGCACATTCGCGGCCGTGTCGGCGAGGTGCTCGGCCGCCCGCAGCGCGAACGACGCGATGGTCGACGTCGGATTGATGCCACCGCCGGTGACCATCACCGACCCGTCGACGATGAACAGGTTGGGCACGTCGTGGGAGCGTCCGAACGGATCCACCACCGACGTCGCCGGATCGGTACCCATGCGTGCGGTGCCGAGCAGGTGGCCGGACGGCACGAGCGGATCGAGGAAGGTGTCGACGGCACCCGCGGCCCGGTGCGCCTCCGTCATCTTTTCGGTCATGAAGTCCAGCATTCGAAGCGAATTCTCGCTCAGTGTGTAGGTGATCTTGGGTGCGGGCAGGCCGCTGCTGTCGGTCAGTGCGGCATCGAGGGTGACGGTGTTGGTCTCCTCGGGCAGATCATCGATGTTGCAGTACCAGATCATGCCCTTGCCCGCGCGCCGCGACAGCGCGTGCGCGGCCTTACCCCAGCGCTCGTCGAAGGGCCGATCGCGGTACAGGTCGAGCACATTGAGCACACCCGGCAGCGGCATCAGATTCCACTTGGCGCCGCGCAGGAATCCGCGCGCGGCGTCGGTCTCGTAGAACTGCAGGGAGTACAGCAGTTGCCCGGCCGGGCCGTACCAACTCTCGAGTTCCTCGTCGTAGACGCCCAGCACCCCACGGTTGGGGTGGATCATCAGATTCTTACCGACCAGCCCCGACGAGTTGGCGATCTCGGACATCAGCAGCAGCCGCGGCGTCCCGATTCCATTGGCGGCCAACACCACTGAACTGGCATGTACGCGATGTTCCACGCCGTCGGCGTCGAGCCAGATCGCACCGTCGGCCAGCCCGTCGGCACCGGTGGTGATGCGCGCGACGCGGGCGTTGGTGACCAGCTTGGCGCCGGCTGCGGTGGCATGTGGCCAGAACGCGAGGTCGAACGAGGCTTTCGCGCCTGCCGGGCAGCCGCGTTCGCAGACACCCCACCGCACGCACTGGCCCATGTTCTTGTAGGCCGTCGACGGGATGGCATGGGTGCCGGGCCAGATGTGCCAGCCCAGCGCGTTCATCGCCGCGCCCATGTGCAGGCCGCCCTTGCCGATCGGATGGGGTGGCAGCGGGAAGTCCTGTGGCGGGTAGGCCGGGTCACCACCGAGTCCGGCGACACCGATGAATTCGTCGATGCGGTCGTAGTACGGCTCGAGGTCCTCGTAGCGGATGGGCCAGTCGTCGGCGACGCCGTCGAGGGTGCGCACCCGGAAGTCCGACGGCAGCAGCCGCTGCCAGTGCGCGCCGTAGACGACGCTGGATCCACCGACGGCACCGAACATGCTCACCGGTGCGTTCGCGTCGGACATGTTGAGTGGGTAATCCTCGTGGCGCCCACGGATATTGGGCTCCCAGTGCCACTGGGTGCGGGTCAACAGCTCGAATTCGGGCTTGCTGCCCGGCATGTCGTCGGGGTTGACCCAGCCACCCTGCTCCAGGCACACCACCGAGAAGCCGCGCGAGGCCAGGGTGTGGGCCACCACGGCTCCTGACGGACCGGCGCCGACGATGAGGACGTCGGCGGTGAGATCGTCGATGATGCTCATGCCGGCACCTGCCTGAACATCGGCTCGCGTGCCATGACGTCATCGAGGACGCCGCCACTGAGTTCGTCGGCGGCCTGGTCGATCCGCGGCGCCTTCCGAGCGCCCTGTGGATAGCCGATGGCGCGCAACGCATCCGGCGCCATGAAGTAGGCTCCCGCGGCTACGGCGGACACCACGTCGAAATCACCCGGATGGGCCTCGGCGTATGCGCGCACGGCACCCCAGGTGGGGTCATCGGGCAGTAGCGCCACGGCGGCGCGCAGCGCTTCGATCTCGGGGCCGATCGCGTCGGCGGCGCGGGCGATGAGTACCGGCAGTTCGGTGATCGACGCCGCACTGGGGGCCGTCTCGTCACCGGGCAGCAGGACAGCGGCCACGCGGGCCAAGGCTGCTACTTCGTCGCTGGTCAACACAGGTAGAACTCCTTGACCTGACAGGCGCGACGGGCTGTCTGTCGCGCGTACTCGAACAGTACGCAGCGTGAATATTAGAAGTCAAGGATTTGAAAACGAATTATTGTGATTCCGATGCACCCGCGCCGCTAATCCGCAGTTGAACGCGTCAGGAGCCGCCACCCGAACGGCGCGAACTCATGGACCTCGAAGCCGTCGTCGACGGTCATGAGGTCCCCGGCCCCGTGCGTGGCCGAGTTGGACACGATCACGCGACCGTCGGCATTGATGAGATACGACTCGCCCTCCGCGGCCAGCAGTGGTGACAGCCACGACTCCAGGTCGGCCACCAGGATGTCGGCGCATGAGACCCCGTAGAACACGTCGTCGACGACGATGGGCGCGGTGATGGTCAGATCGAAATCGTCCACACCGCCGTAGTCGATGTACGGACCGTAGGCGCATGGCACCCGCTCACGGCGCGGGATGTCGACGAATTCCCGTGACTCATAGTCGTAGAAGTCCTCACGCGTCGGGTCCAGCACGTGGTGGTTGTCGGCAAGTGGGCCGGTCTCGGTGCGCTGCCACCACTGGATCCAGTACGGATGGTCGGGGACCACGCCGACCTCGGCGATGATGCCCATACCCTTGACGAAGGCCGGGAACTCCTCGATGCGCCGCAGTGCCGCCAACGACAGCTGACTGCGCACTGACGCGAACGTGCCTCCGGCGGCCAGGGCCGGTCCGGTGTCGTCGGCGATGCCACCGAGGACGTCGAGCAGCCCGTCGACGATCACCGCGATCTCGCCGGCCAGCGTCGCCGAGCCGGTCGCCCGGTTCTGGTCGCGCTGGGCGGCGATCCGCTCGAAACGCAGCCGCGCCAAGCGCGCCAGCAGCCGGCTGATGTACGCCTCGGTGTCGGCCTGCGCCTTCTGCGGGTCACGCGAGCGCACCGCCTCGGCGATATCGGTCAGCCCTGCGGCACTGGCGGCCCGCTCCTGCGGCGTCTGAAGCACCAGCCCGAACAACCAGTCGATCTGTTCATGGACGGCGAACTCAGCTCGGGTCATGCGCATCGACTGCGCAGACGCGGCGAGCTCGAGCAGGAAACGGCCGTGTGCGCGCCGGGCATCGAGGCTGCTCTGCGCCTCCTTCACACGCGTCGCATAGGCACCGAGCATCTTGATGTTCGATTCCGAAGCGCGTTGCGCGGCCAGCGCTGCCGCATGCGCCGCGAGCATCTGGCGCCAGTCCCCGACGTCACGCAGTTCGGCCGACGACAGCTCGATCAGCTCGTCCTGCTCGAGTTGCTCACTGTCGGCGGGGTACGTGACGAAACTGCCACCGTATTTCCCGGCCTTGGTGACGAGCAGGCCCTGATTGCGTAATTCGGCGAGGGCCTCGCGAAGCGCGAACGTCGTGACGCCCAGCTCGCTCGCCAGGTCGGCCTCTTTGGGCAGCCGCTTTCCGTCGGGCAGCAGGCCCAATCCGATCGCCGCCCGCAACCGGTGCACAATCGCGCTCGGCATATCGGTCGATCCGAGGGGGGCGAACAGCAACATCCGGGTGGGCGCCAGCAGCTCGTCGTCGAAGTCCGCGTCCTGAGCTTCAGCAGCCAGGCTCGCTTTCATGGCCGTCGACCGTGTCGCCATTACCCCTCCTCAGTCAGGGCCGCGGCAACCCTGTGATGCGGCGACGCACTATGAGAATGTTTCAAATATTAGACTACAAAGTGTTACCCACTGGTCCTTTGCCCGCGGATGACGTCGAGGACGTCGCGGTAACCCGACGGATCGACACGGACGTCGATCAGGGCCGGACCGTCGTGGCGCAGAGCCGCCGACAGCGCAGTATCGAGATCGGCGACGGTCGGTGCGCGCCTGGCCAGCAAACCGTAACCCTGTGCCACCGTGGCGAAGTCGATGTCCTGGTAGCCGATGGCGTTGTCGCCCCCGTTGCCGTCCGGTTTGGCTTTGATCGCGATGAGGCTGAGCCGCGAGTCGTTGAACACCACCACTGTGACGGGCAGTCGGAGCCGGTTGAGGGTCTCCAATTCGCCCAGGCACATTCCGAGGCCGCCGTCCCCGGTGAAGCACACGACGCGCCGGCCGGGTCTGGCCAGCGCCGCTCCGATGGCGGCGGGCAACGCGAATCCCATGGTGGCCAGGCCTGACGAGATCACCGTTTCATCGAAATCCTCGGCGGCCCACAACGACATCGCGCACAGCATGTGCGCCCCGGCGTCGACGGTGGCGGTACTGCCGGGCGGCGCGGCAGCGCGGGCACTCCGCACCACACGTTGTGGCGCAAGCCCGGTGACCGTCGCGCCGGCTGCCTGAAGGCGAGCCAGTTCGGCATCGCGGTGATCATTGCCTGCGGTGGGCGCCCAATCGACGGTGGGCCAGTGTTCGGCCAGCAGCGCCACGAGTTTGTCTAGGTCACCGACGAGCTCGACCTCCGGCACCAGATAAGGACTGGTGTCGGTCCACCCCGCGATGCTCACCACCGGAGCCGGGTAGGGCCAGGCGTTGGGGATCAACTCGACGCTGTCGACACCGATCGCGATGATGAGGTCGGCCGCCGCCAGGATCGGCGCCTCCGTGGTCGCGCCGGTCAACAGGCCTGCGTCATTGGCGGCCGAGTCCGCGATGACGCCTTTGGCTCGGTAGGTCATCAGCACCGGCACCGGTGAGCCGTCGAGCAGCGCCCGCACCGGCCCGGCGACGCGTCGGGCCCCGACACCGAGGAGCACCACGGGCCGACGCGCGCCTCGCAGAAGTGTGGCCAGCCGGTCGGCCTCGGTCCAATCCTGGTCGGCAGAGGCAATTTCCGGCTCCGGCGGTGACGACATCGCCGCCGGGTCGTAGTCGAGGTGGACGGGTCCCGGCGGATCGGCCATGGCCGTGGCGATCGCCTGGCGCGCGGCGGCGGCGACGTCACCGGTGCCCACGGTGGCGCTGGCCTTGGTCACCGTCCCCAGTAGGGCCCGCTGATCCAGACGTTGGTGGGCGATGCGCCGGTAGTCGGTGGCGCTGACCGCATCGGTGATCAGCACGAGTTGCTGACGGTCCAGCAGGGCGTTGGCCACACCATTGACGGTGCTCGCGGCACCGGGGCCGCGGGTCACGACACATACCGGAGGTGTGCCGGTCAGGTCGCCGTACACCGACGCCATGATCGCCGCCTCGGTCTCGCCGTGCGCCAGCACGAACCGCAGGCCGGCCGCTTCGGCGGCGCCGATGAAGTCCAGATTGTTTCCGCCGCCCGGCATTCCGAAGACGGTGTCGGCACCGGCCTCGGCGAGTTCCGCTGCCAGCGTGGTGGCCAGATCGGTTGTCATGACACCCGCCTCGCCGCGCCGACGCGGTGATTCTCGACGACGCGACGCCCGATGATCATGCGCTGGATCTCCGAGGTGCCCTCCCCGATCAGCAGCATCGGCGCCTCCCGGTAGAGCCGTTCGATCTCGTATTCCTTGGAGTACCCGTATCCGCCGTGGATACGGAAGCTGCTCTCGACGACCTCGTGGCAGTACTCCGCGGCGAGGTACTTGGCCATCCCTGCCTCCAGGTCGTTCCGGTGTCCGGAGTCCTTCCGTCGGGCCGCGCGCACGACCATCTGATGGGCGGCCTCGACCTTCGTGGCCATTTCCGCGATGCGGAACAGGATCGCCTGATGCTCGACGATGGGCTTGCCGAAAGCGGTTCGTAATTGCGCATATTCGACGCCCAGCTCGAAGGCGCGGTTGGCGACGCCGACAGCGCGCGCGGCCACGTTGACGCGCCCGACCTCGACGCCGTCCATCATCTGGTAGAAACCCCTGCCGGGTGTTCCGCCGAGGATCTGGGCGGCAGTGGTGCGGTGCTGATCCAGGATCAGCTCGGTGGTGTCGACGCCTTTGTAGCCCATCTTGTCGATGCGACCCGGCACGGTGACACCCTGCGCGGTCTCGCCGAAACCAGACTCCTTGTCGACCAGGAACGTGGTCATGTTGCGGTAGACCGACTCGTCGCCTTCATCGGTCTTCGCCAGCACTGCAACCAGATTCGCCGAGCCACCATTGGTGAGCCACATCTTCTGCCCGGTGATGCTGTAGCCATCGGCGTCGCGCATCGCTTTGGTGGTGATCCGGGAAACGTCCGATCCGACAGCGGGTTCGGACATCGAGAAGGCACCGCGCACCTCGCCGTTCGCCATCCTCGGAAGGTAGCGACGTTTCTGCTCATCGGTGCCGTGCTGGTTGAGCATGTAGGCGACGATGAAGTGGGTGTTGATGATTCCCGAGACACTCATCCACCCCCGCGCAATCTCCTCGACCACGAGCGCATAGGTCAGCAACGACTCACCGAGTCCGCCGTACTGCTCGGGGATCATCAGCCCGAAGATGCCGAGCTCACGCATGCCCTCGACGATCTGCGTCGGATATTCGTCGGCATGTTCGAGATCGGTGGCCACCGGCAGGATCTGCTCTTCGACGAACTCTCTTGTCGCCTTGAGGATCTGCTTCTGGTCGTCGCTCAAACCGTCGGTCTCACACAAGTGACTCACGCCGGTGTCCTTCCCTGTCGAGGATGCTGTTGTGTTCGCCGAGTCGCGGTGGAGCCAGCCGCAGCGCGGGCCGGACACCGTCGAACGCGCACGGAGTGTTGAGTACACGCGCGGAACCGCAGTCGTCGCGCTCGAATTCGATGATCATCCCGCGCTCGTTGGTCGCGGGATCATCGAGTACCTCGGCGACGTCCGCGACGCGACCGGCCGGGACCCCGACCGCGTCGAGCGCCTCGAGGACCGCGTCGCAGGTGTGCCTGGACAATACGGCGTCGATCTCGGCGAGCAGCTGCGCCCGGTGGGCCAGCCGCTCTGCGTTGGTGCCGAACCGGGGGTCGGCGGCCAGGTGCTGGCAGTCCAGGGCGCGGCAGAACCGCTGGAACTGCGAGTCGTTGCCGACGCAGATGTTGAGATGACCATCGGCAGTGTGGAACAGCCCGTAGGGCGCGATGGTGGGGTGGCCGTTGTGAGCCGTGACTGGCACCGGACCACCGTTGAGATAGCGGGCACCGTGATGGGTGAGCATGGACACCAGGCAGTCCTGCATCGCGATGTCGATGGTGCGGCCACGGCCGGTCTCGCGTCGTTCATACAGCGCCGCGGCGATCGCGTACGCGGCGAACATGCCGGCGGCGATATCGCCCACAGGCACACCCCACTTGGTCGGTTCGCCTGGGGCTCCCGTCAATGACATGACACCGCTGGTGCCCTGCACGATCTGGTCGTAACCCGACCGCGGACTGCCCGTTCGACCGAAACCGCTGATGGAGCAGACGATCAGCCCGGGATGGTCGGCGCGCAGCGACGCGGCCCCGAGGCCCAACCGGTCGGCGGTGCCGGGCCGCCAGTTCTCCACCATGACGTCGGCGCCGGCGATCAGGGTGCGCGCGGTTGCCAGATCGTCGGGCACCTTGAGGTCCAAGGTGACGCTGCGTTTGTTGCGGTTGACCGCCATGAAATATGCGGCGTCCTCACCGACATGCGGTGGCCCCCAGTGCCGCGAGTCGTCACCGCGGCCCGGATTCTCGACTTTGGTGACTTCGGCCCCGAGGTCGGCGAGCATCAACGTGCAATACGGACCCGACAGGGCCTGGGTGAAGTCGACGACGCGGACCCCGGCGAGCAGCGACAGACCGGCCGTCATGCGCGGCCGACCTTGAGGATCACTGCCTTGGTCTGGCAGAACGCGCCGAGCGCCTCGAAACCCTTCTCCCGGCCGTAGCCGGACTTCTTCACGCCACCGAAGGGGTATTCGACGCCGCCGCCGGCGCCGTAGGTGTTGAGGTACACCTGCCCGGCCCGGATACCTTCGGCCATGGTGTGGGCCGTGTCGAGGTCCGTGGTCCAGACGGCGGCGATCAGACCGTAGTCGGTACCGTTGGCCAACGTCAGCGCCTCCTCGACCGTGGCGAACGGCGTCGCGGCGACCACCGGGCCGAACACCTCTTCGCGCGCGATCTCCGCAGCGGGATCGACATCGGCGAACAGCGTTGGGGCGAAGAAGAATCCCCGGTCGGGAACCGTGACGGTGCCCGGACCCGTGCGCTGGACGGCGCCGCCGACGCCCGCTCGCTCGACGATGGCCGTCACTCTGTCGCGTTGACGCGCCGAGATCAACGGCCCGAGGTCGGGGTCGGCCGTCCCGGCGCCGATGGTGACCTGACGAAGCCTGTCCGCCACCGCATCCAGAACGCGGCCGTATATCGCGGCGTGCACCAGCAGCCGTGATCCCGCCGAACACGTCTGGCCCGCGTTCTGCAGCATCGATTTGACGATCACGGGCACGGCGGCGTCGACATCGGCGTCGGCGAACACGATATTGGGCGACTTCCCACCGAGTTCCAGAGACACCGGCACCACATTGTCGGCCGCGGCATGCGCGACCATGGATCCCACCTGCACCGACCCGGTGAACGCCAGGTGATCGATGCCAGGATGCCGCGCCAGCGCGTCGCCCGCTTCCTCGCCGAGGCCGGGCACCACGTTCAGCACACCCGGCGGAAGCCCGGCCTCCAGCGCCAGCTCCGCGACACGGATCACCGAAAGTGGCGCATCTTCAGCAGGTTTCACCACAGCGCAGTTACCGACGGCGACGGCAGGCGCGATGGTGCGGCAGCCGATCTGCAGCGGGTAATTCCACGGGATGATGTGTCCGGTCACGCCGAACGGCTCGTGCCGTGTGTAGGCGATGAAATCGCCGTTGGGCGGCAGACTGTCACCGTAGAACGCTTCGACGGTGTTGGCGTAGAACTCGAAATACCGTGCCGCCACTGCGACGTCGGCGCGGGCCTGCGTCAGCGGCTTACCGGTGTCGCTGCTCTCCAGCACTGCGAGATCCTCGGCGTCGCGCTGGATCAGCTCGCCGATCCGGCGCAGAGTTGCCGAACGTCCCGCGACCGGGGTGCGTGACCAGGCCGCGCTCGCCCCGCGCGCGGCGTCGACCGCTGCGTCGATCTCCGCTGCCGTCCCTCGGGTGGTCTGCGCAAGGCGCTCCCCCGTCGCGGGGTCGAGGACATCAAGCGTTTCCCGGGCCAGTACGGCCTTGCCATCGATGAGCGCCGGCTGGACGGTCATGACTTCCTCCCGTGGTGTTGGAGGCCATCTGACCTCGTCCTTCATAAAACTACAGATTAAAAATTTTGACAACCAAGAATCAAAAGGCTACTTTCGATCCATGCGAGTCGCGGACGCGGTGATCATTGGTGGCGGCTGTGTCGGAACCAGCGCGCTGTACCATTTGGCGGCCCTCGGCATGACCGATGTCGTGCTGCTGGAAGCCGACAGCCTGGGCTCGGGCTCGACGTCGAAAGCCGCCGGCGGTATCCGGCTGCAGCACGGGGACGAGGTCAATACGCGCCTGGCGTTGCGCTCACTTCCGGAGTTCCTCACATTCGAGGACATGACGGGCGTACCGATCGACTTCAAGCAGGTCGGCTATCTGTTCCTGCTGGACAACGCCGCCGACCTCGCCAGTTTCACCGCGGCAGCGGAAAGACAACGGGCACTCGGTATTCCAACCGAGGTACTCGACACCGAGCAGGTTCGCCCCATGGTGGGTGAGCTCCACACCGACGATATCGTCGGCGCGACGTTCTGCGCCTGGGAAGGGTTCGCCGCACCCGAGGCCGTCGTGCAGGGTTATGCCTCGGCGGCGCGCCGACTCGGGGCACGCACCCAGGTCGGAGCGCGAGTACTGGAGATCCAGACCGATGCCGACGGCGTATGCGCTGTCCACACTTCCGACGGCACCATCGCCACCCGAACGGTCGTCGTCGCCGCGGGGATCGGTTCCGGCGACCTCACGCGTTCGCTCGGTTTCGACCTGCCGGTCCACGGCGAGGCGCGCACGATCTTCTACAGCGGTGATTCGGTGGGCGTGGCAGCGACGGCGCCGCTGGTGGTGGATTTCACCTCGGGCTTCTACTTCCACCGGGAGGGCCGAGGGTTGGTGTTCGCGGGCCGGGAAAGCGACCCCGCGGAGCTCAGTGTTCCTGCGACACACCGGTTGCCGGCCATCGCCGACGCCGAGATCGCGTCGTCGTGGTGGGGTTACTACGAGGTGAGCCCCGACCACAATGCCATGATCGGGCGGGCACCGATCTGCGGACTGCACTACGCGACCGGTTTCTCCGGCCACGGATTCATGCAGAGCCCCGCCGTCGGTGAGCACATCGCCGAACTCGTCATCGGCTCGACCCCCACCCTGGACCTCGATTCGATGTCAGCGGACCGGTTCGTCCGCGGCGAACAACGCCTCGAGATGTTCGTCATCTGACCGCCCCGCACACCACCACAGCAAGGAGCACACCATGACACAGGCCCCTGCACGATTCTCCGGAAGAGTGGCTCTGGTCACCGGATCTGCGCACGGCATCGGTGAAGCCATTGCGCGCCGTTTCGCCGACGAGGGCGCCGCCGTCGTGATCGCCGACATCGACGAGGCAGCCGCCGTGTTGACGGCCAAGGACATCGAGGTGGCCGGTGGGCGGGCGATCGGACTGGGTGTCGACGTCGGCAAGTCGGACTCGGTGAATCAGATGATCGACCGCACACTCGACGCGTACGGCACGGTCGACATCCTGGTCAACAACGCCGGCGACGTCACGATCTCCAAGCACTTCCTGCAGACCGATGAGGCCTGGTGGGACCACTTCCTCGACACCAACCTCAAGAGCATGTACCTCACATGCCGGCGGATCGCGCCGTTGATGGCCAAGCGTGGCTCGGGCGCCATCATCAACATGTCCAGCGGCGGTGCGACGCGTTCGCATCGCGGCATGGTGGCCTACGACGCATCGAAGGGCGGTGTCGAGGCGCTCACGAGATCCCTGGCATTGGAGTTGGCGCCCTACGGGATTCGCGTCAACGCCATTGTGCCGGGTCTCATCGTGACCAGGCCCGAGCACGCCGAGCCGGTCGCCGACAAGCGCCGCGCCGACACCGTCCCGATGGGTCGCGGCGGCACACCTGCCGATCTCGCCGGTCCGGCGGCATTCCTCGCCTCCGACGACGCGGCATACATGACCGGCAGCGTCGTCACGGTCGACGGCGGGGTGCTGGTACAGCAGCGCACACCGCAAGTCGAGACGTTCCCTGTGTCGAACTACCCACCGGTCGAGGCGATCTGAGTCGATGACCGCCACCGCGCTGCGCGACACGATCGACAGTCGGTTCACGTTCGAGCTCAATCAGGATGCGGCCCCGGATGACGTCCGTGCCGCGCAGCTGGCGAACCCGCATTTCGGCCGGGTGTTCACCGACCACATGGTGAGCATCGCCTACGACCCGGATCAGGGGTGGCATTCGGCTTCGGTGCGCCCCTTGGCGCCATTACCCCTGCACCCCGCCACCGCCGCGCTGCACTATGCGCAGGAGGTCTTCGAGGGTCTCAAGGCACACCGCCGCGGCGACGGCAGCGTCGTGCTGTTCCGGTGCGACGCCCACGCCGCACGGTTCAACCGCTCCTTGCGCCGCATGTCGATGCCGGCCCTGCCCGAGGATCTGTTTCGCGCGGCGGTGCGCGCGCTGGTGACCGCCGATGCCGCGTGGGTGCCCGAGCAGCACGACGCCAGCCTCTACGTGCGCCCGTTCATGTTCGCCACCGACACCGCGCTTGGTGCGGGAAAGCCATCGGCACGTTACCTTTTCGTGGTCATCGCGTCACCGTCGGGACCGTACTTCGGCAGCAGGCGCGATCCGTTGCGCGTGTGGATCTCCGACCGTCATGTGCGTGCCGCTGTCGGCGGCACCGGCGAGGCCAAGGCCGGGGCGAACTACGCCGGCGCGCTGCTGGGCCTGCAGGAGGCCGCCGACGCCGACTGCGATCAGGCGGTGTGGCTCGACGCCGCCGAACGCCGGTGGATCGAGGAGGCCGGCGCGATGAACCTGTTCTTCGTGCTGGACGGGCCCTCCGGCACTCGACTACGCACGCCTCCGCTGTCGGGCACGTTCCTGCCCGGTATCACCCGCGATTCCATCCTGGCGCTGGCACCGCACCTCGGTCTGGTGGCCACGGAAGGACGTGTCAGCGTGCAGGGGTGGCATCGGCGCTGCCGCTCCGGCCAGATGACCGAGGCCTTCGCGTGCGGTACCGCGTCGGTGATCGCGGGTATCGGGGAGGTGCGCTCGGCGCGGGCGTCATGGCATGTCGGACACGGCGGTGAGGGGCCGGTCACCACGACCCTGCGTGACGAGCTCGTCGGCATCCAGCGTGGCACCCGCCCGGACCGGTTCGGTTGGATTGAGACCGTGGTGCCGGGTATGACGGTGTCACACACCTGATCGACAATCGAAAGGACTCATCATGCCCGTCGTCACCGTCGACTGGGTCGCCGGCCGCAGCCCCGACCAGAAACGCGATATCGCCGAGCGCATCACGGCCGCCGTCGCCGAGGTCGGTGGCGTGGCCCCGGGCTCGGTCTGGGTTGTCTTCAACGATGTGGCGCCCGTCGACTGGGCCATCGGCGGGCGGCTCGCCGCCGACGGTTGACGTCAGCAGGCCAGTTCGGGCAGCACGGGGGCGGGCGCGATGCCCTTGGCGTGGAACGCCCGCTGCACTCTCCTGGCCAGTGCCGCCCGGCCGTCGGCCTGCTGTCGGGCCCCCCGCACCGCGGAGTCCCTGTCGGAGAACGACATCGACACCTCGTCACCGGGGCGGACCTGGGCGAGCGTGTCGAGCGACAACGTCGTCACCACCGCGACGACGGGGTACCCCGCGGTCACCAGGCGGCCACGCAACAACACGATGACGCCGCCGGCCGGCGGTACCTCGACCGCGCCGATCGGGACACCGCGCGACGCGATCTCCGCCATGCTGGTCTGTGCTATTGCGGGGCCGTCGAGCCGCATCCCGACGTGGTCGGACTGCGGCAGCACCCGCCACACCGCGTCGAGGGCACGGCCGCCCACCGCCAGGCGGTCGAGGTCGGGCCCCTCGGTGACATCGATGGCAGCCCTCCCGCGCAGTGGCGTGCGGGCCGCTCCCATCCGGAACAGCGCGCCGAGCTCGTCACGCGGCACGATCGGGCGCATGGCACGCAACTGCACACGGTCGCCGTCGAAAAGCCTCCTACCGGCGCCCAACAACGGGTCGGGAGCGACGCTACCCAGCACCCGCTCGGCGGCGATCTCACCGCTGACGGCGAAATAGGACCGAAAACCCACCGCCGGGTTCGGGATCACGATGCGCGAACCGGCGTGTGCGTACAGAGTTTCCCAGCTCGGTTGCCGGTGGCCGTCGATCAGGACGACGCCGGCCGCGCCCGTCACCGCGATCAGGACGCCGGTGCGTGCGCGCAGAGTCAGGTCCGACCCGGTGACCTCGATCAGCGGGGCACCCTCGGCGTTGCCCACCAGGATGTTGGCGGTGCGCGCGGCGTTCTGGTCCAGCGCCCCGTTGACCGCGATGCCCAGCCCGGCAAACCCGGGCCGCCCCAAATCCTGGACCACCGCGTACCCCGCGCATTCCACGTCGAGCACCGCCACCGTCATCGGCCGCTGTCCCGCCGTGCGTGAGCATCCCACTCGTCGACGGCGATTGGCAGGAATCTCATCCGGTCACCGGCCCGGTAGGGCACGTGTGGCTGCCGATCGATGGCAAAGGGCTGCAACGGTGTTCGACCGATGAGGCGCCATCCGCCGGGTGACGGCGCATTGTAGATCATCGACTGGAACCCGCTGAGCGCCACCGATCCGGCGGGGACGCGTGTGCGCGGGGTGGCCAGTCGTGGCACGCTGGCCGGCATCCGGGGACCTTCCAGGAACGGGGCGCCCACAGGTGAGCCGACGAACCGGATCAGCCACTCCGCGTCGCTGTGCAGCGCAACGATCTCCGCGGTCGGAATACCCCACGACTCGGCGAGGCCGTCGAGATCTGGACCGAACTCGCCCCCGTAGACCACGGGGACGGTGATCACGCGGGATTCCGGTGGGATCGCCGGTAAGTCGGCCAGATCGTCGATCAGCGCACGGACCGTGGCGTTGTCCGTGGCGACGGGATCGTAGGCGACGAACACATGGCGGTAGCTCGCCACCACATCGGTGATCAGCGGGTCGTGGCGCAAAGCCGCACCGAGGGCCTGAGCGCATACCCAGAGGCGTTCGACGTCGGCCCCGACGACATCGATCAACAGTGCGCCGTCGCCGTAATCGTGTACCTCCAGTGTCGTTGTCACCGTGGCCTATACGTGGACCGGAGTGAAGGGTGCGACCGTGACACCGCTGTCGTCGAGCGCCGCGCGGACACGTTCGGCGGCGCGCACCGACGCGGGATTGTCACCGTGCATCAGCAGTGTGTCGCACACCATGTCGATGCGGCGCCCGGTCCGGGAACGTACCGAGCCGTCGAGCGCCATCGACAGCGCGCGCTCGACTATCACCTCTTCGTCGTGCAGCACCGCGCCCGCCTCACGCCGGGACACCACGGAGCCGTCGTCGTTGAAGGCACGGTCGATGAGTCCGATCACGGCGACCGGAAGGCCGCGGGCGCGCGCTTCGTGTTCGAGTTCGCCCGGCAAGGTGTAGACAGCCAGGTCTGCGTCGTACTGTTCGACGGCATCGGCGACACCCAGGGCGTACGGCCGGTCGGTGGACACCAGGGTGCCCAGCCTGCCGTGCGGACAGACATGGCGCACCGATGTGCCTGCGGCACGGGCGAATCCGTCCAGTGCGCCAACCTGGTAGAGCACATCCGTGCGAACTTCGTCGCGCGAGAGCTCCATGGCACGCCGGCCGAATCCAACGGGGTCCGGGAAACCGGGGTGCGCTCCGATGGACACCCCGGCGGCCCGGCACGAGGCCACCGCCGCAGCCATGGTGCGCGGATCGCCGGCGTGGAATCCGCATGCCACATTGGCTGACGACAACACCCGCAGGATGCGCTCGTCATCGCCCAACCGGTGCGCTCCGAAGCTTTCACCGATATCGGCGACCAGGTCTATGGCTGTC
>CAMFLL010000146.1 GCA_945957405.1 uncultured Mycolicibacterium sp. | reverse complement strand
TGCCCACCGAAGAGGTCACCGAGATCAAGAACGGCCAGCGCAAGCAGGTCAACCGGAAGGTGCTGCCCGGTTACATCCTGGTGCGCATGGACCTGACCGACGACTCGTGGTCCGCCGTGCGCAACACCCCCGGTGTGACGGGTTTCGTCGGCGCCACGTCGCGCCCGACCTCGCTCGCGCTCGACGACGTCGTGAAATTCCTGCTGCCGCAGGGCGCCGCCAAGAAGCCGGCCAAGTCCACCGCCGCTGCCTCCACGGGCGCCTCGACCGAGGCCACCCTGGAGCGTCCGGAGATCCTGGTCGACTACGAGGTCGGCGAGTCGGTCACCGTCATGGACGGTCCGTTCGCCACGCTGCCCGCGTCGATCAGCGAGGTCAACGCCGAGCAGCAGAAGCTCAAGGTGCTGGTGTCGATCTTCGGTCGTGAGACACCCGTGGAGTTGGCGTTCAACCAGGTCGCCAAGATTTAAGGCTTTAGCCGACACCGGCTAAGACGGGGTTCGACAGGGCCCCACCGAGAAACAAGAAACAAACAAGAGGAACACCACACCCATGCCCCCGAAGAAAAAGGTCGCCGGGCTGATCAAACTGCAGATCCAGGCCGGGCAGGCCAACCCCGCCCCGCCGGTCGGTCCTGCACTCGGCCAGCACGGCGTCAACATCATGGAATTCTGCAAGGCGTACAACGCCGCGACGGAAAGCCAGCGCGGAAACGTCATCCCCGTGGAGATCACTGTCTACGAGGACCGCAGCTTCACCTTCCAGCTGAAGACCCCGCCCGCCGCCAGGCTGCTGCTCAAGGCCGCCGGTGTGCCGAAGGGCTCCGGCGAGCCGCACAAGACCAAGGTCGCCAAGGTCACCTGGGATCAGGTCCGCGAGATCGCCGAGACCAAGAAGGAAGATCTCAACGCGAACGACATCGACGCCGCTGCCAAGATCATCGCCGGCACTGCCCGGTCGATGGGTATCACGGTCGAATAATTCGAATTCGTGGGAGGGCTGGCATCGGCCCGCTACCACAGCCAACGAAACTGATTGGAATCCAATGAGCAAGACAAGCAAGGCATACCGCGAAGCCGCCGAGAAGGTGGACCGCACCAAGCTCTACACGCCGCTCGAGGCCGCAAAGCTGGCCAAGGAGACGTCGTCGAAGAAGCAGGACGCGACCGTCGAGGTCGCCATCCGGCTCGGCGTCGATCCCCGCAAGGCCGACCAGATGGTCCGCGGCACCGTCAACCTGCCCAACGGCACCGGCAAGACCGCCCGCGTAGTGGTGTTCGCGGTCGGTGACAAGGCCGAGGCCGCTGAGGCCGCCGGCGCCGATGCCGTGGGCAGCGACGACCTGATCGAGCGCATCCAGGGCGGTTGGCTGGACTTCGACGCTGCCATCGCGACGCCCGACCAGATGGCCAAGGTGGGCCGCATCGCCCGCGTGCTCGGCCCGCGTGGTCTGATGCCCAACCCGAAGACCGGTACCGTGACACCCGACGTCGCCAAGGCCGTGACGGACATCAAGGGCGGCAAGATCAACTTCCGCGTCGACAAGCAGGCCAACCTTCATTTCGTGATCGGCAAGGCGTCCTTCGACGAGTCCAAGCTGGCCGAGAACTACGGTGCCGCGCTCGACGAGATCCTGCGCGCCAAGCCGTCGTCGTCCAAGGGCCGCTATCTGAAGAAGATCACCGTGTCGACCACCACGGGCCCCGGCATCCCGGTCGATCCCGCGGTCATCCGCAACTTCACCGAAGCCTGAGTCGGCTGAGTGGACTTGCTGCGCGCCGTTCGACCAACCGCGTGCAGCAAGTTCGCTTTTCTTCTTGGAGTCCTGGCGATGCTCTCCACGCCCACCGTTGCACACGCGGCGCCCGTGACAGCCGCTGATGCCGGCATGGTCGAGATCGCCCAGGTGGTGCCTGACGCCATCGTCGATCTGCGCTATGCGACCGCCGACAATTTCGTCGGCGTGCAGTTGTACCCGGCGGATGCGCGTTGCCTGGTCCACGAATCTTTGGCGCCCGGCCTGACCGCCGCGGCGAACGCGCTACGCGCGACGGGCCACCGGCTGGTGTTCTGGGACTGCTATCGTCCGCATGCCGTGCAGGTCCGGATGTTCGAGGTGGTACCGGATCCGAACTGGGTGGCACGTCCGGGTGACTTCGCCCGCAGCCACACCGCGGGGCGATCGGTCGACGTCACGGTGGCCGATACCACCGGCGCCCCGCTGGACATGGGCACCGATTTCGACGATTTCACGCCGCGCGCCCTGGCCTTCGCCACCGATGGCGTCAGCGCCACCGCGCAGGCCAACCGTGCGCTGCTGCGCGACGCCATGAACGCAGGCGGGCTCACCGTGTACTCCGGTGAATGGTGGCATTTCGACGGTCCCGGCGCCGGGGACCCGCGCCCGATCATCGACGTGCCGCTGACCTGAGCTCAGCTTTCGCATTCGGCGATGCGACGCCGGAGAAAGGCGCGGCCGGGATCGGATCCGTTGAGTGTCAACGCTTCTCGATACCAGTGCCCCGCTTCTGTGCGACGCCCCGCTCGGCGCAGGAGGTCCGCCCGAACCGACGCGACCAGATTCGACCGCGACAGCCGCGGATCGTGGGCCACGCTGTCGAGGGCTTGTAGTCCCGCATCCACTCCGTCGCGAAAACCGACGGCCAACGCGCGATTGGCGCGTACGACGGGCGAATCGGTCATGGTGAGGAGCTTGTCGTAGGCGGCGCAGATGGTCGCCCAGTCCGTCTGCTCCCAACTGGGGGAGGTGGCATGCACGGCCGCGATGACGGCCTGCGGCAGATACGGTCCGGCGGAGCCCTCGGCGCGACGCAGCCGGTCGATACCGCGGGCGATCCGGCCCCGATCCCAGCGCGTGCGATCCTGCTCGTCGAGTGGGATCAGGGCGCCGCCACGGTCCACCCGGGTGGCTCGCCGGGAATCGTGGAACAGGACCAGGGCGGCCAGCGCGTGTGCCTCACGCTCGGCCGGCATGAGCGAACACAGCTCGCCGGACAGCCGAACGCCTTCGTCGCAGAGGTCGTCGCGGATGGCGGAGGGGCCTGCCGTGGACCAGTAGCCCTCGGTGAAAACCGAGTAGATGCACGACAAGACATGTGGTGTGCGTTCGGGAAGCAGTTCCGGGGGCGGCACCCGCAGCGGGATGTTGGCGTGCCGAATCTTGTTCTTGGCGCGGGTGATCCGTTGACCCACTGCCGTTTCGGTCTGCAGGAGTGCACGCGCGATCTCGGCGACCGTCAGGCCCGAGACCAGCCGTAGCGTCAGGGCGAGCTGAGAGGTGGGTTCCAGCGCCGGGTGGGCACAGGTGAACATCATCCGCAGTTCGTCGTCGCGCACCGGATGAGGCTCGGTCCGATCGGTCCGGGCCACGATGTCGTCCATGACCGCTGCCAATTCCTTTCCGGGGCGCGCTGTTTCGCGACGGAGCCGGTCACGTGCACGGTTGCGGGCCACCGTAATCAGCCAGTGGCGGGGTTCGTCGGGCACGCCGTCGCGCGGCCAGGTGCGCAGCGCTTCGGAGCAGGCTTCCTGGACGGCATCCTCGGCGACGGTGAGGTCGCCGCACCATCGCGCCAGCGCTGCGACGGCCGGTCCCCATTCGCGGCGGAAGACGCCGTCCAGGTTCACCCTTTACAGCCCCGAGACGCCGCTGAGTTGGCGCAGCTCGATCGTCGAAGCCGGGATCATCGATGCGAGTTTGACGGCCTCGTCGCGGTCCTGAGCCCGAAGGATGTAGAAGCCGTTGGCGACTTCGGCGCCCTCGACGAACGGGCCGTCGGTGAAGATCGCCTGACCGTCGCGGACCTTGACGGTGGTCGCGGTGCTGGGTTCGCGCAGTGGTGCGCCGGAGATGATGTGGTCGCCCGCAGCTTTACCGAATTCGGCGTGGGCGCACAGTCCGCTCTCGAACTGCTCCGAGGTGGGCGGATGGGCGTCTTCGGGCGCCTCGAGCAGCAGAGCCAGCCAATCCTGGCCGACGGGCCCCTGCGGTGCGGTCCAGCCGACCATGGGCCACACCTCGACAGCGCCCGTCTCGCAGGCTGGGATCTGGCGAGCCAGTTCGAGGGCGTCGTCGAGGTTGTCGGCCTCGAAGACGTAGTAGCCGCCGGCCACCTCGGCACCCTCGGGGAACGGGCCGTCGGTGACGACCGGCGCGTGCGGGCCGCCGGTGATGCGCGCGCCTGTGTCCGTGGATTGCAGGGCATCACCGGCGCGGATCGCCGACGCCGCCACGGTGTGGAAGGCGGTGTAGGCCGCCATGATTCCGGCGACGGCATCGGGACTGGTTTGCTCGGCACGTTCGGTTCCGAGCAGCAGGGCGAAGTAGTACATCGTCGTGTCCTCCGGTGCAGTGAGCGGAACCTTCTGTTCCACTCTCTACCCGATAGACGAACGGTGGCGGGTGAATCCGACACGACCGGGCGAGTCACTTGCGCCACTGTGTTCACGGGAGCGCGGCGGGTGTTGGATGCGCCCACCTGAGCGCGACAAGTCGCGACAACCGCGACAACCGCGACAAAGTAGTCGGGTCCAGGTCGCGTTCCCGGTCGGTTGGGTGCTGGCTCGCGGTTGTGAACTCGCGGTTGTGAAGTGGTGGCGGTGATTGGGCCGTGGGGGCGCCCAGGATTCACACGCGTGGGACGCCGAAGCGGTGACACACCAGATTGTCGCGGTTGTCGCGACTTGTCGCGTTGAGCTGGGCGCGATGGTGTCCCAGGACAGCGAGGTGCCGGTGAGGCGGAAGTGACACAAGGCGACTGCTGTTGCGCACCACGGGCGACGGGAACCGGGTTCGTCCGTCGCCCGGTCTCCGCATCAGGCCTGTGCTGCTGCCCCCGGCTTCAGGTACGTCACGAGACTGACGTCGAGCGCCTCATCGACGAAGTAGTACTGGCACCCGGTGAGGTACCGCATGTAGTTGTCGTAGCTTTCCTCACCGGCGGCGGCGATGGCCTCGTCTTTGTGCTGCTCGAGACGAGCCGCCCAGATGCCGAGGGTCTTGATGTAGTGGTTGCGCAGCGACAGCGGCTCCGGCACGACGAAGCCGGCCTTCTCACCGTGCTCGACCATCATCTTGGTGGTGGGGATGCGGCCGCCGGGGAAGATCACCTCGCCGATGAACTTCGCGAACCGTGCCAGCTCGAACGTCAGCTTCTTGCCGCGCGCCTGCAGGTCATAGGGGTGGTAGCCGCAGCTGCTCTGAATCGTCATCCGGCCGTCGTCGGGCAGGATGTCGAAGCACGTCTTGAAGAAATCGTCGTAACGCTCGAAGCCGAAGTGCTCGAAGGCCTCGATCGAGACGATGCGGTCCACCGGGCTGTGGAACTGCTCCCAACCCTCGAGCCGCACGTCGAAGGTGCGCTTGGTGTCCAGCTTGCTGAGCAGCTGCTCGCAGTAGGCCTGCTGGTTCTTGCTGAGCGTCAGGCCGATGACGTTGACGTCGTACTTCTCCATTGCGCGCTGCAGGGTCAGGCCCCAACCGCAACCGACCTCGAGCAGCGTCATGCCCGGTTTCAGGTCGAGGGCGTTGAGGTGCTGGTCGACATTCGCGATCTGGGCCTCGGACAGCGTGACATTCGGGCCAGTGAAGTACGCGCAGCTGTACTTACGCGTCGGATCCTGGAACACGCCGAAGAAGTCGTCAGACAGGTCGTAGTGGGCCTGAATGTCCTCGAAGTGAGGACGCATCTCCTCGGTGTCAGCCATAGCTGTGAATTGCCCTTCCTGGTGCGACCAGCGCCAAACCATCGAACTGTGACAGGCACCATACAACGAAACGACTCCGGCGCCGAACGTCGAGCGGCCGTGCTTGCCCTTTGTGGCAGACGCCCAATTTGAACTCTATTTTTCCAGCGTGAATTGGCAAACGTCGGTTTGCCCCTGACGGAACAGTCTCGCGCAGCCGGTCAGGTATTTCATGTACCGGTCGTAGACCTCTTGCGACTGGATGGCGATGGCCTCGTCCTTGTGGGCCTCCAGGGCCGCCGCCCACAAATCCAGCGTCCTGGCGTAATGCGGCTGCAGGTGCTGCACCCTGGTGACCTGGAAGCCGCCGTCGGTGGCGCGCTCCTCGACCATCGGGATCGACGGCAGCCGCCCGCCGGGGAAGATCTCGGTCATGATGAATTTGATGAAGCGGGCGAGCTCGAAGCTGATCGGGATGCCCAGCTCTTTGGCTTCCGCGGGATTGAATCCGACGATGGTGTGCAGCAACATCACACCGTTGTCGGGCAGGCATCCGTAGGCCATCTTGAAAAAGTCCGGGTACCGGTCGTGTCCGAAGTGTTCGAACGCACCGATCGAGACGATCCGGTCGACGGGCTCGTCGAACTCCTCCCAACCCTTGAGCAATACCCGGCGATCACGCGTGGTGTCCAACTGGTCGAAGGACCGCTGCACGTAGGCGGCCTGGTTCTTCGACAACGTCAGCCCGACGACATTGACGTCGTACCTCTCAATGGCGCGCCGCATCGTGGCACCCCATCCGCAGCCGACGTCCAGCAACGTCATACCGGGCTGCAACCCCAGCTTGCCGAGGGCCAGGTCGATCTTTGCGATCTGCGCCTCTTCGAGGGTCATGTCGTCGCGCTCGAAGTACGCGCAGCTGTAGGTCTGCGTGGGATCGAGGAACAGCGCGAAGAACTCGTCGGACAGGTCGTAGTGGGCCTGGACGTCCTCGAAGTGGGGTTTCAGATCTTTGGGCACGGCGAATACACCTTCTGTTGGTTGGTTCAGGCAGTCACCGCGTTCCCCCGGAACGCAACTAGATCCACCCCGGGATGCTGTTTGGATGAATGCTATCCGATGGACCTCAGGAAGCCGAGTCCAGTGACCGGGCGTCGCCACGGCTGAAGGTGACGTTCAACTCGTCGATGATCTGGTCCCACAGTTCTTCGGGGAGTTCGTGACCCATCCCCGGGAACAGCACCAGGCGCGCACCCGGAATGGACTGGGCGATGTCGCGTCCGCCCGAGGGGCGCATCAACTTGTCGGCGAGACCGTGGATCACCACGGTAGGTGCGGTGATCTGGCGGTCGTAGACGCGCAGGCTGCCGCTGCCCATGATGGCGCCGAACTGCCGCGCGATGCCCACGGGGTAATAGCTGCGGTCGTAGGCCTCGCCGGCCTCGGCGCGGATCCGTTCCTCGGGCGCCGGGTACCCCGGGCTGCCGATGATCCTGGTGACCCGCACGGCGTTGGCGATGATGACGTCGCGCGGCGAACCGGGCTTGGGACCCTTGATGACCGAGAACAGGGCCCGCGGTGCCGGTGGTGGCAGCGCCGCCCGGTTGTTGCTGGAAAAGATCACCGCGAGTGACGCGGTCCGCTCGGCGTGCCGTGCAGCGAAGACCTGGGCGATCATGCCGCCCATCGACGCGCCGACGACGTGCGCGCGCTCGATGCCCAGGTGGTCGAGCACGGCGGCGGCGTCGTCGGCCATGTCCTCCAGCGTGTACACCGCCGGACTGCGCAGACCGAGGAACGAGCGCACCATCCGCGGGTACTGCGAACCGTCGACACGCTGGCCGTCGAGCTTGCTCGACAACCCGACATCGCGGTTGTCGAACCGGATGACACGGAACCCGAGCTCGACCAATTTGTCGCAGAACCCGTTGCGCCACAACAACAGTTGGGCGCCCAACCCCATGATCAAGAGGATTGCCGGGTCGTCGGGGTCGCCCATCTCCTCGTAGTAGATATCCAGGTTGCCGGACGTCGCTGTACCGGTTCTCACCTCACCCAAGATCGGTTAAACCTCGCTCTTCTGGTCACTGTTGTGTTCCCGGCTCACCTCGACCATGAAGTTGGCGAAGTATCCGGAAAACTGCGGGTCGCTCATCATCTGCCAGCGGGGCGCCAGCAGTTTCATGTAGCGCTCGACATAGAGGAACTGCTTGCCGATGAGCACCAATTCGCGGGGCAGCTTCACGTCGTAGGCGTCGGCCAGCGTCGAGAGCTGCTTGCCGATCTCGGCATACGACATGTCGCCGAGGGTCTTCATTGTCAGCGGCTGCGCGAACGCCTCGAGATCCCTGGCGGCCTGCGCCTCCGGTTTGACTGTGCCGACCGCGCCGAGCAGGACGACGATCTTGCCCGCAGCGGCGTGGTCCTTCTTGACCAGCAGCGCGTGGATCAGTTCGCGCAGCAGCCAGCGGGTCCGCGGGTCGATCCGGCCCATGATGCCGAAATCGAGGAACACGATGCGGCCCTGATCATCGACCAGCAGGTTGCCGGCGTGCAGGTCACCGTGGAACAGACCGTGGCGCAGCCCACCCTCGAACGTCGAGAACAACAGCGCTTTGACCAGTTCGGTGCCGTCGAAGCCTTTCTTGCGGATCTCGGCGACGTCGTCGATGCGCACACCGTGGACGCGCTCCATGGTGAGGACACGCTGGCTCGTGAAATCCCAGTGCACATCGGGCACCTTGATGTTCTTGCCCAGCGGCGACGAGTGCAGATGGCTGACCCAGGCTTCCATCGATTGCGCCTCGATCCGGAAGTCCAGCTCCTCGGCGAGATTGTCGGAGAAGTCGGCCACCACATCCTGGGCCGAGAGCCGGCGGCCCAGCTTGGCCACCTCGACGATCTGGGCGAACCGGCGCAAGATCTGCAGGTCGGCGGCTACGCGGCGACGGATGCCGGGTCGCTGGATCTTCACCACGACGTCCTCGCCGGTGTGCAGCGTCGCGAAATGCACCTGGGCGATCGAGGCCGACGCGAACGGTTGCTCATCGAAGTGTTTGAACAGCTTCGCGGGCTCCTCGCCGAGCTCCTCTTTGAAGAGGCTGTGCACTTCTTCGGTGTCTGCGGGGGGCACGGCGTCGAGTAGGGTGCGGAACTCCCGCGACAGGGGTTCGCCGAAGGCGCCGGGGCTGGAGGCGATGATCTGCCCGAATTTGACGTAGGTGGGACCCAGGTCGGCGAAGGTCTG
Organism: uncultured Mycolicibacterium sp.; assembly: GCA_945957405.1. Taxonomy (GTDB): domain Bacteria; phylum Actinomycetota; class Actinomycetes; order Mycobacteriales; family Mycobacteriaceae; genus Mycobacterium. The sequence goes on along the minus strand of CAMFLL010000146.1, from coordinate 8,377 downwards.
CGGGATCTCCTTGATGACTTTCGTCTGCCAGCTGCCGCGGGCGGGCAGTTTGGACAGGACACGCAGGCCGGTGCGGGTGAGCTGCCAACCCGTCACGCCGACGCGGGCTGCCTCGATCGGCAGTGGCACCCGGTCAAGTCGCGCGACCTCTCGGTGTTTGGTCGAACTCATTGTTGTAGTGTGCCAAATTTCGTCTATCTCACCAATTTGCCGATCGCGCGAATTCCGGCCGATCGCCGCCCGCGAGCGTGCAGGTAGGCGCAGTTCACCTCGGCCTTTCGCCCACCAACGCACGCCCGCGGGAAGACGTCGGCGTCATTCGGTGACGGGTGTCTTCCCCGGTGTCTTCCCCGGTGTCTTCCCCCATGGCGTGAGCCATGCGGTCGGCTCCCAATCCTCCAGGCCGGCGATCAACTCGTAGAGGGTGGCGTCGTCGATGCTCTCGCGGATGATGTCGGCCTGACCGGTGTGCCGGGCCAGCTCCTCGATCAGGTGGAACAACACCCAGCGCACCGACCAGGCGTCGATGTCCTTGGGGAACCACGGCGCGTCCCGCGGCACCGGCACCGCCGCGCCCAGGTCGACGGTGTCGATCAACTGCAGCGCTTCGTCGTTGCCCTCATCGAACCGGGCCAGGATGTCGGCGAGCGTCTCGTGGTCGCCCATGAGGAACTCGCTCTTGTACTCGGCCTCGCGTTCCTCCATTGGCCGGTTGTCACTCGGCGGGGCCTCCGGCGCCGCCGCGACGCGTTGCATCCAGCCGCGCTGGCAATTGGTGACGTGTTTGATCAGTGCGCCGATGGACAGCGCGCTGACCGTCGGGGTGGCACGGGCCTGCTCGTCGGTGAGCCCGAACGCGACGGCGTGAAACGCGTACTGCTGCGCGGCCAGGTACTCCTTCAAGCCTGCGCGCTCGTCGGCGATCGGCGGGGGCATGGCGGGCATATCAGTTCTCCTTGTTGGTGTGGGTGTAAAGGTCACGCAGTAAAGAGATTTCGGCGCAGTGATGGATGGCTTCACGATTGATGTGCAGGATCAGGTCGATCATCGGGCGATCAGCATAGGGCCCCTCCGCGGGCCCGACGGGGTTGGCCAGCGCGGTGTCGGACAGTCCTTTGACGCCGCTGATCCAGTCCCGGTAGACGTCGTCGAGTTGACGCAGCGCGGCATCGGCGTCGGTGGCCCACGGCCAGGTGTTGTAGTCGGCTTCGGGGCCGCCGAAATGACTGTGGGCGCGGGCGCCGAACACACCCACGATGACGTGGCCGAGGCGCCAGGCGATGGTGGTGAAGGGCGCGGGTTCGGGCTGCGGATAGACGAAGTCGATGGAGCCGTCGGGGTGCAGAGTCCAGCAGTCCGGTACCGGCGCCCAGAAGTACTCGTCGTCGGTGAGGCCGTCGAGGCGGGGCCGTAATTGGTGGGTCCAGTGCCATTCGAGCTGGTCGACGAGGGAGTCAACGATCGGGTGGGCTGTCATGCGTTCAGCGTCGCACCAATTTAGGACAGAATCTGTCCTAAGAGTGAGAAATACTTGGCGGTATGTCCGAGACGACGGGTCGCGTCCTGCAACTGCTGGGGCTGCTGCAGTCGCGGCGGGTGTGGACGGGGGAGGAACTTGCCGAGCGGCTGGGGGTGACCGGCCGCAGTGTGCGCCGCGACGTCGATCGGCTGCGTGAACTGGGATATCCCGTCCACGCCAGCACGGGCCACGGCGGCGGATACCAGTTGGGGGCCGGTGCTGCGCTGCCGCCGCTGCTGCTCGACGGCGACGAGGCCGTCGCGATGGCGGTGTGCCTGCGTCTGGCCGCCGGTGGTTCCGTCGCCGGCGTCGGCGAATCGGCGCTGCGCGCGTTGTCCAAGCTCGACCAGGTCATGCCGGCGCGGCTACGCAGTCAGGTCGCCGCGGTGCACGACGCTACGGTGACTCTGACCTCCGGGTCGGACACGCCGGTCGAGCCGGAGGCGTTGATGACCCTGGCTCGCGCCTGCCGTGACCATGAACATGTCGAGCTGCAGTACACCGCGCTGGCCGGGGCGGTCACCCAACGGCGGCTTGAGCCGTACCAGTTGGTGACCACGGGCCGTCGTTGGTACCTGCTGGCATACGACCGCGACCGGGCCGACTGGCGCAGTCTGCGGCTGGACCGCATGCGGGGTGTCGCGGCGCGCGGCACCACGTTCATCCCGCGGGAGGCGCCTGACGCTGCGACCTACGTCAGCCGTTCCATCAGCAGCTCGCCCTACCGATATGTGGCGCGGGTGCGGTATCACTGCTCATCGGCTGTTGTGGCGCAACATTTCTCACCGACCTCGGTGACCATCGAGGACGAGGGCCCGGACACCTGCGTCATCACCACGGGTGCCGACGACCCGGAGCGGATGGTGCTGTGGCTCGCGCTGGTGGGAGCCGACTTCGACGTCCTCGAACCGCCCGAGGTGGTCGATGCGGCGCGTGCGGTGGCGCGGAGACTGGCTCGTGGTGCTAATTCGGGTGGGGATGGCCCCGCGTGATGCGGCGGCGGAACTGCGTCGACCGCAGGTCGCGACGACGCTCGGAGGAGGAGTGCCAACGCAGGCGCAGCAGCAGGATGCGCCGATGGGCCTGCCAGCCCATGGACAGTGGGTCACGCCACGGAGCCTTCGGCTCGTGGGTGTGGCCACCGCGATGCAGGTTCTCAGTCACAATGACTCCACTGTGACACGAGATGTCGTTGTCGGCACGTTCAGCAGGTCAGCGGCCATGTGAACTGTTGTCGAACAGTGATGTACCGGGCCGCGGCCGAATTGGTGCTCGGTGGATCGGCGGTAGTACCGGACAATGACATGATGCGACCCGTATTCGCCGCAGCCGCAACGGCGCTGGCCGTCATGTTCACGCTGTGGGCTGCACCCGGGGCCGCAGCGGATCCCGACGGTGCGGAACTGGACGCCCTGAACAGCGTGACATCCGACACGTTCTACACGTACAGCACCTACGGCGCCGGCGGCTGGCAGTTCGTCACGCCCGACGGGGTGCGCTGCCGGATCATGACGGTGACGCGGTGGCAGAGCCCGTACAGCGTGACGTGCTGGGGCGCTGCACTACCCGGTGTGACGGCCGGCGCGAACTACGTCTCACTGCTGGCCGCCAGGACGTTGATCGACCCGACGCCGGTGGCCGAGTTCGGCACCGGCGACCTCGACTCCTTCGAGACCTACCGTAGCTATGAACACCGAAGTGGCGACACGGTCGACCGTGTCGACCCCGCCTCCTACCATCTACTGCCGTCCGGCTCGAAGCTGGTGGTGACCACCGAGAGCACCATACTCAGTTGCGGTGTGCCCGGCGCACAGATGCTGGTCTGCACCATCGACTATCTGTCGGCCGCCCAGGATCGGATAGGTTTCGTGTTGTCGCCCAACGGAAGTCGGACCTTCTAGCCGACCGGGATCGGGGAGGTGTCGGTTTCTTCCTTGGGGGGCAATGGTTTCCGGAAGTGGTGGTCACCGCGCGGATACACCACCGTCGGCCACCAGAACCACCGGCCCAGTAGTGTCGCGATGGACGGCATCAGCAGCGAGCGCACGATGAGCGTGTCGACCAACAGACCGATCGCGATGGTCGAACCCATCTGGGCCAGCACGATCAGCTTGCTGCCAAGCATCGCTGCCATGGTGGCCGCGAACACCAGACCCGCCGAGGTCACCACGCCGCCGGTGCCTGCCATCGATCGGATGATGCCGGTCTTGAGTCCGGCGTGGATCTCGTCCTTGAACCTCGACACCAGCAGCAGGTTGTAGTCCGAGCCGACCGCCAACAGGATGATGACCGACATCAGCATCACGAGCCAGTGCACGTGGATACCGAACAGGTTCTGCCAGATCAGGACTGAGATACCGAAGGACGCCGCAATGGAGCTGGCCGCGGTGCCGACGATGACCAACGCCGCCACCGCACTGCGGGTCAGGATCAGCATGATCATGAAGATCAGTGTCAGCGCTGACACCACCGCGATCATCAGGTCGTAGCGGGCGCCGTCGGCCATGTCCTTGTACGTCGCGGCGACACCACCGAGGTAGATCTTGGCGTCCGACAGCGACGACATCTTCAGAGCCTCTTGAGCGGCCTTGCGCTCAGAGTCGACCCGGGCAATACCCTCGGGTGTCGCAGGGTCGGACTCGTGGGTGATGAACATGCGCGCCGATTTACCGTCCGGTGACAGGAACATCTTCAGTCCCCGTTCGAAGTCGGGGTTCTGGAAGGCTTCCGGCGGCAGGAAGAACAGGTCGTCGTTCTTGGCCTGGTCGAAACTCTGGCCCATCGCCAGGGCGGTGTCATTGCTGGCCTGCATCTGATCGAGCAGGGCCTTCTGCGAGTTGTACGACGCCAGCGACAGGTCCCGGCTGGTCTTCATCGACGCGATCGTCTGTGGCAGTAGTGCGGTCAGTTGCGGAGCCAGGGCCGCCAGTTGGTCGGTATTGCCCTGCACCCCTTGGGTCTGATCGGTGACCTCGTCGATACCGTCGAGGGAATCGAACAGGTTCCGTCCCGCGGCGCACAGCGGAATGTCGAAGCAGTGCGGTTCCCAGTACATGTAGTTGCGCAGGGGCCGGAACTGGTCGTCGAAATCGGCGATGTGGTCGCGTAGTTCCTTGGTGGTCTCGAGCAGTTCCTGTGACTTGGCGGCCGAGTCCTGGGTGAGTTTGGTCTGCTGCAGCGAGAGCTGGTACTGCCTCTCCAGGATGTCGATCGACACGTTCATCGCATTGACAAGTTTGAGCTGGGTGTCCAACTGGTCGCGCTGGAAGGGCAGGTTCATGTTGCTGGTCTGACCCTGGACGCTCGTCTGGAACGGAATCGAGCTGTGCTGGATGGGGATTCCCAGCGGCCGGGTGATGTTCTGGACCATCGCGATACCCTCGGTGTGCATCACGTTGCGGGCCACGGCATTCAGGACCAGCATGTCGGCCGGATTGCGCATGTCGTGCTCGGACTCGACCATCAGGATGTCGGGGTTCATCCGGGCTTGCGAGAAATGCCGATCGGCGGCGGCGAAGCCGATATTGGTCGGCGCGTCGGACGGCAAGTAGTAGCGGTCGTTGTAGGCCGGTTTGTAGCCGGGGATGGCCACGATCCCGATCAGCACGATGAACAGGCTGGCCACCAGGATCGGCGCGGGCCAACGGACCACGGCGGTGCCGACGCGTCGCCAGAACCGGCTGCGGGCATCACGCTTGGATTCGAACAGCCCGACCCGGCTGCCGAGGAACAGTACCGCCGGGCCCAGGGTCACGGCGGCGGCGACGACGACGATCATGCCGATCGCAACGGGCGCGCCCATCGTGGCGAAGTACGGCAGCCGCGCGAAGCTCAGGCAGTACGTCGCGCCGGCGATCGTCAGGCCCGAACCCACGATGACGGGGGCCACGGACTTGAACGTGGTGTAGTAGGCGTCATCTCGGTCTTCGCCAGCGCTGCGCGCCTCGCGGTAGCGGCCGAAGACGAAGATGCCGTAGTCGGTGGCGGCGGCGATCGCCAGCATGGTCAGGATGTTGCCCGCGAACGTCGTCAGGCCGAACACGTCGTGCATCGCCAGCACCGAGATCACACCGCGCGATGTCAGCAGCCCGATGGCGGTCAGGAAGAGCTGGATCAGCGTGGTGATGATCGAGCGGTAGACGACCAACAGCATGAACGCGATGGCGATCAAGGTGTACAGGGTGATCTGGGCCAGGCTGGCGTTACCGATGACGTGCAGGTCGTCGGTCAGCGCGGCGGGACCCGCGACATATGCCTGCACCCCGGGCGGGGCCTTGGTGGTCTCGATCGCCTTGCGGACGGCTTCGACACCTTCGTTGGCGAGGGTCTGGCCCTGTTCGCCCGCGAGGTTCAGCATCACGTAGGACGCTTTACCGTCGGCGCTCTGCGCACCGGCCGCCGTCAGCGTGTCACCCCAGAAGTCCTGGATGTGCTGGATGTGGGTGGGGTCCTGCTGCAGCTTGTGGATGATCTCGTTGTAGTAGTCGTGGGCGTCCGGGCCGAGCGGTTTGTCGCCCTCGATCACGACCATGATGGTGCTGTTGGAGTTGAACTCCTTGAAGTTGGCACCCATCCGCTTCATCGCCACCATGGACGGCGCGTCCTCGGGGGCCATCGGCGCCGAGTGCAGCTCACCGACCACTTCGAGTTGGGGCGCGATGACGTTGACGAGGACGGCGACGGCGACCCAGAACAAGATGATCGGCACCGCGAGGATGCGGATCGTGTGGGGGAAGACGGGACGCTTGCGGTGCTGCGCGGTCGGCGGCACAGTGCTGGTGTCGGTCATGCGGATTTCACCAGGCAGTACGTCTGGGCGTTGATCCCATTGGCAGATTGCTCCTCACGGACGGTTCCGTTCACGGTGACGCGGCAGCCGATTTCGTCACCTTCGCTGCGCGCCATGAGGCTGGCGCTGACGGTGGGCAGCGTGGTGGACAAGGTTATAGACCACGGCAGCGGTGCGTTGATCAGGTGCACGTTGGCGTCGGGATCGAAGTAGCTGATCTGGGCGGTGGTGCCGGGTGGGCCGTAGACGTCGTACACCAGGACCTTCGGGTTGAACTGCACGATCTCGATACCTGCGCCGGCGTTGGCGTTGAGGTCCTCCGACGCGAACATCTTGTGCAGCCGCGAGACCACGAGGCCCGACACCGACAGCACGACGATCAGCAGTAGCGGTATCCAGATCTTCTTGAGCCAGCGGCCCAGCGGAATACGTTTCATCTACAGCGCCTTTCGCATGCCGCCGGCGTGCCGGCTGAGCTCTTCGACGATGGGTCCGGCGACACGCATGGCAAGTGCCAGGCTGGCCTCGTCTTCGGGCGGGAGCGTCTGCAGCAGTTCGTTGAGGCGCGTCTGCAGCTCTTCGCGGGTGGCACGCCGATGGGCGCGGCCCTGGTCGGTGATCTCGACGAGCGTGGCGCGGCCGTCGGCGGGGTCGTCGAAGCGACGGACGAGCTCCTCGCGCTCCATCCGCGCGATCAGCTGTGTCATCGAGGGCTGGCTGACGCCGGTGGCGGTCGCCAGCGCCGTGAGCCGGATGGCGCCGTCATCGTCCAACTGGGCCAGCACGGTGCTCTGGGCGAGGCTCTGACCGTAGGCGAGGTGACGGACGAACAACACCACGGCAGCGGTCAGGCCCGCGGCGATGTCATCGCGGAACTCCGAACCGCTGGCGGTACTCACAGGAGTTTTATATCACGCACTTATGTAACTGCGCTTATGTCCACCAGCAGTTTCACAGGTATTGCGTCAGTGATACTTCACGAGGCAATGCATACCTCTGCCACCAGTGGGACACCAGGCCGGTAGGCGAGATGGATGTAGGAGGGTGCGTCGAGCCGGACGAGATCGGCGCGGCGGCCGACGATGAGCGCGCCGACGTCATCACGTCGCAGCGCCGCGGCACCGCCGGCGGTTGCCGCCCACAACGCCTCGGCAGGGGTGAAACCCATGTCGCGCACCGCAACCGCGATGCAGAACGCCATGCTGGTGGTGTACGAGCTACCGGGGTTGCAGTCCGTGGCCAGTGCGACGGTCACACCGGCCTCCAGGAACCGCCGTGCATCGGGATACTGTGCGCGCGTGGAGAATTCCGCACCTGGTAGCAGTGTGGCCACAGTGGTGCCTGCGGTGGACGCCAGCGCCTCGAGATCGGCATCGGTGGCGTAGGTGCAGTGGTCGATCGAGGCGGCGCCCAGTTCCACGCCGAGCTGGATGCCGTCACCGGGACCCAGTTGGCCGGCGTGCAGACGTGGGATCAGGCCCGCGGCGATACCCGCTTCGAGGATCACACGGGTCTCGGCGACGTCGAAAGCGCCACGGTCGCAGAACACGTCGATCCACCGGGCATGCGGCCGGCACGCGCTCAACATCTCGCCTGCCACCAGCCGGACGTAGGTGTCACGGTCGTCGCGATACTCCTGCGGCACCACGTGTGCACCGAGAAAGGTTGTTTCCGAGGTGAATTCGCCAGCCACCCGCAGTGATCTCGCCTCGTCGGGTGTCGAGAGCCCGTAGCCGCTCTTGGTCTCGAAGGTGGTGACACCGCCGGCGCGCAATTCCGCGGCCAGGCGTGCGACGTTGGCGGCAAGCTGGTGATCGTCGGCCGACCGGGTGGCCGACACCGTGGTGGCGATACCGCCGCCGTCGTACGGGGTGCCCGCCATCCGGGCGGCGAACTCCGCGGAGCGATCCCCGGCGAACACCAGATGCGCATGGCTGTCCACGAACCCGGGAATCACCGCGGCACCGCCGACGTCAACCGCGTCGTCGGCCGCCGGTGCCGACGCGTCGGGCCCGACCCAGCTGACCCTGCCGTCCTCGACGACCTGTCTCTTATACACATCTCCGAGC
>CAMFLL010000145.1 GCA_945957405.1 uncultured Mycolicibacterium sp. | reverse complement strand
GCTCAGTCGGGCGAGCACTTCCTTACTGGTGACACCGAGTTCTTTGGCCAACTCGTGCACACGGGCCTTACCTGCCACTACTTCTCCTGTCTGGAGGCGGCAGCGGTGGTCGGCCGACGCCTCGGGTTTAGCTATGACGCATGGTCATCGAGACTTCACGGTGTGCTCATGTTCTTCGCTACCTGTTCTCTTGCCGTGGTGGACGAGTAGTACTCGACCACCGCGGTGGTGTCCGGTGGACCGGTGATGCGCAGTGCTCGTACGAATGCCCGCCGCCGGATGGCTGCCTCCAGGCACTGCATGTCGGGATGCAGGTACGCACCCCGACCAGGAAGGTTACCGGCTGTGTCAACGACGATGGTGGTGCCGTGTCGGGCACCGTCATCACCGTTGGGCGCAGCCACCACCCGGAGTAGATCGACGGCCAACTCTCGCTTCCGGCACCCGACACACGTCCGCACCGGTCCTTCGGTGCGACGGTGCGCCCGCATGGCGGGGACCGGACTTTCGCGCTGGATCACGGCTCAGTCTACCGTCACCAACCGAGCTGACTAAACCAGCCGGTCGTCGGCTATTCACCGCCCCCGCCGTCGCGCGCGGCCGGGACCTCACCTGGTGCTTCGGCGTCGCTGCGGATGTCGATCCGCCACCCGGTCAGCCGGGCCGCCAGCCGCGCGTTCTGACCTTCCTTCCCGATCGCGAGAGACAGCTGGAAATCCGGTACCACCACTCGGGCCGCCCTGGCGTTGGCATCGATCACCGACACCGAGACCACCTTGGCCGGCGAGAGCGCGTTGGCTACGAACCGCGCCGGGTCCTCGTCGTAGTCGATGATGTCGATCTTCTCGCCGGATAGTTCGCTCATGACATTGCGCACCCGTTGCCCCATCGGGCCGATACAGGCGCCCTTGGCATTGAGCCCGGGCACGCGGGATGCGACCGCGATCTTGGAGCGGTGGCCGGCCTCCCTGGCCACCGCCACGATGTCGACCGATCCGTCGGCGATCTCGGGCACCTCGAGGGAGAACAGTTTGCGGACCAGGTTCGGATGCGTGCGTGACAGCCGGATCTGTGGTTCCCGCACGCCGCGGCTGACCCCGAGGACGAAACACCGCAGCCGGTCACCGTGTTCGTAACTCTCGCCCGGCACCTGCTCGGAGGACGGAATCACGCCTTCGGAGTACTTGGTTTCACTGCCCATCCGCAGCACCACCTCACCGCGGGCGTTGGCGCGCGCATCGCGCTGGATGACCCCGGCGACGATGTCACCTTCCCGCGCGGAGAACTCGCCGTAGATCTTCTCGTTCTCGGCGTCGCGGAAGCGTTGCAACATCACCTGTCGCGCGGTGGTCGCCGCCACGCGCCCGAAACCCTCGGGGGTGTCGTCCCATTCGCTGATCACCTGGCCGTCGTCGTCGTGCTCGCGCGCAATGACCTTGACCTCACCGGTCTTTCGATCGATGTCGATGCTGGCGTCGTTCTGATGCCCCTCGGTGTGCCGGTAGGCCGTCAGCAGCGCCGATTTGATGGTCTCGAGCAGCTCGCCCGCCGGAATCCCTCGGTCCACCTCGATCGCGTGCAGTGCGGCCATGTCGATGTTCATTCTGCGGCCTCCCTCCCGGCTTGGCCCACCAACTCCAGCTCGCGTTTGGTGGGCGGCGAAAATTCAACCTGGACAACAGCTTTGGCGATATCGTCGAGTGAGATCTGCTGTATCGCGAACGTCGACCGGTCAGGTACGACGAGCGCCAGCACACCGTCGGCGACCCCGGCGACACGGCCCGTCAGCCCCGATCCGTCGGCGAGTGTCAGTTCCACCTTGCGGGCATGGGCCCGGCGGAAGTGCTTCTCCTCGGTGAGTGGGCGTTCCACACCAGGCGAGGTGACCTCCAACACGTACGCGGCACCCAGCCCCGGTACGTCGTCCAGCAATTGCGAAGCCGCCCGCGACAAATCGGCAACGGTGTCCAGGTCGAGCGCGGTATCGCCATCTGCCACCACCGTGATCCGCGGCGGCTGGGTGAAAGCATCGACCTTGACATCTTCGATCTCGTAGCCCGCATGCGCGAATTCCGCACCGAGAAGCTCGATCACCTGCGACGGCCCGGGGAGCCCCCCGGCAGAAACGGCACGCTGCGTCACGGTGAGCTCCTCATCTTGAGTTGTTCGGGCGGCTGATTCGCGGCAACACCCGCGAAACCAGCCACCAACGATACGCCAGCGCACGGGGCACACCGGTCGCAATGGCAGGATGTTGTGCGTGCACAGCGCCTTTCCCGCCGCAGGTCGGACCATCAGCAGGCGGGACGCACTATTGGGCGCCGGCCGCGTGATCACCGGACTGACCATCGCCGGAGTCACCGCATCAGCATGTACCTCCGACCGCGAACCCGATGTCGATCCGCTGCAGGAGCCCTACGACACCGCGATCTCTGACGCGCAGGCGGCTCGTGAAGCCGCCACGACGGCTCCGCAGGCCCTGGCCCCCGCCCTGACGCAGATCGCCTCCGAGCGCGCGCAGCACGCACAGGCGCTGGCCGAGGAGATCGCCCGCGCCGCGGGGCGCGCGGCACCGACCACCGGCGAAACCAGCGCGACCACCACGACCACTGGCGCATCGGGCACCGCGAAGCCGCCGCCCACTGCAGCCGATGTCGCCGCAGCCCTGCAACGTGCCGCACAGCAGGCCGGCGAACTGGCACCCACCCTGTCGGGTTACCGCGCCGGGCTGATGGGCTCGATCGCCGCGGCGTGCACGGCGTCCTATACCGTCACGCTGCCCTCGCCGAAGGCCCCGTCATGACCACCCCCTCTTCACCCTCGTCCGGTGCGCAGGCCAGCCGCCCTACCGAGCCGGACCACGCCGCGCTCTACGACGCACTGGTCACCGAGCACGCCACCATCTACGGGTACGGCATCGTCTCGGCGCATTCGACCCCCGACGTCAACGACCTGGTGTCCGAAGCCATGGCAACCCACCGCAGCCAACGGGAGACGCTGATCTCGCTGCTGGGTCAGCGATCGGTGGCCGCGCCGCTGACGGCCCCCGGGTACGAGTTGCCGATGAAGGTCAACGACCCGACCGACGCCGCCAATCTGGCGGTCCGCATGGAAGAGGATGCCGCAACGGCGTGGCGCGCCGTCCTGGAACAGTCGACCAACAGCGACGACCGCAAGGCCGCGGTAGCGGCAATGAGCCAGAGCGCGGTGTTGGCCGCGCGCTGGAAGCGCGTCCTCAAGGTCTGGCCGGTGACCGAGGCCTTCCCCGGCGGCAGCGAATAGCTCAGCCGCGCAAGGCGCGTTCGATCGTCGGGGCCGCGGCGTCGGCAGGCACCGACTGCGTCTCACCGGTGAACCGGTTGCGCAGTTCCACCACACCCTCGGCCCAGCCGCGACCGACCACGACCACCCACGGGACACCGAGCAGTTCGGCGTCCTTGAACTTCACGCCGGGTGAGGCCTGCCGGTCGTCGAGCAGCACGTCGAAACCAAGGCTGTCCAGATCGGCGGCCAGCTCGGTGGCCCCGGTGCGCGCCCCGGCGTCCTTGTTGGCGATCACCAGATGCACGTCGAACGGCGCCACGCTGGCGGGCCAGCGCAGGCCGAGCTCGTCGTGATGCTGCTCGGCGAGCACCGCGACCATGCGGGACACGCCGATCCCGTAGGAGCCCATGGTCAGCCGAACGGGCTTCCCGTCCTCGCCGAGGACGTCGGCGGCGAAGGCCTCGGTGTACTTGCGCCCGAGCTGGAAGATGTGTCCGATCTCGATGCCACGCGCGCTGACCAACGGACCAGCACCGTCCGGTGACGGGTCGCCGTCGCGGACATCGGCGGCCTCGATGGTGCCGTCCGGGGTGAAATCGCGCCCGGCGACCAGGCCCACCACGTGCTTGCCCGGCGCGTCCGCGCCCGTGATCCACGCGGTGCCATCCACCACGCGTGGGTCCACAAGGAAGCGAACTCCGTTGGCCTGCAACCCCTTCGGGCCGATGTATCCCTTCACCAGGAACGGGTTCCGGGTGAAATCCTCCTCGACGAGCAGTGCATACTCGGCGGGTTCCAGCGCCGCCCCGAGCCGCTTCTCGTCGACTTCGCGATCGCCGGGCACACCGACCGCGAGCAGTTCCCATTCCTCGGCGCCGGGCTGTCGGATCTTGAGCAGAACGTTCTTCAGCGTGTCACCCGCGGTCACCTGCCGCCCGGAGAACTCCGGCAGCGCGGCGCCGTTGGCCCACTCCACCAGCGTGGCGATGGTCGGGGTGTCACCGGTGTCGTGCACGACCGCCGCGGGCAGACCGTCGGTGGGTTTGGCGTCGGGCGGGGTGGTGATCACGGCTTCGACGTTGGCCGCATAACCGGACTCGAGGCACCGCACGAAGGTGTCCTCGCCGACCTCGCTCTCGGCCAGGAATTCCTCCGATGCGCTGCCACCCATCGCACCGGACACCGCCGAGACGATGACGTAGCGAACATCGAGGCGCGCGAAGATCTTCTGATATGCCTCCCGATGGGCGTGGTAGGCGTTCTTCAGGCCGTCATCGTCGGTGTCGAACGAATACGAGTCCTTCATGATGAACTCGCGTCCGCGCAGGATGCCGGCGCGCGGCCGCGCCTCGTCGCGGTACTTGGTCTGGACCTGGAACAGGATGAGCGGGAAGTCCTTGTACGAGCTGTACTCCCCCTTCACCGTCAGGGTGAACAGCTCCTCGTGCGTGGGCCCCAGCAGGTAGTCGTTCTTGCGCCGGTCCTGCAACCGGAAAAGGTTGTCGCCGTACTCGGTCCACCTGTTGGTGGTCTCATACGGTGCCCGCGGCAGCAGCGCCGGGAAGAGGATCTCCTGCCCGCCGATCGCGGCCATCTCATCACGGATGATCGCCTCGATCTTGCGCAGCACCCGCAACCCCAGGGGCAGCCAGCTGTACAGGCCGGGCGCGATGGGGCGCACATACCCGGCGCGGATCAGGAGCTTGTGGCTCGGTACCTCGGCATCGGCTGGGTCGTCGCGGAGTGTCCGGAGGAACAGCTCCGACATGCGGGTGATCACAGCGGGCAAGCTTAGAGCGTGGCGTTCAGTCCCGCGCCTGCCAGGTGCAGATGCACGCCTCGTTGCCTTCGGGGTCGGCCAGCACCCAGAACGCCGGCGCGGCCGAATCGTCGAGCAGGGCGCCACCGGCGGCCAGCGTCGCCTCGATCCGCGACTGGGCCGCATCGTGCGGCACGGACACGTCGAGGTGGATGCGGTTGCGTTGCGGTCGCGGGGCGTCCATCTGCTGGAACCAGATGGTCATCCCCCGCCCGTGCGGGTCCACCAGCGCGGCGTCGGGACCCGATTCACCAGGGTGGTCGGTGTAACCCGTGACGGCTTTCCAGAACGGCCTGACCCGTGGGATGTCGAGCGCGTCGACGGCGAACTCGAGCTCCTGCGGGGCGCCGGCCAGACCATCGAGAGGCGTCTCGGTGGCCGATGCGTATTCGGCGAGCGCCGCGGTGATCTGCCGCGCCAACTCGAGATCACGCCGGGTGACCGCGCCGACATCGGGGTCGGTGAGCCGCAGCATGGCCACGTCGGCCCGGACGTCGACCGCGAGGTGTCGCTGATCGGCCACACCGACAGCGGTGGCGGCCGTCGATGCCACGGCGGCCGCGGCCGACAACGAGTCGGCCTTGACATGGGTGTGCAGTGCGCCCAGGATCAGCCGCCAGCCCGCGCCGCCGATGTCATCGGAGATCTGCTGTCGCGTCGGTCTGTCCCGTGCAGCGTCAGAATCCATGTCCGCCAGCCTATTCAGAGCTCGCCGGCTTCGACAGCCTCTCGGGTGTGTTGCGCGCGGGCGATGTCGCGGGCGGAGAACCCGATCCAGAACGCCGCGATGCCGACCAGGATCGCGATGCCGGCGACCCAGAGCAGTGAGTACGTGTAGCCGTACCCGAGCGCGTCGAGTTGGGCCGGGGTCATGTCCTTCACCGGGCCCGTGGTGCCGCCGAGGTAGAGCGTGCGGGATGTCTGCACAGCCTGGATGACGACGAGCATCAGCGGACCGCCCAGGTTGTAGACCATCAACGTGATGGCCGACACCGGGCCGATCTCCCGCGGACCGACGTTGGCGACTGCGCAGAGCGGCAGGACCACCGAGATCACTCCGATACCGAAGCCGCCGACCACGATGGGTGCGAACAGATCCGGGAAGTACGGGATGCTGCGATCCAGCGTCGACCCGTAGAGCATGGCGGCGAGCACCAGCGCGCCACAGCCGATGATGAGCCAGCGCGGCGCGATCCGTGGCGCCAGCTTGGTGGCCACCACATTGCCGAGGCCGAACGCGATCGCAAACGGGATGAAGCAGATGCCGGCGCGCAGCGCCGAGTAACCCAGGACGTCCTGGACCAGCAAGCCGATCATCACGGTGACGGTCAACATCACGCCACCCGCCAGGAACAGCGAGACGAACGTCATGACCCGGTTCCGGTTGTCGAAAACCGTGAGCGGCACCAAGGGGTTGGCGGCGCCGCGTTCGATGATCAGGAACGCCACGAAGAACACCGCTGCGGCGACGCCGGCGCCGATCACCCAGGGATCGATCCAGCCACGCGGCGGGCCCTGGGTGAACACCAGCACCGCCGCGGTGCAGCCCAGCGTGGCCAGCAGCGCACCGGTGATGTCCAGCTTCAGCCGTTCGTGATGCGTTTCGGCGAGCCGCAAGACGGCGATGACGATGATCACGATGCCGATCGGGACGTTCACCAGGAACGCCAGGCGCCAGGACACCACCGTGAGCGCGCCGCCGAGCACCAGACCGAGGACCGATCCCATACCCTGCATGGCCGCCGACACCGCCAGCGCCTGGTTGCGGGCATGCCCGACGGCATACGTGGTGGCGATCAACGCCAGTCCTGTCGGGGCGGCGACGGCGGCACCCACGCCCTGAAGGGCCCTTGCGGCGATCAGGGTCCACTGCTCGGTGGCCAGCCCACAGATCAGCGACGCGATGGTGAACACCCCCACGCCGGAGATGAAGGCGCGTTTGTGGCCGATCGCGTCGCCGACGCGGCCGCCGAGCAGCAGCAGGCCGCCGAAGGTCAACACGTAGGCCGTGATGACCCAGCTCTTCGATGCGTCGGACAGGTCCAGCTCGGCCTGCATGCGCGGCAGCGCGACGATGACGATCGTCCCGTCGAGCGTCGACATCAGCTGCATGCCGGTGATCGCCATGATCGCGATGCCGACGACGCTGTCGGACAGACGCGCGGGGCCGCGCTCTTCGACAGACATACCGCTGACCCTACCGATGGGTCAGGACAGCGGTCATCGGGCGGCGCACTCGCCCAGTCACTCGACTCATCACTCGACCCATCACTCGACTCATCACTCGACTACGTCCTTGGCGATGTCCTCGTAGGCCGACTTGCGGTCGTCGGTGAACACCAGGACGATGTCCTCGATCTGGAACATGGCAGGCACGCCGCCCGCGTAGCGCTCGGCGGAACCGGTGTTGGGGAACTTGTAGACGGACACCGCATCGGTGATGAAGGCCGACGAGCAGCCGATGGCCGGGCAGTCACGGTCTGATTCGTCACGCGGGTTCCCGGCGGGCAGTCCCGCGGCGACGAAAGCCCGGACCACATCGGCGGCGCCCACCGCATTGAGCGAAACCCCTCCCGCAGCGGGCGCGGAGGTGCGGGCCGGCGTCGACGGCGCGATGCCCGAGCAGCCGGCGACGGCCAGCGCGGCCGAGACCACGATGCCCGCGATGGATCGGTTTAGCGTCGGAAGCGACCGGAAATGGGACCGGCATGACCGTCCCTGTGCGCCACCGCCGCGTCGACGTCGACGGGATCGACACCTTCTACCGGGAGGCTGGGCCACCGGATGCTCCTCTCGTCCTGCTGCCGCACGGCTACCCATGCTCGTCCTATGCATACCGGGCCCTGCTACCCGCCCTCGGCGACCAGTGGCACGTCATCGCTCCGGATCTACCCGGTTTCGGCTACAGCGCCACACCGTCGCCCGACGAGTTCGGTTACACCTTCGACGCGTACGCCGAATTCCTGCAGCACTTCGCCGACACGCTGGACCTGCAGCGGTACGTGCTCTGGCTGCATGATTACGGTTCGCAGTTCGGCCTGAGACTCGCGATGGCGGCACCGCACCACGTCGCCGGGCTGGTCATCCAGAACGGCGACATCTACCCCGACGAATGGGGTCCGAAGTACCAGTTCCTCAAGGAGTCG
Organism: uncultured Mycolicibacterium sp.; assembly: GCA_945957405.1. Classification (GTDB taxonomy): domain Bacteria; phylum Actinomycetota; class Actinomycetes; order Mycobacteriales; family Mycobacteriaceae; genus Mycobacterium. Next base: position 9,107 of record CAMFLL010000145.1, on the reverse strand, counting down.
TGGGACAACCCGGGGCCGCAGGCGCGGCGCGCGCTGGCCGAGCATGTGACCGAAGAGGGGTTCCGCAGCGAGTTCGTCGGCGAGCTACCGCCCGAACTGGCCGACCGGATCAGCCCTGACCTGTGGACACTGCATTGGGCATTGATGTCGACCCCGGCCCGCATCGCCAACCTGATCCGGCTACTCGAGGATCAGCCGTCGACGCTCGACCAGTTCCCGGCCGAACAGGCGTATCTGCGGGAGCATCGGCCGCCGGCGCTCATCGTATGGGGCGCCAGCGACGGGTACATGCCGCAGCCGTCCGCGCGGGCGTACCTGCGTGACATGCCCGACGCCGCGCTACACGTGTTCGACGGCGGGCACTGGCTGCTGGAGACACACCTCGGTGAGGTGGTGCCGCTGGTGCGCGAATTCCTCCGGCGGGCGTACGCGAGTTAGAGCTCGCCCGCGTCGATGGCGTCCTTGACTTCCTGGGCGTGCGCCACCTGCTCGGCGGTGTAGCCGATGAACAGCGCCGCGAGACCCACGACGACAGCGACCGCGGCGACCCACAGCAGGCCGTAGGTGTAACCCGCGTCCAGCGCCGCGATCTGTGTGTCGTTCATGTTCTTCACCGGGCCGGTGGTGCCGCCGAGATACAGGGTGCGCGACGTGATGACGGCCTGGATGATCGCCAGGACGACGGGCCCGCCGAGGTTCTGCAGCATCAGTGCGATGGCCGACACCGGGCCGATCTGGTCGAAGCCCACCCCGGCGATCGCCGACACCATCAACGGCACCACGATCATGCCGATGCCGAGGCCACCGATGACGATCGGGATCACCAGGTTCGGGAAATACGGGATGCCGCGGTTGAGTGTGGAGCCGTAGACCATGGCGCCGAGCACCAGCACGCCGCCGGCAATCACGAGCACCCGGGGCGGGAACTGCGACACCAAGGCGGTCGACAGACCCAGGCCGATACCGAGCGCGATGACGAACGGGATGAAGCCGACACCGGCGCGCAGGGCGCTGTAGCCCAGGATGTCCTGCACGTAGAGCCCGATGAGCACCGTGAGCGTGAACATCACACCGCCGGCCAGGAAGACCGCGGCAAAGGTCGCCAGCCGGTTGCGGTCCTTGAACAACTCGAACGGCACGACGGGGTTCACCGCGGTGCGTTCGACGATGACGAACGCGGCGAACGCGACGAGGGCGAACAGTCCGGTGCCGATGGTGAGCGGCGTCAGCCAGCCGTTCTCGGGGCCGTTGGAGAAGCCGAACACCGCGGCCGTGCAGCCCAGGGTGGCCAGCAGAGCGCCGGCGGCGTCGAGTTTCATCCGCTCTCGGCTGGTCTCCCGCAGCGTGGTGCGGGCCAGGTAGATCATCAGCAGGCCGACCGGGACGTTGACCAGGAAGGCCAGCCGCCACGAGACCTCGACCAGCGCGCCACCGACCACCAGGCCCATCACGGACCCGACACCGGTCATCGCCGCGAACACCGCAGTCGCGGCGTTGCGGGCAGGACCCTTCGGGAAGGTGGTCGCGACCAGGGCGAGCCCGGTCGGTGAGGCAATCGCCGCGCCCACGCCCTGCAGCAGCCGCGCGATCACCAGCGTGGCCTCGTCCCACGCCACGCCGCACAGGATCGAGGCGATGGTGAACAGGGCGACACCGACGATGAAGGTGCGCTTGCGACCGATGGTGTCGCCGAGGCGTCCGCCCAGCAGCATCAGACCGCCGAAGGTCAGCACGTAGGCGGTGATCACCCAGCTGCGCCCGGCGTCGGACAGGTTCAGCTCGTCCTGGATCTTCGGCAGCGCGACGATCGCGATGGTGCTGTCCATCGTGGCCAGCAGTTGCATACCGCCGATCGCGATGACCGCGGCGATGAATCGACGCGACGGCAGCCAGGGCGGGAGCGACAGTCCGGTGCGCTCGACTGCCGACGAGCCAACCCGGGCGGGAGCCGTCCGGTCGGTGTCGGTTGGAGCAGTCCCCGAATCTGCCCGCTCTGCATCATTGAGAGCCGTCATGCCTAGCTACCCTACAGTAATCTTAAGAGATGTTTAAGCGCCGGAAGCGGCCGAAAGCCCTACCACCGGCCCGATGACGATGATCGCGGGAGGCCTGATCCCCTCCGCGCGGATGGTCTCGGGTGCGTCGGCGAGTGTTGCCCGGACGACACGTTCGGCCGATGTGGTGCCGTGCTGAATCACCATCACCGGCGTATCCGCAGGTCGGCCGCCTGCCAGCAGCGCCGCGGCGAACAATTCGATCCGCTCGACGGCCATCAGCAGAACTATCGTGCCCGTCAATGCAGCCAGCGCATTCCAATTCACTAACGATTCAGGATGATTCGGCGCCACATGCCCGCTGACCACCACGAACTCGTGGTTGACGGCGCGATGTGTGACGGGAACACCGGCGATCGCCGGCACACCTATGGCACTTGTCACACCGGGCACGACCGTCACGGGTATCCCGGCGTCGGCGCAGGCGAGCACTTCCTCATAACCGCGCGCGAAGACGAACGGGTCGCCGCCTTTGAGCCGCACCACGAACCGGCCGTCCCTGGCCCGGTTTATGAGGACTTCGTTAATGGCTTCCTGAGCCATCGCCCGGCCGTACGGGATCTTGGCCGCATCGATCACCTCGACGTGCGGCGGGAGCTCGGCGAGCAGTTCGGCGGGCGCCAACCGGTCGGCGACGACGACGTCGGCCTGGGCGAGCAGGCGCCGCCCGCGCACCGTGATCAGCTCAGGATCGCCGGGCCCGCCACCCACCAGGGCCACCGTGCCGGCCAGTTCACCGGTGCTCTCCCCGCCGTCGGCGTTGATCACACCCTGCTGCAGCGCCTCACGAATGGCGGTGCGGATCGCCGCGGACCGACGGTGCTCGCCACCGGCCAGCACACCCACCGCCAACCCGTCGTGGTCGAAGGTGGCCGGGGTGACGGCAGTGCCCTCGCGGGCGATGTCGGCGCGGACACAGAAGATCCGGTGCCGGTCGGCCTCTGCGACGATCGCGGCGTTGACGTCGGGGTCATCGGTGGCGGCGATGGCGTACCAGGCACCGTCGAGGTCGCCGTCGGCGTATTCGCGCAGCGTCAGCGTGATACCGGCCATGGCCTCCACGGCCGGGGTGGCGGACCGGCTGATGACCTGGACGTCGGCCCCGCTGGCCACGAGCAACCCGAGGCGGCGCTGGGCCACGGTGCCGCCGCCGACCACGACGACCTTCTTACCGGCCAATCGCATGCCGACGAGGTAGGCGTTCTCGGTCACCCGGCGAGCTTAGATCGTGCGGCGTGCGCAACGAAGCGGGCCACCGAGGCGGGCTGCGCCGCGGGATGTGTATGCAGATAGGCTGCGTGCACCCCGCCCGAGGCGGCACCGTCACGTATCACAGCACCGTCCGGCAATCGGTACATCCACGCTGACTGGTAGTCGACGGTGAATTCGACTGTGGTGCGGTGGAATTCATGGCCGACGACGCGGTCGCCCGCAGTGTGCACCACCGAGTCGGCCACCGCGACCGCGTCGCGGTAACCCAGCGTCAGACGTGGCGTGAAACGGGCCGCACCGTGCAGGACATCACACATCGGGTGGCCGTCGAGTTCGGTCATCAGATAGGTCAGCCCCGCACATTCGGCGTACACCGCACCGTGGCGGGCCAGGTCGGCCACCCCGCGACGCAGAGCGACGTTGTCGGCCAGCTGGGCGGGATACTCCTCGGGGAAACCGCCGGGCAGCACCAGCCCCGACGCGCGCGCGGGCAACGGGTCCACCAGAGGGTCGAAGCGGACGATATCGGCGCCGGCAGCGCTCAGCAGTTCCTCGTGTTCGGCGTACGAGAAGGTGAACGCCATGCCCGCCGCGACCGCGATCACCGGTGCGCACGCCGGCCTCGGCTGTGCACCGACGGCATCAGCGGGCTGCCAGGCGGGTGCGCTGACGGACGCATCCGCCAACGCCATGACGAGGCTCAGATCCACGTGGCGGGCAACGAGATCGGTCATGGCGCGCACCGCGGCATCGGCTCGCTGTCCGTGTTCGGTGGCGGTCACCAGGCCGAGATGACGCGACGGGACGGTCAGGTCGTCCATGCGCGGGATGGCCCCCAGCACCGGCACACCCACCGATTCGGCGGCCTCGCGCAGCACCTGTTCGTGACGGGCGCTGCCGATCCTGTTGAGGATCACCCCGGCCAGCCGGGTATGCGCGTCGAACGTCGAAAAGCCGTGCAGCAGTGCGGCAATACTCTGGCTTTGCCCGCGGGCATCGACGACCAGCAGCACCGGGGCGTTCAGCAGACCGGCGACCTGTGCCGTCGATCCGGTCGCCGGTCCCGTCGCAGGTGGTCTGATCCGGCCGTCGAACAGACCCATCACGCCTTCGACGACCGCGATGTCGGCGGCCGAACTGCCGTGGCCGTAGAGGGGGCCGATCAGGTGGTCGCCGACGAGCACCGGGTCCAGATTGCGGCCCGGCGCCCCGGTGGCCAGTGCGTGGTAACCCGGGTCGATGAAGTCCGGCCCGACCTTGAACGCCGCCACCCGGTGCCCGGCTCGCCGCAGTGCCCCCATCAAACCCGTTGCCACCGTGGTCTTCCCGCTGCCCGATGCCGGTGCGGCGATCACCAGGGCAGGCGTGGTGCGGTTCACCGGCCGACCGCTACCACTCGATACCCTTCTGTCCCTTGCGCCCAGCGTCCATCGGGTGTTTGACCTTGGCCATCTCGGTCACCAGATCCGCCGCCTCCATCAGGGCCGCCGGGGCGTCACGCCCGGTGATCACCACGTGCTGGGTCCCCGGGCGCTCCCGCAGTACCTCGACCACGGCGTCGGTGTCGACCCAGCCCCACTTCAGCGGGTAGGTGAACTCGTCGAGCACATAGAACTGGTGGCGCTGCTCGGCCAGCCGACGCGCGATCTCGGCCCACCCTTCCACCGCGGCCGCCGCATGATCGGCCTCGTCGCCCTGTTTGCGCGACCACGACCACCCGGCGCCCATCTTGTGCCATTCCACCGCGCCGCCGACGCCGTGGTCATCGTGCGCACGTCCCAGCTCCGAGAAGGCCGACTCTTCCCCGACCTTCCACTTGGCGCTCTTGACGAACTGGAACACCGCGACGTCGAGGCCGGCGTTCCACGCGCGCAACGCCATGCCGAACGCCGCCGTCGACTTGCCCTTACCCGGACCGGTGTGTACGGCCAGCACCGGCTGGTTGCGGCGGGCCCTGGTGCTCAGCCCGTCATCGGGGATCGTCTCGGGGCGACCTTGCGGCATGCGGTCTCCTCCTCAGGCGGCGCTACGCACCACGGCCGTCAGGGCCTCGGCGCGCAGCTGCTCGAGCCGCAGCACCGGCCCACCCAGCTCGGTGGCCAGCGTTGCGGCCAAACCCAGCTTGATATACGAGGTTTCGCAGTCGACGACGACGGACGCGGCTCCCTCGGCGACCAGGCGCGCCGCGGCCGTGCGGGCGCGCCCCAACGGATCGGGCCCGCCGGTGGCGCGGCCGTCGGTCAGCACCACCACCAACGGACGCCGGGTGCGGTCGCGGACGCGTTCACGCGCAACCAGATCCCGGGCCGCCAGGAGTCCCTGCGCCAACGGGGTTCGGCCGCCGGTGTCGAACCGCCCGAGTCGTCGGGCGGCGATATGGGCCGACGACGTCGGCGGCAGTACCAGCCGGGCATCCTGACCGCGGAACGTGATGACGGCGACCTTGTCGCGCCGCTGATAGGCGTCACGCAGCAAGGACAGCGCGGCACCACTGACCGCCGACATCCGATCGCGGGCGGCCATCGACCCGGAGGCGTCGACGACGAATATCACCAGGTTGCCTTCGCGGCCTTCCCTGATGGCTCGCCGGACGTCATCAGCGGCCGGCCGCAGCCGACCGGCCCCGGTGGCGCGGTGCGCCGCGGCCAACATGGTCGCGAAGACGTGCCAGCCGTCGCCGCGCTCGTCGGGGCTGACCCCGACCACGGCTCCGGTGCGGTTGCGGGCAACCGAACGCCGCCCGGGTGCGCCTTCACCGACCCCTGGTACTCGCAGTGCCCTGGTGCGAAAGACCGGCGACGGCGCCGCACTGGGTTGTACCGACGGTGCCGGAGCCTGCGAATTTCCCTGCGGTGCTTGATTTTCGGCGGGTTCAGTGACTCCCCCGCCACCCGGCGGTTCAGGGTCCGGCTCGCCGTCGGGCCCGGTATCAGGATCAGCGAGCGCCTCGTCCAGCGCCCCCGGGTCGAGGCCGGGATCATCGAACGGGTCACGGCGGCGCCGGTGCGGTAACGCCAGTTCCGCTGCCACCCGGATGTCCTCGACCGCAACGGCTTCTGCTCCTCGCCATGCGGCGTGGGCCACCGCGGTGCGCGCGACGACGAGGTCGGCGCGCATCCCGTCGACGTCGAACGCCGCGCACAGCGTGGCGATCCGGCGCAGGTCGTCGTCAGTGAGCGCGATGGCAGACAGCCGGCCTCGCGCGTCAGCGATCCGCCGCGCGATGTCGGCGTCAGCGGCGGCGAACCGGGCGGCGAATGCCTCCGGGTCGGCCTCATAGGCCATCCGGGTCCGGATCACCTCGGTGCGCACCTCGACATCGCGCGACGCCCGGACGTCGACCGTCAGGCCGAACCGGTCCAGCAGCTGCGGGCGCAACTCCCCTTCCTCAGGGTTCATGGTGCCGATCAGCACGAACCGGGCCTCATGCGAGTGCGACACCCCATCACGCTCGACATGCACACGGCCCATCGCCGCGGCGTCCAGCAGCATGTCCACCAGGTGGTCGTGCAGCAGGTTGACCTCGTCGACGTAGAGCACGCCGCGATGGGCCCGGCCCAGCAAACCCGGCGAGAAGGCGTGTTCGCCGTCGCGCAACACTTTCTGCAGGTCCAGTGAGCCGACGACGCGGTCCTCGGTGGCGCCGATCGGCAGTTCGACCAGGCGGCCGTCGTCGATCGCGGCGAGAATTCCGGCCAGGCCGCGCACCGCCGTCGATTTGGCGGTGCCCTTCTCGCCGCGGATCAGCACACCGCCGATGTCGGGGCGAACAGCGCACAGCACCAGCGCCAGCCGCAGCTGATCGTGTCCGACGATGGCGCTGAACGGGAATTCTCGGACTCGGCCAGTCCAACTGCCTCGCTCCTCAGCGGGACTCATGCCTCGTCCATCCGGCCCTGTTTCACCATCGGCACATGCGGGATGCCGTCCTCGACGAATTCGTCACCGCACCGGACGAAACCGTGGTGCCGGTACATGTCCTGCAGGTACGTCTGGGCGTTGATGTGGCACGGGTAGTCACCCACCTCGGCGAGCGCCGCCTGCAGCAGTCGGGTGGTGTGGCCCTGACCGCGCGAATTCTGCTTGGTGCAGACCCGGCCGATGCGGAATGTCTTCTCCCCGCCCGGATGCTCTTCCATGAGGCGCAACGTGCAGATCACCTCACCGTCGGGCGCCTCGAGCCAGAAGTGCCGGGTCTCGGCCAGCAGGTCACGGCCGTCGAGTTCCGGATACGCGCAGGCCTGTTCCACGACGAACACCTCCACGCGCAGCTTCAGCAGCTCATAAAGCGTGGCCGCGTCGAGGTCCTGGGCCCAGATCCGGCGCAGCGCAACCGTCACACGACGCCCGCGGGTTCGGGGTCGTCACTACCGGCTGCCGGTGTCGGACTGTCGGCGCCGACCTCGAGGGCCTTGGCGCCCGCGTCGGCGTCGGATTCCAGCCCGAGCACCTTGGTGCCCCAGGACCACACCTCGTCGTACAGCGCCGGATTCTCCGACAACTCGGTGCCCAGCGAGGGGATCATCTCCTTGAGCTTGGGCTGCCAGTGCGCGAACCGGTCCTTGAAGCACCGCTCCATCACATCGAGCATCGCGGGCACCGCGGTCGACGCGCCGGGCGAGGCACCGAGCAGACCCGCGATGCTGCCGTCCTCCGCGGAGAGCACGGTGGTGCCGAACTCCAGGGTTCCGCCCTTGCCCTTGGCCGGCTTGATCACCTGCACGCGCTGTCCCGCGACCGTCAGATCCCAATCGGAATCGACTGCGCTGGGCGCGAATTCACGAAGCGCGTCGACCCGGTCGGCCTCGGAGAGCAGCAGCTGGCCGACAAGGTAGTTGACGAGACTCATCTGGGTCACACCCACGCCCAGCATCGACGCCAGGTTGTTGGGTTTGACGCTGCTGGGCAGGTCTGTGAAATGCCCCTGCTTGAGGAACTTCGGCGACCAGCCGGCGAAGGGACCGAACAGCAGCCAGGGCTTGCCGTTGATGATCCGGGTGTCCAGGTGCGGTGCCGACATCGGCGGCGCGCCCAGCGGCGGGAAGCCGTACACCTTGGCCCGGTGACCCGCGGTCACCGAGGGACTGGCGGTGCGCAGGAACTGCCCGCCGACCGGGAAGCCGCCATACCCCTTGGCCTCTTTGATGCCGGACTTCTGCAGCAGCAGCAGGGCGTCGCCGCCGGCGCCGACGAACACGAACCGGGTGTTGATCTTGCGGGTGTCCCCGGTGCGGCGGTTGCGCACCTTCACGGTCCAGGTGCCGTCGGATTCACGCGACAGGTTGCGGACCTCGTGACCGAAGAACGCCGTGGTGCCGTTCTTCACGCCGTACCCGATGAGCTGCTTGGACAGGGCGCCGAAGTCGATGTCGGTGCCGTCGGTGGTCCAGTTGAGCGCCACCGGGTCGGTGAAGTTGCGCTTGGCCGCCATGAACGGCAGCCGGCGGGCGAACTCGTCGGCGTCGTTGATGAATTCGGTGGTGGCGAACAGCGGGTTGGCGGCCAGGGCGTCACGGCGCTTGCGCAGGTATTCGACACGGTCGGCGCCGTGCACGAACGACACGTGCGGCACCGGGTTGATGAAGCTTCGGGCGTCGGTGAGCACGCCCCGCTCCAGGGCGTGCGCCCAGAACTGGCGGGACACCTGGAACTGCTCGTTGACGGTGACGGCCTTGGCGATGTCGATGGTGCCGTCGGCGTTTTCCGGGGTGTAGTTGAGCTCGCACAGTGCCGAGTGCCCGGTGCCGGCATTGTTCCAGGGGTCGCTGCTTTCGGCGGCCGCGCCATCGAGGCGCTCGATCATGGTGATCGACCAGTCGGGTTCCAGGAGGCGCAGCAGTG
>CAMFLL010000144.1 GCA_945957405.1 uncultured Mycolicibacterium sp. | reverse complement strand
GTGTAGGGACACCACGACTGCTGCTGATGTCACAGTCCGGCCCCCACCCCGACGGCCTGGGGAACTCCAGCGGACTGGTCGGCAAGAACCTCATGATGCATCCCAACCCGGTGGTGACGGGTTTCTACGATGACGAGCTCGAAAGCTGGCTCGGTCCCGCCGGTCAACTCATTCACTCACTCGAGTTCTACGAAACTCGGCCGGAACACGACTTTGTGCGCGGCGTGAAGATGATGACGATGCCCACACCGGGACCGCTCAACGCCATCGAGACTCGGCGCAGCGCCGGCGCGCCCTACGACTCGATCTGGGGCGCACAGATCCATGACGTCGTGCGCTCCCATTCTCGCGGCATCGTGTGGACGGCCACCACCGAAGACCTTCCCTCGGAGAGCAACACCGTCACCCTCGATGCGGATCTCAAGGACGGTCACGGCCTGCCGGCACCCAAGATCCACTACAAGATCGACAAAAACAACTGGAAGATCATCGACTTCGCTGTCTCGCGCATGCAGGAACTGCATGATGCCGGCGGCGCCGCGCAGACGTTCACGGTGGACGTCATGCCGGATCTGCCGGGTCATCTCCTGGGAACGGCACGGATGGGCGACGACCCGGCACGGTCAGTGGTCGACCGGTACGGGCGAATGCACGATGCGCCCAATGTGTTCATCGCTGACGGCAGCATCTTCGTCACCGGTGGCGCGGCCAATCCCACGCCCACCATCTCGGCGCTGGCGCTGCGCACGGCACGCCACATCGCCGAGACCGCCAGGGACCAGAAAGTGACGGCATGAGTAACGACCGTCTCTCCATACCAGCCCCTTTCCGCGCTCCACGCGACCTGACCGATGCGGAGATGACCGCCCTTCGGGCGATCGCCGACGTCCTCATCCCCGCCGGCCGCCACGGTGAACCCGCGGCCACAGACGAGCCCGGATTCGAGGCCACGCTGCGGATCGCAGTCGACGCCCGCGCCGACGCCTTCGACGCATTGACCACGTTGCTGGCCGACATCGATGCCGGCAACCCGGATGCTCTGGGAAAGCTGTTGCGCGACATCGCACAAGACGAGCCCGACGTCTTCCAGCCGACGTCGGCGATCGTCGCAGGCGCCTGGTTGCTGCTTCCGGCGGTACGTGAACGCATCGGCTACCCGGGTCAAACCCGCAACATCGCGCCGCTCGACCAGATCGTCGACGAACTCTCGGCCGGCATCCTCGACCCCGTGATGGAGCGCGGCTCCATCTACGTCGACGCCGGCGAATGACCACCGCACATCTAGCTACCGAAAGGCATTTCATGAGCACTCAGCAGGTCATGGCGTCTACCCAGCCGGCCTATCAGGCGACCAAGGGCGGGGCGCTGGACGTCGACAGGCCGTTCTACCAACGTCTCGCGGCAGGAGCGTCGACGCAGACCTATTCCCACATTGTGCCGATCCGCAGCGGCCACGCCTGGACGGTACCGGCAGGGCATCTGTGCCGCATTGTCGTCGTCGATGGCCCGCAAGTCGGCGACCTGAACATCTGGAATCTTCACAACCCACGAGAGCGATTGTGGGCGAGCAAGACCCGTCAACTGCAGGCGGCGCATGTCACCACCTACGATCGTCTCTGGTCGAACCTTCCCTACCTGCGCCCGCTGGTGACGATCACCGGCGACAGCCTCGCCGACTACGGGCTCGACAGCGAAGGCGGGCGGGTGCATGACCTGCTCGGCACCCGATGCGACCCCTACACGAACTATCTGCTGACCGACGAGTCATTCGACTACAACTGCCACTCGAATCTGACCCGGGCCGTGCTGCCCTACGGGCTGACCGAGTTCGACGTCCACGACGTTCTCAACGTGTTCCAGGTGACTGGTCTCAACGACGACGACAAGTACTTCATGAAGGCCTCGCCCGGCAAGACCGGCGACTACTTCGAGTTCTTCGCCGAGATCGACCTCCTCTGCGCGCTGTCCACCTGCCCTGGCGGGGATCTGTCGATACCACAGTGGGGCCCAGACGCCGGCGATCAACTACCGACCTGCCACCCACTCGGGATCGAGGTACGGCGCCCCGCCGCCGAACTGCTCGTCAACTGGACCAGTCCAGCACCCGCGAAATACGCCGGTTTCCACGGGCTTCGAATCCCCACCTGGGGCGAGAGCTAAAACAGCTACCTGCCAGACGTTTTCACTCCACATCTCCTGCCACCGGTCCGCCCGGCGTGCTCCCATGAAGTCGGTTCACCACCACCACGGAAGTTCGAATATGACCAAACAAACCACCGATTCCACTGAGGCGACCGATGCCGTCACCGGAGTCGTCGAAACACGCAGCATCGAGATGATCCCCCTGAACGAGCGGACCGGTAAGGCCGGCTCGCTGTTCGGAATCTGGTTCGGCTTCAACATGGTTCCGCTTGCCGCCGTCGTCGGGGCGATCGGGATCACGTTGGGTCTGCCCCTCTGGTGGACGGCCCTGGCCGTCCTGATCGGAAACCTGCTCGGCGGTCTCACCATGGGACTGCATGCGACCCAGGGACCCCGACTCGGCGTACCGCAGATGCTCCAGGCCCGTGGCCAGTTCGGCCGGCGCGGTGCGAGCCTGCTGGTTGCGGCCGTGGTGCTGGTCGGCATCGGCTTCTTCTCGTTCAACATCGTGATCGCCACTCAGGCAATACAGTTGGTGTTCGACAACATCTCGACGGTGCTGTCGTCGACAGTCTTGACCCTGGTGAGCCTGGTGATCGCCCTCATCGGGTACCGACTGATCCGCGTGACGTCGGCGATCGTCGCCGCCGCTGTCGGGCTGGTCGTACTGGCGGTGATCGTGCTTCTCCTCGTCGGCCAAGGCCCGCACGGGTCGCCTGCCGGTCAGACCGGATTCTCCACTGCCGCCTTCTTCACCGCGATTGCGGTTGCCGGCTCATGGCAGGTCGGATTCGCACCGTTCGTCTCGGACTACTCCCGGTACATGCCGCCCGGCCACGGTGAACGAAAAGCGTTCTGGGGCACCTACCTCGGCGCCACGTGCGGGGCAACGCTGATGATGGCACTCGGCGCCTACCTTGCGAGCCGATCGCCGCTCGCCGACCCGATGGCCGCTCTGCACGACGGCTTCGGAGCGTTCGGCGCTGCCGTCCTCGTGCTGTTCTTCGTCGGGGTCGCGCTGGCGAACACGCTGAACTCCTACACGGCCGGATTGTGTGCGCTCACCGTATTCGAGACGTTCCGCCCGGGTATCGTGATTTCGCCGGCCTGGCGCAACATCACCCTGGTCCTCGTCCACGCTGTCGGACTGGTGCTCGCCCTTGCGGCGTCGGCAAGCTTCGTCGAGACGTTCCTGAACTTCGTCACGGTACTGCTCTATCTGTTGATCCCGTGGTCGGCGATCAACCTCACCGATTATTTCCTGGTGCGGCACGGCGACTATGACGTCCCGTCGTTCTTCACCGCGAGCGGGGGCCAGTACGGCCTGTGGAACTCGCGAGCGATCATCGCGTATCTCGCGGGTGTGATCGTGCAACTGCCGTTCCTCAACACCGCGCTGTACACCGGTTTCCTCGTCGACGACCTGCACGGTGTCGACGTGGCATGGATCATCGGGTTCGTCGTACCCGGCCTGGTGTACCTCGGACTCAGCCGCCGTTCTGCTGACCGGCCTTAGACCGATGTGCAGGCACACGCAGCCGCGCGCTACGCAGTAGTTGGAGTGTGAGATTTGCGGCGGTGAGCATGGGGATCACGCCGAGAAAAGTCCGCTCCGAGGGGGTGGCCCCGTGCAAGTGCTCGAGACTGCCGAGGACGTAAAAGCAGCCGACAGTGAACAGGGCAGCGGGGATGGCGTAAGCCAGCGGGGAGCGCCGATCAGCGATCACCTGGCGTGCCAGTGTCGCCTCGTCGTCGGAGAGGGACTGGCCCTTCCGAATCTTTTTCATCACCGCGGCCGACGAGCCGACTCCTTCGTCAGCGTCACACGCCTGGCGGCGAATCAGACGGACCACGTAGACCGTGGCAGCGCCGGCGAACAACACGACCGCCCCAAGAGACGCAAGAGCGAGGGATCCGTATAGTCCTGCTCCGAAACTCATTTCATCAGTCCTGCAGAATCGGCCGGTTCACGCAGTGGACGTGAGCGGACAAGCGCCGGCCACCAGAACCACGGCCCGAGGATCCGCAGCAGGCACGGCACGACGAACGACCGCACGATCAGCGTGTCGAGCAACAGGCCGATGCACACCGTGGACCCGACTTGCCCGATTGTTCGCAGGTCACTGGTGAGCATCGCGAGCATGGTGAACGCGAAGACCAGGCCAGCCGAGGTCACCACGCCACCGGTACTCCCCAGCGCACGGATCAGCCCGGTGTTCAGTCCGGCGCGCACCTCCTCTTTGACGCGCGCGATCAGTAGCAGGTTGTAGTCCGAGCCGACCGCCACCAGGATGATGAACGAGATCGGCAGCACCAGCCAGTGCAGGTGGAGTCCGACGATGTGTTGCCACACCAGGATCGACAGACCGAATGCGCCGGCAAAGGAGAAACCGACCGTGCCGGGAATCACGAAGGCGGCCATCAGACTTCGAGTCAAGACCAGCATGATCAGGAAGATCAGGGTGAATGCGGCGATTGCGACGATGAGCAGATCCGACGCCGCATAAGTCTTGATGTCCTTGTCGTTGGACGCCGCCCCGCCCATCGAGATCCGGGCGCCGGCGAGCGACGTCTCCTTCAAGGCGATCTTGATGGCCTCGGGTATTGCCTCGACATGCTCGATACCCTCGGGGCCCAGTGCGTTGCCCTCGTGAGTGACGATGAACCGCGCCGCCTTTCCGTCGGGCGACATCATCAACGCGATGTCAGTCTTGACGTCTTCGTTGTCGAAGGCTTCCCGCGGTATGTAGAAAAAGTCATCGCTGCGGGACTTGTCGAAGTCGTTGCCCACGTTGATCAGATCCTCGAACGTCTGCGCGGTCTGGGTGGACTGCAGGTTCGCCGGACCGTATGAATTCACCATGATCGCCTGCAACGCCTGCGCTTCGTTCGCGGTGATCTTCAGCTGGGCGATCAGCTGCGGCAACAGCGCGTCGACAGCCTCCAGAGAGAGGGCGGCGTCAGCGATGTCCGCGTCGAGTTTGTCGATGTTGTCCAAGGCGTCGAACAATGAGCGGAACGCCCAGCAGATCGGGATGTCGAAACAGTGCGGCTCCCAGTAGAAGTAATTCTTCAGGGGTCGGAGGAAGTCGTCGAGGTTGGCGATTTGGGAGTTGAGATCGTCGGTGACCTGCTTGAGGTCGTCGATCGTCAACACGGTGGCGTGCAGTTCGTCGGCGAGTTGCTGGGTCAGCGCGATCGTCTTGTTCAGCGCGTCCACCGACGCCGCCTGAATGTCGGCCTGCTGTTCGGTGTTGTCGTTCTGCTGTTCCGAAAAGGGCAGCTGTTGGCCCGCTCCGCTGCCCTGAGTGGTGAACAGATATGGCAGGGTGGCATGCTCCAACGGCCGCCCCAGCGGCCGCGTGACGCTCTGCACCATGGCGATGCCGGGCAGTCGGATGATGGCTTTGGCGACCCGGTCCAAGGAGATGAAGTCTGCCGAGTTGCGCATGTCGTGATCCACCTCGACCATCAACATTTCAGTGAACAGCTTGCTCTGCGGGAAGTGCCGGTCAGCGGCAGCGAAGCCCAGGTTGGCCGGGGCGTCGGCGGGTTGGTAGGTTCGGTCGTCGTAGCTGACCCGGTAGGTCGGAACGAACACAGCGCCCACCATCACCACCGCAGCGCTGGCTGCCAGGATGGGCACCGGCCAGCGCACCACGCTGGCCCCGATGCGCCGGTACAGATGGGCCGTTCCGGCCCGCTTCGGATCGAACAACCGGAACAGGCTGCCCACAGTGAGGATGGCCGGCCCCAGCGTGAGCGCGGCCGCGATGGTGAACACCATGCTGATGGCCACTGCCGGCCCCATGGTGTGGAAGTAGTTCAGCCGCGCGAAACTCAGGCAGAATCCTGCACCGGTAATCGTGAGTCCTGAGCCGATGATGATCGGCGAAACACTCTTGTAAGCGGTGTAATACGCATCCTCTCGACTCTCGCCGGCTTGGCGGGCCTCTTGGTAACGTCCCATCAGAAAGATGCCGTAGTCGGTGCCGGCGCCCAACGACAGGGCGACCACGATGTTCACTGCGAACGACGACAGTTCGATGTAACCGAGGTGGCCGAGAGTGGCGATGACCCCTTTGGCGATCAACATCTCGATCAGGACCGTGGCCAGCGGCATGAACACCGTGGACACCGAACGGTAGACGATCAGCAGCATCCCGATGATCAGAAAGATCGTGACGATGGTGATGTTGTTGAGGCTGCCGTTGGCGATGGTCAGGGTGTCCGACGCCAACGGCGCGGCTCCCCCGACGTAGACCTTCAAACCCGGCGGAGGGGCGTCGGCGTCGACGATGTGACGCACCGCTTCCACGGACTGGTTGGCCTTGATCTGTCCAGAGTCGCCTGCGATGCGCAGTAGTACGTAGGCAGCCTTGCCATCGACGCTCTGTGCACCGGCGGCGCTGATTGGCTTGCCCCACAGATCCATTGCGTACTGCACGTGGTCGGTGTCCGCCTGTAGCCGCTTGATCAGGTCGTCGTAAAACCGGTGGTCCCCCTCGTCCAATGGGCGATCAGCCTCCAACACCACCTGGGCCAGGCTTGTGGAAGTGGACTCCCGGAACACGGCCCCGATGCGCAGCAGCCCGGCCTGCGACGGTGCGTAGGTGGGGACCATCGGGCCGGCCAGTTCCTCGGCGACCTTCTCGACCTGCGGAACGAAAGTGTTCGTCGACACTGCCAACAGTGCCCAGAACATGATGATCGGAATCGAGCACATCCGGACCGCTCGGGCGATGAAGGGGCGGTTGGCGCGGTGCGCGCTCATGCAGACTTCACCCGGCAGGTGACGTCGGCGTCCTGCCGGGAGGCCGATTGCTGTTCGCGCACAATGCCGTTGACCAATATTCGGCAGTGCACCTCACCGCCGCGCACCTGAGCGGAGACACTGCCCGACACCACCGTCAGCGTCGTGGTCTCGGTGTGCGACCACGGCAACTCGTTGAGCTGGACGGTGTGTGGATGGCCGTCGATGTCGATGTAGGACAACATCCCCCCGCCACCGAGGGATCCGTCCAACTCGTAGGTCAACGCTTTCGGGGTGAACTGCTCCGGAGCTTGCGCATCGTTGACGGTGACGGCGGGGCCTGGAGCCGACATCTGATGCACTTTCAACATGCCCAACGCACCGACGCCGACCGCGACGACGATGACCAGCGGCAGCCAGAACCGCGCCAGCACGGTGATGGGGCGGGAACGCGAAGTCACGTGATCACCGCGTAGTTTGCGGGCCTGACATCGGCTTTGACGTTCACGATTGATACCGTCGCATATGAGACGATATCAGGCAAGTCGGTCATACAAGCGATGACCTTTCAGGACGCCCCGCTCCAACGGAACGACCGACTATGTCAGCCTCAGAGCTCCGGATAGGTATAGCGCGTGAGCAGATCCATCAATTGCTCTGCCTCGCCGGGCTTGAGATGTGCGACAAGCGATTCGGCGATGGGTTGTGCAGCACGGTGCACCTCGTCAAACGTCTCCAGTCCGTGCTCGGTGATGGCCACCATCCAGACCCGCCGATCGCCTTCGACGCCCTCGCGGATCACCAAGCCCTGCGTCTGCAGATCGTCGATGGCGCGGCCGACGGCAGCCTTGTCGAATCCGGTGGCCTCTACCAGGTCCCGTTGCAGGGTCGGCCCGCGGTCGGCGAGGACGATCAGCATGGCGAAGTGCCGCAGTTCCAGACCGAAGGGCCGCATTGCTGCGACCAGCTCGGAGGTTGCCCGGTTGTGCGCGCGACGGAGCAACAACCCCATTGCGAACGGGCTGCTGTCCCCCGGTCGGTCGGTGGCACGATTGGCCGCTGTGCGTGTCTTGGTCGCGCGAGGCATTTCATCAGCCTACCGCGATCGAATCAGGCGATACGGTGTCATACGCACCGATCATGGTCCGCCAGCTACGGCCATGTCCTTCGAGCCGACCGCGTCGTCCCCGAACATGGCGCGGGTCAGCGGCGGCATCCTCGACGCCGCTCGCAGCAGACCGTGGAACATCAAACGCTCACCGCGCCGAACCGTGGTGGCGTTGCGAGCGTTGCGTGTTGAGCGTGCCAGTGCCGCATTGGCATAGCCGCGCATCGCGGATTCGTACCTTCCGATGCGAGCTGCCGGCGCCCGCCCGGAGTCGGTGAGACAACGACGCAGCAGATCGGCATCACGCAGTGCGGTGTTGGCTCCGATTCCGGCCATCGGGGTCATGTTGTGTATCGCATCCCCGATCAGCGTCACCTCATTCGACGCCCAGGACGGCAACTCGGGCATCGACTTCAAAGCCACCGGGCCGACAGAGACCGGGTCGCTGGCATCGACCATCGCCCGGACGCCGGGCGCCCACTGCTGGATTCGAGTACCAACCCATTGTCGAAGTCGGCTGCCGTCCCAGTCCCTGACGTCGGCCGGGTATCCGCTGGTGGCGGCGGCCCAGGCCCATACCAGCAGGCGGGTGTGGCCGTCGGCAGAACCCAACTCGCGGGACGCCCAGGTTGACACGAACATCCATCCCGCTCCGGCCGGCACCACGTTGTTGACCGACCCGTCGATCAGACCCGATGGGAGGATATCGAGCAATGCGGGCGTCAGCGGCGTGCGACCGGCGATGTTGAGGATGCCCAGGTCGACGCGCCCGAGATCGGGCAGGCGTTGCCCGCGTACTCGAGAGTTGGCACCGTCCGCGCCCACCACCACGTCGGCGTCGACGTGGGTCCCGTCGTCGAAGCACACCCGAACGCCCGCGTCGTCGAGGTGCGCGTAACCGACGAATTCTCTACCCCACTGCACCAACGAATCGTTCAGGCCCAGCAAGAGTGCCGCGTGCAGGGCATCGCGGCTCACCGCGCGCCGATGGGTGACAGGATCATCGTGAGTTGCCGCGGCCAGATCCACGGCCAACAGCGGCCGCAACTGGTGATCGCGGAAACGCACCACATCGGGTGCGGGAACGGCCGCTGCGTCCAGGGCGCCCCAATTGGCAGTCGGTAAACAGGCATGCAATGCGCGCAGTCCGTCGGCGTTGAGGTGGATGCCGTAGCTCGCCGGCTGATCGCCCGCGTTGGCGTTACGTTCGAACACCACGACGTCGACACCGGATTGGCGCAAGCCGTGAGCCAGAGTCAACCCCGCCAATCCGGCACCAATGATGGCGACCCTCATCGCACACTCCTCGTGTAGTTCCGTGTCATATAAGACCGTAACATATGATACGATCTGTTGCGTGGTACACGAAACAATGACCAGCAACCACCCCCAGAATTGGAAAGAGGCCGTCAAGGCCAGTTTGATTGGACCGGGCAAGATGTCGGCGTCCGCGTGCGCTGCACTCCCCACCATCGTCTTCGCCGCTGTTGCCACCGCGAGTTCCCTGACCTTCGCCACCCTGGCGGCAGCGGTCACCGCACTCGGTACGTTCGTGTATCGCGTCGCGGCCAGGCAACCATTGGGGCCGGCCGTCATCGGGTTGGCGATCGCCGGCGTATGTGCGGCCACCGCCGCGGCGACCGGCGATGCACGGGGGTTCTTCCTGGCACCGACGGCAATCACCATCCTGATCATCGTGGTGTGCCTCGCCACCATCGTGGTACGTCGTCCGTTGGCAGGACTGCTGCTCAACCGACTCGCCGGCGGACAGCCACGCTGGTACCTGGACGACGGTCTCCTGCGCGTGTACACCCGGTGCACCTACGTCTGCATCACCGTGAACGTCGCCAGCACGATCGCGCAGATCGTCGGCTACCTCTATGACGCCACGTGGTTACTCGCCGCGCTTCACGTCGCCAATCCCGTGATCTTCACGGCCGTCATCGCCGTCACCATCGTCGCCGCCCGCAACGCGCGCACCAGCTGAGGAGAACGCCACGTGCCCACGGACACCATCACCATCGACCCCAACACCAACGTCACCACTGTGATCAGCGTCTTCGACACCACTCCCGGACAACAAACGGCCCTGCTCGATGTGCTGGCGAGCAGGGCCGACAACTGGCTGCGACACCTCGACGGCTTCGTCGCCGCCAGCCTGCACCCCTCGCTCGACGGCACCACCATCGTCAACTACGCCCAGTGGCGCGATCCCGCCGCGCTGACCGCCATGTTGAATGACCCCGAAGCCCGTCGGCATCAGGCGCAAGTCGCCCAGCTCGCCACCGTCACCCCGATCCGATGCACCATTCGCTCGGTTCACCGATGCCAGGCGGTACCGCCCCCGTCGGCGCGCGAATAAACCGTTGCGCGGCTGGTGAATTGGTAGACTTAGACGGCCACCCTCTCCACGCTGACATCGCCCATCCAGGGCTGGCGCCGCCACACCAGCGCACGCAGGCGAGGACCGCTTCAGTTCAAGCAACCTCACCAGGCACGGTGACCTGCAAGCACGTCACCGACCCCGCGTCCGACCTGCTCGAATCACTCCGAGCCGCCCTCCGGGTGACGTCCCCCGCGGTTAGATTTCATCTCCGCCAGCAGCTCGGGAAGAGCTACGGTGGCGAGGCCGATGGCACCGTCGGCAATCCCGTAGGGGATCACCAGGGTGTGTGCATGGACGATCGCTCCGCAGGAGTAGACGACGTTCGGCACATAGCCGTTCTGTTCGTCGGTGGCTGGGGTGAGAAGTGGGCTGCGCAGTCGGCCGAGCACCTTCGTCGGATCGTCGAGGTCGAGCAGGATTGCACCGATGCTGTAGGTACGCATGGGCCCGACGCCGTGCGTGAGCACCAACCAGCCTGCGTCGGTTTCGATTGGCGAACCGCAGTTTCCGAGTTGCAGTGACTCCCATGATTCAGTCGGCTGCTGGCAGGGCGACGCACTCGGCCAGACGAACCTGTGGTCGGCGAAGGCGACCATGTTGGTCTCGCGGTCTGACCGGGACATTGCAGCGTAGCGACCGTTGATGAGCCGTGGGAACAACGCCAGGCCCTTGTTGGCGGCGGCCTTCCCGACCAGCGGCCCTGAGGTGAAGGACCGGAAGTCCGTGGTCTGGAGCAACTGCTGGCTGATGCGGGATCCGCTGTAGGCCGTGTACGTGGCGTAGTACGTGACCGCGCCGTCGTTGCCGAGGAAGCGGACGAACCTGGCGTCCTCCATGCCGCCCTGCTCCGCTTCCATCGCGGGCCACAGAACACGCTCGGAAAGCATTTCTTCGCTAGGAAACTCGATACTGTAGAAGCGCTCTGCGATTGCGCGGATCTGAGACTCGGCGCGGGCCCCATGTCCTCGAGTGCTTAGGTGGGCTCGGAGGTTGGCGAGTTGCTCGCCGAGTTCGAAGTAAGTGAAGCGATCCTCCAGTGCGTCGAAGACATAGTTCGCCGCCTCACCCGCGGTGCCGAGGCGACCGAGTTCGCCGCGGAACACGGCGGCATCAAGCAGTGCACCTGACACGCGCCCCTTGGACACGAACGGGGCGGGCGCGTCGAAGGTGGCTCGGCCCTCGGCATCGACGATCCCGGTGCGGAACCCGATGGACGAACGGTGGCCCTCCCCGATCCCTCGCACGCTCATCACGAAACGCAAGCTTCCCGCTGCCGTCCCGGTCTGGTCGGGATGAGCGACGATGCTCGGGTTGCACAGCGCCGCACCCTCGATGGCGTATTCACTGGTGAAAGTCGCCCCCAGCAACAGTATTCGCGTATCGGAAAGCGTTATGCTGGGATCCAGCCGGTCGGCGAGTTCGTTGGCGTGCCTCCGGAACGTGCCTGTGAGGTCGCGATGACGTCCGTCGAAGCGGTCGATGACGTCATCCAAGGTCGAACGCACTTCATCTTCGGTGAGGGCGAGAATGCGCTTCACCACGACCCCGGCCCGGGATTCCTGATGCTCGAAGCCCTCCTGGCCGGGTACGAAAAGCTGGGTGATCACCCTCGCCGGGTCCGCCGCCAACCGCTCCGGGTTGCGGGTGACGAGCCGGGAAGGCGTCAAAGTCACCGCGACACAGGCGAGAAGCACTGCGCGTGCTGGAGGGTGGAGATAACCGACACCGTCGATTCGGCGCCCTGGTTGAGGTTCACGCAGTCGGCGAGCAGCCCGTCATACCCCCCGCCCGTCGCTCGGTCCCACATGAGCAACCCGGAGTCGTTGACACCCTCGAACCACGCGGCGGCCGAGCGGATGCCGTCGGGCCAAAGTGCTCGCGGATCGGCCGCCGCGGCGCGTGCGCACGCGTCGGCCAGAGTGGCGACCTCGATGGGTTGTTGGTCGAAGGCGGGCTTCCTGTCCCCCGGTCCGTGGCCGCGGGCGGGGGTGGGCGACAGGTGGCTGTCGTTCGTTTCGTAGTCGATCAGCCACTCGAGCAGATCGAGGCCTCGCTGTTTGAGATGGGTATCCTCGAGCGCGACCCCGGCAGCGAGCATCGCCTCTGGGATGACGGCGTTCGCGTAGGTCAGTCTTGGTTCAGGCCACGGCCATTCGAACGGGCTGGTGAGCTGTGCGACCGTGGCGGCGTAGTCGGTGAGTAATCGCAGGGCCGCGGAGTTGGCGGGTTCGAAGGTGAGCAGTTCGGCGGCGCCAACCGCGGCGTACGCCATTGCCCGCGGATGCGGCGACCTCGCCTTGGCCGCACGTTCGAACTGGATGACCGCTAGCCGGCGTACCAGGCTCACGCCACTGTGGGCGGCGGCGGTGCCAAGCCCCCAGATACATCGGCCCCAGTGATCGCCGGTGGTGGGCTGGTCAGTCCAATTACCCAGGCTGTCCATCCTGTTGCGACATGCGCCGTCGTAGGACTGCGCGTTGTTGAGGAATTGCAACGCCTTGCCGGCGAGCCCTTTCAGGGGGCCCGTTGCGTCGGGTTCACGGGTGGCAACAACGAGCACCCTGGCCATGTCGTCGGTGCAGTACCCGTGTTCGCGGCGGGGAGTGGTCATGATGGCGTGCTCGAAGGTGGCGCGATGGTCGGTCATGCGCAGCAGGTGCGTGAACACCGGGTGGGGCGTGCGAATAGTCATGCCACGACCAACCGGGCGGCGACGAGACGTCGGCCGAGCTCGAGGTATGCCTTGGCCACCACGGGCCACGACATCGTCGGGGCCAGGTCGCGGGCCCGCATGGCCATGGAGCACGCCACGTGCGGGTCGGTCAACAGTTCGCTCAGCGCGTCCACGAGCGCGCCGGCGTCGTCATGGGCGACAACGGTGCCCGCCCCTCTGCCAAGGAGCTCGACGGCGTGGGGGAAGGCGGTGGCGACGATCGGTCGGCCGCTGGCGACAGAGTCGACCAGCACGCCCGAGGTCACCTGATCCTTGGAGTCGTAGGGGAGCACGACGACGGCGGCGCTTTGGACCAGTTCGGTGACGGCGGAGGGACTGCGGTACTCGGCGTCGAAGGACACTGAGCCGGCGACGCCAAGGCGCGTGGCCTGGGCGAACAGCGATTCGCGGTATTTCTCGCCCTGGGCGGCAAGCACCTTGGGGTGGGTGCGGCCAGCAATCAGATAGCGCGGCGGACGGGCGAGATGCGTCAGAGACGTCATGGCGTCGATGACACGCTCGATACCCTTTCCCGGGCCGATCAGTCCCCACGTCAGAATGGTGGGTCGGTCCAAATGCTGAACACCGTTGGTCGCGGGTATGGTCGCCCCGTGCGGGATGGTGGTCACCTTGCGACGGTCGACGGCGAATCCGGCGCACAACCGTTCGCCGGCTGCCTCCGACATGACGACCACCTGATCGGCCAGGGTGGTGACCGACTTGAGCACCGAACGTTGTTGCGGTGTCGGGCTTTTGAGTACCGTGTGAGCAACGACGATGGATGGCACGCGCAGCGCTTCCATGATCCGGACGACCTCATCGCCGTCGGGGCCGCCATAGATGCCGTACTCGTGTTGGATGACCGCGATATCGCGTCTGTTGAGCAATTCGGCGGTCGCAATTACGGAGGAGGGGTCGCCGTTGACAAGTTCACCGACGACGGCGGGTTCCGCAGTGGCCTCGTCATCGGAGATGCGCACGACGCGGACGTCGATGCCCATCGAGCCCAAACCGTCGGCCAGAGCGGCACTGAAGGTGGCGAGCCCGCAATGTGTCGGCGCGTAGGTGCTGAGAATGCCGACGCTCGGCATATACGAGAAGTGTTGCATCCCAGAGGGAGCAATCGAAGGGTGGATCAACGATGATGCATTCAAATTTATCCCGACTGGCGGTTGCCGCGTTTGTCCGTGGCGAGTGCCACGTGTATCCGGCGTGAGCGGATGCTCGGGCCAATCAGAGCAGGAGCTCGGCCATTCCGGATCGGCTGGTGATCACCAGCACCACTGACGGTACACCCTTGAGGGCGCCAACGTCATATGGTCCCTCAGAGTGCCACAGCGGGTGAATTGATGGGCAGTCCACCCGCGTCCTCAGTGGGTTTGACCGGGGATGAGTTGGTCGAAGGCCTCCGCGGCCGTCATCCGAGTTCGTACACCCGTCAGGTGTGAATACCTTCGATGGATTTCACGAAGGCATCCGCCGCCTCGGACACCGGGACGGGGGCGAAGCCCGGGAAGAAATCGCCGTATTTGTCCATTGATTCCGTGATCACCGAGGGGCTCACCGCGTTGATCCGCAGACCGCGCGGCAGTTCGGCAGCCGCCGCCATGACGAACGCCTCGACTCCCCCGTTGACCGTCGACGAGATGGCACCGGTGGCAATGGGTTCCCTGGCGAGCACA
Source organism: uncultured Mycolicibacterium sp. (assembly GCA_945957405.1). Taxonomy (GTDB): domain Bacteria; phylum Actinomycetota; class Actinomycetes; order Mycobacteriales; family Mycobacteriaceae; genus Mycobacterium. Next base: position 2,632 of record CAMFLL010000144.1, on the reverse strand, counting down.
CCGGCGATGAGGGTGAACGAACCGCCGTCGCTGACATGGGACAGTCCATGCAGTACCAGGTTGATCTGGCCGCCCAGTTTGTCGGCGAAGCCGCGCGCGAAATCTGCTGGTGTGGCTTCGGTCAACGAGACGAAAGGCGCGCCGCCGGCGGCGCAGACCACGGCGTCGACGGAACCGATCCGGTCGTACATCGTGATGATCGAGTGCTCGTCGCGGATGTCCACCGCGATCTCGCTGGACCGCGACACGGCGACCACGGCATGTCGCGCCTTGAGTTTGCGCACCACGGCCGCGCCGATTGTTCCGGTCGCGCCGACGACGAGAATCTTCACGATATGCCTCCGGATTCGCTGTGGGAGTTGACTAATCGATCTTCATCCAGGTGTCGCTGGGGGTGTAGCCATGAGGAAACGGGTCAGTCGGGTCGAGCACCAGCTGGTTGAAGGACGTGATCCAGGAGCGTCCCGACACGCTGGGCACCACTGCAGCATAGTCGCCGATCGTGGTGGTCTCCTCGACACGCGAATCGAACGTCGATCCGATCAGTGACTCGTGGCGGAAGAGCTGGCCCTGTTCGATCTCGCCGCGGGCGTGCAGAACAGCCAGACGCGCGGAGGTTCCGGTACCGCACGGGGACCGGTCGACGCGCCCCGGAGACACGATGACAGCGTTGCGGGAGCGCAGCATCGGTTGTCCCTGCTCATCGGTCTCATGGAACACCGGGCCGGTGAAGGCCGTCTGCGTGATGCCGGGGATGTCGGGATTGACCGGATGCGCGACCTCGAGCTGTTCTGCTGCAGCGGTTTTGATGCGCTGGCCCATCTCGCAGAGGGCGCGGCCCTCGTCGGGGTTGAGATCGAATCCCACGTCGGCGGCATTGACGAGCACATAGGTCATCCCGCCGTAGGCCACGTCGACCCGCAGGCTTCCCAGCCCTGGAACATCGATCTTCTCGTCGAGGTAGTACACGAAGGCAGGCTGGTTGTAGAGCTTGGCGCGCAACACTTTTCCGTCGCGGCATTCACAGTGCACGCGAATCAGACCGGCCGGCGACTCGAGCACCAGATTTGTCACCGGTTCCTCCATGGGCAGCATGCCGGTTTCGAGCAGCACGGTGGCCACGCACATGGTGTTGGACCCCGACATGGCGGGATACTCGGTCGACTCGAGGATGACGTAGCCCAACGAGGCTTCGGGATTGTTGGACGGCAGCACGATGTTCGCGTTGTGCCAGACCGCCCCACGCGGTTCGAAGAGCAACAGTTCGCGCAACTGATCGAGGTTCTGCTCGAGGTAGACACGCTTGTCGAACATGGTCTCGCCCGGCACATTGCCGACGCCTCCGACGACGACCTTGCCGGATTCGCCCTCGGCGTGGCAGTCGACGACGTTGAGCATGCGGCTGAACTTCACGAGTCCTCCATCGGGGTGTCCGGGTGTTCCAATAAAGGTAAAACACTTTGTCCTTTGATGGCAAGGGGCCGCCAGTCGCCGCGCGACACCGCCTCCATGAGGGACCAGACTCAAGCCGACCGGAGAACTATGCGATGAGACCTTCCCGTTAATGGCTAGAATGATTTACCATTATTGGGCAACTGCATTCTTGGAAGGATTTGGTATGGCTGACGCACTCAAGGGCGTGCACTCCGCGATCGCGACCCCGTTCACCGCAGACCAGGAGGTCGACGAGACCGCGCTCCGCTCGCTGGTCGACCGCACCATCGACGCCGGCATCCACGGTCTGGTTCCGTGCGGATCCACTGGCGAGTTCTCCACGTTGACCCGTGGCGAGCGTGAGCGTGTGGTGGAGGTGGTCATCGAGCAGACCGCAGGCCGCGTGCCGGTGACCCCCCAGACCGGCGCATGCAGCACCCGCGAAGCCATCGAACTGTCACGCCATGCCGAGAAGCTCGGAGCCGAGGCCATCCTGGTGGTCGCGCCGTTTTATGAGCCCTTCACCATCGATGAGACCAAGCGCTACTACGCCGACGTCGCCGGCTCGGTGGGCATCCCGGTGATGGCCTACAACCTGCCCGCTGCGACCGGGGTGAACCTGACTCCCCAGATACTCGGCGAGTTGATCGACGACGTCCCCAACGTCAAGTACGTCAAAGACACCAGTGGCGACTTCACCGCCGCGGCCCAGCTCATCCACGAGTACGGCGACACCGTGTCAGTCTTCGTCGGTTGGGACACGTTGTTTCTCGCGGCCCTCCTCGAAGGCGCCGCGGGCTCGGTGATCGGTGCCGCCAACGTGGTGCCCAGCCAGCTTGTCGCCGTGTACGACGCGGTGCAGGCCGGTGATCTGGCAGCGGCCCGCAGGCTGTGGAAGCCACTGTTCCCGTTGATGAGCGCATTCGTCAGTGGCGGTTACAACGCCGGCATCAAAGGGGGGATGGACCTGATCGGCCATTCCGGCGGCCCGCAGCGCAGCCCGGGAGCCGACGCCGACGCCGACCGCGTGCATGCACTCAAGCAGAGCTTGAAAGCCCTCGCCATCTGATCCACAACGAAGCGGCGCCCGGTGGTGTTCACCCCCGGGCGCCCCGTTGGTGGGCGCCGCGGTCAGATGCGGCTGTAGATAATCACAAGCTTGTAGCGGGTGAACACGAGGAACCCGGCCACCCAGTTA
>CAMFLL010000143.1 GCA_945957405.1 uncultured Mycolicibacterium sp. | reverse complement strand
AGCGAATCATTCAACCGGCATGCGACACCCGAGCCTGCGAGGGGGTCGCATGAGCGAAGCTTGCGAGCGAATCATTCAACCGGCATGCGACACCCGAGCCTGCGAGGGGGTCGCATGAGCACGTGGGCCATTCTGACGATCGTCGCGTTCGCGTTCGTCGTGCTGTTCGCCACGTTGGCGTCAGTTTTCGTGGCGCGACTGGTGCGGCGACCGGCGCTGCCGATGAGCGACGACATCCAGGGCATACCGACAATCCTGCGCAAGGTCCGCAAACGCGAGCCGATGTCCGAAACCGAGTTGGCTGTTGCGCGACAGGCCATTTCGGACCGTGGATCATTCCTGGCGCTGTGCATCCCGCTGACGATCTTCAGCATCGGCTGCTTCTACGTGTTCGGCAGCCTGGAGCATCTGCACGGCGCCACCGCGTCGGAACGGACATTTCTCGGCGTGATACCGATGTTCACGTCGACCAACCTGGCCATCCGGATGCTCAGGAGTGCGAGCCTGAAACGGCGCCTGCCCAAGCAGGCCGCGCCGGCCGTCAGCGCACCCGTCGCGTGACCGTGCGGCTCAAAGCGGTCGGCGCGCTGCCGCCGAGAACCGGTCGGCCTTGAACAACTCATCCAACTCGTCGATCACGACGTCGGCCCCGTGACGGAGCAAGTTGGTGCGGCCGGCACCCCGATCGACACCGACCACCCAGAACGCCCCGCGGCGACCGGCATCCACGCCGGAGGCGGCATCCTCGACCACCACGGCCGACGGCGGCGCGACGTCGAGTCGACGCGCCGCATGGAGGTAGGTGTCGGGTGCAGGCTTACCGGCGATGCCCAACTCGATCGCAGTCAGGCCGTCCACCACCAGGTCGATGCGGTCGCGCAGACCTGCCGCGCGCAGCACCGGCTCGGCATTACGTGAACTCGACACGACGGCACGCGGAATCGACTGGCCGGCAAGCCAATCGAGCACCTCGACCGCCCCGGCGTACGCGGTTGCCCCGTTCTGCTCGAGCTCGGCGAGGAACATGGCGTTCTTGCGGTTTCCAAGGCCGTTGACGGTGTGAGCGTCCGGGTCGTCGTCGGCTGCCCCGTCGGGCAAGTCGATCCGCCGCGACGCGAGGACCGCGCGGACGCCCTCGTTGCGGGGTTTGCCGTCGATGTAGGTGAAGTAGTCCGACGTCGCGTACGGCGCGACCACCTCACCCCTGCTCGCGGCTGCGTCGAACACGTCGGTGAACAGACGACCCCAGGCTCGCTCGTGGACGCTGGCGGTGTCCGTGAGGACCCCATCGAGGTCGAACAGGACGGCCGAACAGTCGCGTGCCCTCATCGCTCCCATCAAACAGCGTCACAAGCGAATCTTCAATACTTGAACAAAATTGAGCCATATGAGCACAGGTTGTTCATTAATGGATCGATTCTGTCACCGCTCCCGGCGCCCGGCGGCCGGCGCCGAGAAGTGCAAGCGCCACGGCCCCGAGCGCGGTGGCGCGGGCTCCCAGCTCCGCTAGCTCGATCTTCAGGTCATGTGTCGAGCTCGGGATGCCGCAGCGGCGGACTGATTCACGCATCGGCGCCAGCAGCAGCTCACCGGCCTGCGCCAACTCGCCACCGATCAGAATTCGCTCTGGGTTGAACAAGTTGCACAGGTTCGCCACGGCCACGCCGGCCTGCCGGCCGGTGTCCGAGAGCACGCGGACGCAGGCCGCGTCCCCGTCGTTGGCCATCCGGACGATATCCGCGACGGTCAACTGCGGTCCATAGCGAGGTTCGAGCAACTCGACCACCGTCTTTGCCGCGACGATCGTCTCGAGGCATCCGCGATTTCCGCACCGACACACCGCGCCGAACTCGTCGAACGTCGTGTGCCCGATCTCGCCCGCGGTGCCGTTGCGGCCGCGGAACAACCGACCATCAATGAACAGGCCCGCACCGACACCATCGGCCAGCTTGAGGAACGCCAGGTTGTCGCACCCCTGGCCCGCGCCCCACATCTGCTCGGCGAGCACGCCGAGGTTCGCGTCGTTGTCCACGTCGACCCGGATACCGAAGTGATCGCAGGCCAGCTGGGCAGCGGGTACGCCCACCCAGCCCGGCAGGATCGAGACCGCGCCGACCTTCCCGGTCCGGCTGTCGATCGGCGCGGGCAGACCCATGCCGATCCCGACGACGTCCGACATCTTGCCGTCGATGCTGGCCATGGCCTCGCCGAGCAGCTCGCTGGCCCGGTCGAGTGCGCCCTGTGCGGTCTCGGCCGGACCGAGGGGCACGCGTCGCTCGGACAGGATCTGGTGGCCCATGTCCGCGACGACGATCGTGACGTGCCGGTGGCCGAAGTCGACGCCGACGGCCAGTCCCGCCGACCGGGCGAGACGAAGCATTCTGCGCTTGGGAGTGTCGCCGCCGGGTTCTTTCACGGCGTCGTCGAGCAGCCCCGCGAGTGTCAACTCTCGAACGATGTTGGAGACCGTCGCCGGGGCCAGGCCCGTCTGGCGGGCAATCGCCGCCTGGCTGAGCTCGCCTGCAACCTTCAGCAACTCGATCACGCGCTGTTGGTTGGCGCTGCGAAGGGCAGCCTGCGATCCAGGCCCGAAACCCTGCCCCGGCTCGTCGTCCAGGCTGCTCATCGGTCGTCTTTCTGCTCGAAGGCCCGCGGTTCGCGACCTCGCACAAGTGTCGCATTGGCGGCCCAGGCAGGGCGCATCAGCACACCGCCAACTCCGCCTACATCAGGTTATGAACTAAGAAGGTTCAGTTTGTAGTTTTTTCGTTCAACTCTTGTCAGAACCAGTGTACGTGCGCTTTGATGTGAACCAGCTCACACAGCAGCTATGACATGGTCGGGGTCATTTGCGGTTCCGACCGGCCTAGAGAGGCATTCAATGAGTGAACATGGTTCCTTCACGAACGAACCGTCGATGTTCGACGAGAACGACGACTCGACCGGCCGCGGCGTAGTCAGGATCGCGTCTGTCGCCGCCTTGGGCGGTCTCCTGTTCGGCTACGACAGCGCGGTCATCAACGGCGCCGTGTCGGCCATTCAACGCGAGTTCGATGTCAGCAGCGGTTCGCTGGGCTTCGCGGTGGCGTCCGCACTGCTCGGCGCCGCAGCAGGCGCCATGTCCGCGGGCCGGTTCGCCGACCGGTTCGGCCGGCTGTTCGTCATGAAGATCGCCGCGGTCCTGTTCTTCGTCAGCGCCATCGGCGCGGGCCTGGCGCCGAACCTCGGCCTCCTGATCGTGTTCCGCGTCATCGGCGGCCTGGGTGTGGGTATCGCCTCGGTGATCGCCCCCGCGTATATCGCCGAGGTGTCGCCGCCACGGATCCGCGGCCGCCTCGGTTCGCTGCAACAGTTGGCGATCGTGTCGGGCATCTTCCTGTCCCTGGCCATCGACTACGCGCTGGCCACCGCGGCGGGTGGCTCCAGTGAGACGCTGTGGCTGGGACTGGAGGCCTGGCGCTGGATGTTCATCGCCATGGTGGTGCCCAGCCTGGTCTACGGCCTGCTCGCGCTCACCATTCCCGAATCACCGCGCTATCTCATTGCCCGGCACCGTATCCCCGAAGCCCGCAAAATCCTCACGGCGTTGCTGGGCGAGAAAAATCTCGAGATCACGATCACCCGCATCGAGCAGACGCTGGAGAACGAGAAGCCGCCGTCATGGCGCGACATCCGCGGCGCTCGGGGCGGGTTGCTGCCGATCGTGTGGGTCGGGCTGGCCCTGTCGATCTTCCAGCAGGCCGTCGGCATCAACGTCATCTTCTACTACTCCAACATCCTGTGGGAGGCAGTCGGATTCGATGAGAGCGACTCGTTCATCATCACCGTCATCACCTCGATCGTGAACATCGCCACCACACTGATCGCCATCGCACTCGTCGACAAGATCGGCCGCAAGCCCCTACTGCTCATCGGCTCCGCCGGCATGGCGCTCAGCCTCGGCACCATGGCGGTGATATTCGGTACCGCGACGGTGGGCGCGGACGGCGTACCGCATCTCGAGGGTGCCACCGGGCCCATCGCGCTGGTCGCTGCCAATGTCTTCGTCATCGCCTTCGGCATGTCGTGGGGCCCGGTGGTGTGGGTGCTGCTCGGCGAGATGTTCCCCAACCGGATTCGGGCGGCCGCCCTCTCGTTGGCGGCGGCAGGACAGTGGGTCGCCAACTGGGTCATCACCGTCAGTTTCCCACCCCTGAAGGATGTTTCGCTGGGTCTGGCGTACGGGATCTATACCACGGCCGCCATCGTGTCGTTCCTGTTCGTCGCCAAGTGGGTCAGGGAGACCAAGGGCCGCACCTTGGAGGACATGGACAGTGGCGCCCGTCCGTCGACATCGGTGACGCAGTAGGGAATCGGAGACAGCCATGGGAGCACATCGCAAGGTCGCGGTACTCGGGCCCATCCCGCGCGATCACATCACCACCCACCAGGGCGAGACGTTCGACAAGTACGGCTGCGTCCTGTACACGGTTGCGGCGCTGTCGGCGTTGATGGAGCCAGAAGACGAGATCTGTCCCATCGTCCACGTCCGCAGACAAGACGAGGCGGCGATCAAGGATCAGCTGTCGCAGTTCCGCAATGTCGACGTCACAGGGATCCGGTCCCACAATGATCGCGGGGATGTCGTCGAACTCACCTACACCACCCACAACCACCGCGACGAGCGCCAGACCGGGTTCATGAGTCCGATCACTCCCAGCGACGTCGAATTCGCACTCGACGCAGACGCTTTCGTCTGTGTGCCGATCACCGACTATGAAGTGGGTCAGTCGACACTGGCCTACATCAAGGCGAACAGCTCGGCCACCGTGCTGCTCGACGCGCACGGACCGACCAACACGCTGGTGCGGGGCGGCGAACGGCATCACCGGCTCTGGGTGGAGCGCGACGCGTGGCTGCCCTACGTCGACATCCTCAAGATGAACCTCGAGGAGGCAGGTTGCAGCTGGTTCCCCGACCGATCCGAAGCGGGCGCGACCGGCAAGCCGATGACCACCGAGGAAATGCCTGCGTTCGCGGAGCACTGCCTGCGGGCCGGGGTCAAGGCCGTGTGCATCACTCTCGACGAGGAGGGATGCGTCGTGTTCCACTTCGATGACGCGGGGAGGTTGCAGGAGAACCTGATCGGACGCATCCATGTCGAGGATGTGGTGGACACCACCGGCTGTGGCGATTCGTTCGCGGCCGGCATGGCATTCGGCTATCTGGAACACAACGACTTCGTGGCGGCCTGCCGATACGGCAACGCGATGGGGGCACAGCGGTGTTCCGGTTCGGCGTTGAAGATCTACCGGACACTGGCCGAGACGCAGGCGCAGATCTCTGACAACTACGGCGGAGCGTTGGTGAGCAATGCTTGACGACATCCTGTCCGACGAAGCGTGGCTGGTGCGGCAGTCCGGCCACGACCCGGCGCGGGCCAACTATTTCGAGACCGTCTTCACTGTGGGGAACGGCAGGATCGGCACGCGCGGGTCACTCGAGGAGGGGCACCGCGGCGACTGGCCCGGCACCTACATCAACGGGGTGTACGACAGCCATGATTCACCGGTGATCGATCTGGTGAACACTCCCGACTGGCTGTGGCTTTCGGTCAGCGTCGACGGCGTACGCCTCGACGTCCAGTCGTGCACCGTCGTGTCGCACGAGCGCGCCCTCGACATCGCCCACGGACTGCTTTGGCGCCGAACAGTATTCGAGGATGCCGAGGGGCGGCGCACCCGTCTGGAGTCGGTGCGGTTCGCCAGCATGGCCACCCGCTCCTTGTGCGGGCTGCGCTGCGAGATCACCGCCGAGAATCACAGTTCGCCGATCGCGGTGACCAGCGGGATCGACGGGCACCGGCGAAACCTCGAACGCATCCCGGCCTACCCGCACGGGACGACGTTCGACCCCGAGGTGCGCTGGGACAAGTGGGCCAAGACCAAGCACCTCAACGAATCGGCCAAGTCCAGCGACGCCGACGCTGTCTATCTCGAAATGCGCACGGCAGCAAGTGACATCACCATCGGTGTGGCCACATCCACCTGTGGATACCCACCCGCACCCGCCCGGCGCACCGTCGTCGCGGAGTACGAGCGTATAGCCGAACGCATCGATTTCGATCTGGTCGAGGGCAGGACGGTACGCCTGGACAAACTGGCGGCGATCATGACGTCGCGGGACCATCCGCTGCCAGGGGCCGCCCTCGACCCGGTGCCCGACCGCTGCCTGGGGGCCATCGCCGCCGCCACCGAGGCGGGCTTCGACGCGCTTCTGGCGGACAGCGTGGCCGAGTGGGACCGCAAATGGTCTATGTGTGATTGCCGGATCGTCGGCAACGACGACGCCGCCAAGGCCGTCCGGTTCGGCATCTACCACCTGCTGATCGCCGCTAATGAGCACGACCCCACGGTGAACATCGGCGCCAAATCCCTGTCGGGCGAGGGCTATCGCGGGCATGTGTTCTGGGACACCGAGATCCTGATGCTGCCCTTCTTCGTCTACACCCAACCCGAGACCGCCCGCGCGCTGCTGCGCTACCGGCATCACACCCTGCCCGGTGCGATCGACAACGCCCGCGCCGACGGTCGGCGGGGCGCACGCTATGCCTGGGAATCGGCCGACACCGGGCGGGAGGAGTGCCCGGAGTGGACGGTCGACGGTGTCGACCGGTTGTGGATGCGCGACGAGGAGGTGCACGTCGGCGCCGACGTCGTGCACGGCATCATGCGCTACGTCGCGGCCACCGGTGACAACGCCTTCCTGATCGAGTACGGCGCCGAAATACTGTTCGAAACGAGCAGGTTCTGGGTCGACCGGCTCGACTACGAGGCGCAGACCGATCAGTACAGCCTCAAGGCGGTGATGGGTCCAGACGAGTTCCATATCCATGTCGACGACAATGCGTTCACGAATGCGTTGGTGCGCTTCAACCTCCAGCAGGCGGTGGCGGTGCACGACGACCTGGCCGCCAACCATCCGGCGGAACTCGCCGAGATCGTGTCGGCCATCGCGCTGTCCGCCGACGAAGTGGAGCGGTGGCGCACCTGCGCCGACCGCATCGTCGACGGTATCGACCCCGAAACCGGCCTGATCGAGCAGTTCCGTGGCTACTTCGATATGACCGACGTCCCGATCACTGTCTGGGACGAGAACGACATGCCGCAGTACCCCTCGGGCTATCACCACTTCAACTGCGAGAACACCACGCTGCTGAAACAGCCCGACGTGGTCATGGTGCAGTACCTGCTGCCTGATCTCTACAGTGCCGATTCCAAGCGGTCCAATTTCGACTATTACGAGGCGCGCACGCTGCACAAGTCGTCGTTGAGTGCCTCGATCCACGCCATCATGGGGATCGAGGTCGGTGACCACACCCGGGCCGAACAGTACTTCGCCCGGTCGGCGTTCGTGGATCTCACCGACAATCAAGGCAATACGGCCGAGGGCATGCACATCGCGTCGGCCGGCGGCACCTGGCAGACGGTGGTGTCCGGGTTCGGCGGGTTCCGCGTCCGCAACGGCGTGATGGCCTTCGACCCCTGGATTCCGCCGAGCTGGGAACGTATCGAGTTCCGGTTGCAATGGCACGGCAACTCCGTTGAGGTCATGATCGGCCACGACGCGATCACGCTCGGCCTCACGGCGCCGACGACGGTGTCGCAGACCGTCCAGGTCGACGGAGCCGATATCGTCTTGCAGGGCGGTCAGACCGTTACGGTTCCGCTGAGAAGCGCTGTGGTACAGCCCGTCCCGGCACACGGCTGAGATGAGGACGATCAGCCTTGTCGACGGAGCGGTGGCAGCGAGGTTCGAGCCGGACCTCGGGATGATCGGCACATCGCTGACCGACGACGGTGTCGAGCTGCTCGGCCAGGGGAAGGGACTGGCGAACTATGCCGATACCGGTGAGGTGTTCGGGCTGCCCATCCTGCACCCGTGGGCGAACAGGCTCGGAGAGTTCGGTTACACCGCGCAAGGGCGCACGGTACGGCTGTCGCCACAACAGCGTGGTCTGTGCACCGACGAGAACGGGCTGGTGATCCACGGGTTGCTCGCCGCGTACCGCGGTTGGCACATCACAGATCTGACTGACGACGAGGTAGTCGCCGAACTCGATTTCGGCGGCGATCCCACACTGTTGGCGGGGTTTCCGTATCCTCACGAGATCGCGTTGCGGATCACGTTGCGCGACAGGACACTCAGCGTCTCGACCACCGTGACGCCGACGGCCGAGACACCGGTACCGCTGTGCTTCGGCTATCACCCATATCTCACGATTCCGGACGCGCCGCGCCCGCAATGGGTGGTCGAGATGCCGGCCATGCGTCACCTCACGCTCGACGAGCGGTTCCTGCCGACGGGTGCGGCCACCGATCAACCTGCCACGGTCACGGGGCTGGGTGAGACGGTGTACGACGACGGGTATGACAGCGTCGCCGACGGCTCGGTGTTCGCGGTGTCGGGCGCAGACAGGCGGATCGAGGTGTGCTTCGAGTCGGGTTACCCGGTGGCCCAGGTGTACGCCCCATCGCATCAGGACGTGATCTGTTTCGAGCCGATGGCCGCACCGACCGACGCACTGCGGCGCGGTGGCTATCGGTGCGCGATGCCCGGGGAATCGGTCGAAGCGCGGTTCTCGATCCGGGTGTAGTAGTCGCTCATCTGCCCGTCGACCGGCTGTAGTGCCGGCGGGCTTTCATCCGGTTGCCGCACCCGGCCATCGAGCACCAGCGACCGGTGCCACCCCGGCTTCGGTCGAGCAGGAACAGATGGCACTCGGTGTTTGCGCATGGGCGCAGCCGTCCCGGGAGCGCCGCCTGCACCTCGCCCCAGGCCAGCGCTATCCGAGCCGTCCAGCCGGCCGACCGCCCGAGGTCCCACACCACACCGTCGTCGTCGATCTTCGGCACCCGGGCGACCCCGGTGAGGTAGCGGTTGAGCACCTCGGCCCGGGCCTGCCCCCGGACGACACGCTGTAGGTCATCACGCAGCCGGCGCACCGCCTCGATGTCTTCGGCATCGCCGTCGCGGCGCGCCAGCCACGCACGGGCAGCAGGATCCTCGGCCAGCATGTCGGTGTCCGCACCGTCGACGACGGGGGTGGTGTTCAACAGCTCGAGGAGCACCTCGGACCACTCCGCCTTCATGCTAACCACCATAGCGCACTTGACAGGTTAGTTGCGATGCGGTTGTCTCTACCTAACCGACAAATCAATTTGAAAGGGTTAGTCATGACGACCCATCATCGCTTCGCCGAGATCTCCGGGCGCCGCATCTTCTACCGCGAAGCCGGGCACCCGGACAATCCCGCGGTCGTTCTCCTGCATGGCACGCCCGCGAGCTCGCACATGTATCGAAACCTGATCCCCGCGTTGGCGGACCGCTACCACGTCATCGCCTCCGACTACCCGGGTTTCGGCCACTCCGAGCGGCCACCCGTGGCCGAGTTCGACTACACCTTCGATTCGCTCGCCGATCACGTCGACGCGCTGCTGGACCACCTCGGGCTGCCGCGGTATGCGCTCTACGTTCAGGATTACGGCGCTCCCGTCGGGTGGCGCCTGGCGCTTCGTCATCCGGACCGGATTGCTGCGATCGTCACCCAGAACGGCAACGCGTACGTCGAAGGCTTTGTCGGCGACGCGATGGAACCGTTGTTCGCCTACGGCCGGGAGCGCAGCGATTCCAACGCCGAGGTGCTGCGAAACCTCATCACCATCGACGGCCTCAAATGGCAGTACACACACGGGGTTTCGGACGTCAGCGTCGTCGACCCCGACGTCTGGGTCACCGCCCACGCTGCGGTTGCCGACACCGAGGAGTCCATCGCAGTGCAATTGGAGCTCTTCGCCGACTACATCAGCAATGTGGAGCTCTATCCGCGGGTGCACGAGTACTTCCGCACCTCGCAGGTTCCGCTGCTGGCGGTGTGGGGTCGCAATGACCAGATCTTCGGGCCTGACGGCGCGCTGGCCTTCGCGCGTGACCTGCCGTCTGCGCAGATCAACCTGCTCGACGGCGGCCATTTCCTGCTGGAGAGCCGGCTTGACGCCGTGGTGTCGATGATGCGGCCGTTCCTGGCTGAGCACCTCGGATGAACCGCGGCGGCGCGTGAGCACAATGCGCACAACGGCCGTTAACGACGCTTGCGCGGGTAGCGCACACAAACACGACACCACTGCCTGTCGTCCGTAATTTCGGGGTCGCACTACTGCCGATGTCGACCTCGAAACGGATGACCGATGTCAATCACATTGCTTTCCCGGCCATCTCGGGACCTGAGCGCCGCCACCACCCGGCGGATGATCGGTGTCCTGCTGCTGGTCGCTCCCCTGGAACAGATCGCGCTGGACATCTACACCCCGTCGCTACCCAAGATCGCCGAACATTTCGCGGCGTCGGACACCCTGGTCCAGAACACCGTCACCGCGTATGTCATCGGCATGGCGTTGGTCGTCCTGCCCGCCGGGCTGATCGCGGACGCGATCGGACGCAAGCGGGTGCTGTTGACCGGACTGGGCTTGATGACTCTGACCAGCATCGGCTGTGCACTGGCCACGAGCCTGCCGATGATGATCGGCCTGCGGGTCGTGCAGGGTTTCGGCGCCGGGACATGCCTGTTGTTGGCCGCCACCATCGCCGCCGACTGCTTCCGCGGCGCCAAGCTCGTATCGGTTCTCGGGCTGCTCGGCGCTGCCTGGGGCGCGGCACCCGTGGTCGCGCCGGCGGTCGGCGGTTTCATCGCACAGTTCGGCTCATGGCGCCTGGTTTTCGTGGTGCTCGCAGCGCTGACCACCGCCATCGGATTCTCGGTCGTCACCGTTCTGCCGGAGACCCTGCCGCACGATCGCCGCTCCCCGGTCAACCTGCGGGCCGCGGCCGCTGTGCTGGGCGAGGCAATGCGGCACCGCGGTTTCGTCGCATTCGCGACCATGTTCGGCCTGGTCGCGGCCGCCCAGACAGTGTTCGGTGTCGTGGGGCCGTTCCTCTACCAGGTCGGCCTCGGCTACTCGGCTGCCACCTACGGGTTCATCGCCCTGGGGGTCGGCGCCGCGAACTTCTTCGGCGCGGCGGCCTGCGGCGCGTTGGCTCAGCGGACCACCACGCACCGCCTCGCCATGGGCGGTTCGGCAGTACTGGCCCTGGCCGGCATCATCATGCTGGCCTCCGCGCAGTTCGTCGGGCTGTCCGCGTTGGCCATCACCGGTGGGGCCGCGGTGGCGCTGCTCAGCATCGGTGTCCTCGACCCGCTGACCAAGGGGCTGGCCATGGGGGTGTTCTCCCGCAACATCGGCTTGATCACCGGGCTGATCAGCACCTTCTGCTACGGCGCGATCGCCCTGGCGATGGCGTTGATGGCCTGGCTGCCCGAGCGGTCGCAGGCCCCGCTTGGCTGGTTCTACGTCGCGGCGGCGATCGGTCTGGTCGCGGTCCTAATGACCACGATGAAGCACACGTCGCGGGCCGATTCAGCGGCCTGAGGCAGCGCCTCCCCCGCGCGGGAGTTTGCGCTCGGCGGGAGCACCGGCTTTCCTGGGGAGGTGCCTGACATGAATCGTCGCCACTTGATGCTGATGACCGGCCTCGGTGCGCTCGCCGCCACGATGCCGCTCGCCGAAGCCACCGCCGCACCATCGGATCCGGTACCGGCCGCACCACCGCCGGGTGGCTACATCTTCCAAGACGAGTTCGACGGCCCAGCCGGGTCCGCTCCGGACGCCTCCAAATGGGAGATCGCGCTGGCCCGCGAGACCATGGAGGACCCGACCTTCTGGGAACTGCCGGAAAACGTCGGGCAGTACCGCGACGACAGGCGGAACGTCTACCTGGACGGCAAGTCCAACCTGGTCTTCCATGCCGCCAAGGACGGCCCCACCTACTACAGCGGCAAGGTCTTCGGAAAGTGGCGCGGCGGTATCGGCCACACGTGGGAGGCCAGGATCAAGCTGAACTGCCTCACCCCGGGGTGCTGGCCCGCCTGGTATCTGGCGAACAACAACCCCGACAACGGCGGCGAAGTCGACATCATGGAGTGGTACGGCAACGGCCACTGGGCCGCGGGCACCGCCGTCCACGCGAAATTGAACGGCGGCGAACACGTCAGCCAAGGGATCACGGTCGACAGCGGATGGCACACCTGGCGTGTCCAGTGGGATGACGCCGGCATGCGGTTCTGGCGGGATTACACCGAGGGCGCTCAGCCGTACTTCGACGTCGCGTCGAACTCACTTCCGGATTGGCAGTTCAATACTGCCGGCTACCAACTGTTTCCGGTCCTCGACCTCGCGGTGGCCGGCTCGGGCGGCGGTGACCCCAGTGGCGGCACCTACCCCGCCGACATGCTCATCGACTGGGTCCGGGTCTGGTGATCCTGGCGTACCGCACCGTTGTGGGTCAGACTCTCCTTCGGAGGACGGAGGCGCCATGGGACGGTCCGCGTACCAGCGCATCCGCGCCGCTCACCTGGGTGCCGTCCATGCAGCGCTCGACGATCACATAGGCCGGCTGACCTGGTCGGCGGAGCAGATCCAGCACCACCGCGACCAGAGCCTGCGCTCCCTGCTCGCCTACGCCCAAGAACGCTCACCGTTTTACGCCGCGCGTCTGAACGGACTCGATGTCGATGCGGCGTCGATGGCCGATCTCGCGTCGATCCCGATGCTCTCCAAGGCCGAGGCACAGGGTGAGTGGGACGCTATCGTGACCGCACCTGACGTCGATCGCGCAGGTGCGGAACGGATTCTGAGCGAGCAGACGTGGTTCTCCTACACGCCGCGCGATCAACAGGTGTTCAGTTCGGGCGGCTCCAGCGGTGTCCGCGGGGTCTATGTCTGGGACTGGCAGTTCTTTGTCACGACCGCATGCCTCGCGTGGCGCATGCAGGCATGGGACGAGCGCCGTGGCCATTCGGTGCCGCAGGCCCGGTTGGCGGTGCTGAGCGCCGGAGTTCCGCCACACGCCAGCACACCGCTGTTCGATGTGCCCACCACCGCCGGTATGCGGACCGCCGTGATCGAGGCAGGGGCCCCGTTCGACCAGGTGCTCACGGCGGTCGAGGAGTACGCACCCACGCACCTGGTCGGCTACGCCAGCGTCATCGGCAGGCTGGCCCGGGCTTCGATGGCGGGTGCCCTGCGAATCAAGCCGGTGCGGGTCAGCACCAACTCGGAGCCGCTGCTGCCCGAGGACCGCGACGCGATCGTCTCCGCCTGGAACGCAACCCTGCACAACCTTTGGGGCTCAACGGAAATCGGTGTGCAGGCCGTTGGCTGCGGACACGGTCCGGGACTGCACATCTGCGAGGACGAAGTGATCCTGGAACGTGTCGACGAGACCGGTGCGCCGGTCGCGCCTGACCAACCGGCCGTACGCACCCTCGCCACCGGCCTGTCCAACCGGACGTTCCCGTTCATCCGGTATGACTTGGGTGACGAGATCACGATGATGTCCGAGCCGTGTGCCTGCGGTAGTGCGTTCGCCCGGGTCGCCGACATCAGCGGACGCCATGACGACGACTTCAGCTACGGCTCGTACACGGTGCCCGCCAGCGCTTTTCGGCACGTGCTCGGCACCGACCCGCGCATTGTCGAATACCAGGTGGTGCAAACCGAACTGGGCGCCGACGTACTCGTGGTCACCGGCGCCGATGTCCAATCCCTGGTGCCGGCGCTGGTGGCGTCGATACAGCGGTACGGCGTCGCGGACCCGTCGATCCGGATCCGCGCTGTCGAGACGCTTGGCCGCAATCAGGCCAGCGGCAAGCTCAAGCGTTTCGTCCCGCTGTCGCCCAGCCTCAGCCGCCGGCAGGAGTGAGCAACGCGCTGCTGTGGTAGCGAACACGGGCCAGCAACGTCAGCTTCAGGTCGTCGATCAGCGGATCGAGGAGTTGCGACCGGTATTCACCGTCCCCGACGGAGCGGGCGCTGACGTACATGAACGTCAGCGCCCACAGGAACAGCGTCATCTGGATCAATGCGGCCGGAACCGGGACCGTCATCCCGAACACGATGCCGCTGGTTGCGTTGGTGTGTGTCCACGATGCGACCAACTCCGGACTCATGACGATCAGCCCGAGTACGAAGAAAATGGCCGCCGTCACCGCCGCGATCGTGGCCACCTGGGCGATTTGCGACAGCGCCAGGATGAAGACCACGTTGAACCGTTCGCCGCGGGTCAACGGGTGGTGGGTATCGAGCGTCTGCATCGTCTCGAACGGTGTTCCGGCAAGCCGGGCCGCATGGCGAGGGGACACCGTCGATTCGTCGAGCACCGGTTGCGCCCGCTCGAGCGTGCCCGATATGACGAAGACGATTGCGATGGCCGCCAGAAACGCCAGAGCCAGCGCCATCCGGGTCGGCGAAATGGTGGACGCCATCACCCACACGTAGGTGTTGAAGAACACCAATGCGGTGAGCAGCACGACCGGCAGCGATCGAATCAGGAGATTGCCGGCGGCCGACAGCTGCGACAGTGCCAGCCGCACCGCCCAGCCGAGCACCGACCCGATTCCGGTAGCGGTCAACAGCAGGATCAGCGCGATCACCCCGGCCTGGACCAGCACACCCCTGACTTCGCTGGTGAACGGCGCCGACCGGAGCGCCTCCTCGAGCGGCCACAACACCATCAACACCACCACCGACACCGTGGAGACCACGAATTGGGCGCGGTCGGTGACCATCCGCGCGACGATCCAGCCCACCACAACGGCCAGCGGCACCACCACCAACGCGATCACCAGTACGACGTGATCGATGGTGTCCAGCGGGAGGTCGATGTCGAAGTCGTCCTCACCGGTGAGCAGGTACGTCGCGAAGGCGCAGATCGCGTAGGTCGCGTACCCGGCCAGCACGGGAGCCGACCGCGGAAAGACGGCCCGCAGCCGAGCCCGGCGCGTGATCACCGACGGCAGGCCCCGATCCAGGAACCAGCGCTCGGCGGCCCGGCGAGCGGCGATCGAGGAATCCATATCGTGCTTTCGAGAAGGCGCAGCGCCACGGTGGACAAACGGCTATGGCACAGTACCGTCTGCCCGTTCCTGTTCGGCCACGACACGGTGGTGGTTAACCGGTCCTTCACCTGAGCGACCCTCTGAATTCGCGGGCAGAGCGGGTTCGGCTGTCCTCCAAGCACATTGCCCGGCCGGCTGTGCCGCCGTCACGGTTTCCTACCGCCGCATCCCCGCCGGGGCCGCGGCGGAAATTCGAGTATTCGGCTACTCGCTACGCACCCCGAGCGCGGCGTGATGATCATCGGCAGTCGTCTGCCAGGACGCCGGGATTCCGGCGTCGCGAGCGCGCAAACGACGGCGCGCGCCTGCTGTTGCGCGGTACCTTGCGTTCGGATCGTCGTACTCGCGTCGAGGGGGCGCGGCACCGCTTAGGGGGATGGATCGTGACTGGCCTCGTACTGAGATCGGCCCGGCCGGACGTGATGTCGCCGGACAGTCCATCATGACCGAGGGTCCCGGCGCCGGCGGCTCGGCACCGCCACCATCGCCGGAGGTCTCCTGGCAGGCCAGGGTGTTGTGCGCGGTGCAGGCCTTGGAGGCCATCGATCAGCCCGCGACACCGACGCGGCTCAAGGAGATGGTCGGAGCGAAGTTCGCGTCGGTGTTCCTGCCGGGCGACCGGTTGTACGAGGGTGCACGGCCGTCCTGGGAGGCGCGGGTCGTCGAGGCCACAGCCGAACTCGTCACCAGCAAGCTGCTCCGCGAGCGCAAAGGCCGGGCCGGCACCGAGGCAGCGGGGCAAGCCGTCGTGGCGACCACCGCCGCGGGCCGCAGGCAAGCCGAGGCGGCCTGCGAGGTCGGTGAGCTGGTTGCCGAAGACACGATGCCCAGCACTGGGCGGGCCTCGTCTGGAGGTCCCGTGATGGCGGGTGTCGTCGTTGCGCCGCTGCAAGACAAAGTGGCAGCGGCGCGCGCGCACACCTCGGGTTCGAACCTCGTCGAACCCTTGCAATCCATCCGTCTCCGGCCTGGGGTGCGCGCAATCGACACCGGTGTCGCTCGCGCGCTCGAGCACGCCGACACCGACGAACCCAAGCCGGTG
Organism: uncultured Mycolicibacterium sp.; assembly: GCA_945957405.1. Taxonomy (GTDB): domain Bacteria; phylum Actinomycetota; class Actinomycetes; order Mycobacteriales; family Mycobacteriaceae; genus Mycobacterium. The sequence goes on along the minus strand of CAMFLL010000143.1, from coordinate 1,440 downwards.
ATGATCGAGTTGAACCTGCAGTACGGCGTGGATTCAGCGCAGGGGCGCACGACAAGTGTCGCGGGGGCCAGCGCTCGAGTGCGGGAGCTCTGGAAGTTGGTCGGGGGCGCAGGTGAGCCCGTGATCGTGGCCGAGCAGTACATGTCGGGTGACCTGACCGACCAGCAGGTCCAGAACATCGCCACGGCGGACTCGGCCGGCGGCGACTGGCCCAACCGCGCCATCTTCCGGATCTGGCCGGACTTCGAAATACATCGCCAGATCGATGCCTCGTGCATCACCGTCAAGGCAGTGCCCGCGCAGCGGTCGTTCGCCGCCTACGGTGAAGGCATCGTGTGGGCGGTCATCGACTCCGGTATCGACGGGAGCCATCCGCACTTCAAGGCCGACCACACTCTCGACGATCCTTCGGTGGCCGATCTGCATCACGACTTCGTCTCCGGCAGTGAGGATCCGGCTCAAGCGCTGATCGACGAGGACGGACACGGCACGCACGTCGCGGGGATCATCGCCGGCGGCCTGCAACGGTGGAACCGGGACGACCCCACCCGCCACGCGCTGGCCGTCGAGAAACGCAGAAACAACGGAGCCGTCGGTGGCGCCGATCCCATCCTTGCGCCGCGCCCAGTGGACATCGACCTTTTGAACGGCGTTGCACCCCTGGCGAAACTGGTCAGCCTGAAGGTGCTCAGCGAATTCGGTGACCTCACCGCGCGTACCGCCCGCGTGATGGCCGCCCTGGCCTATGTGCGCCAGAAAAACGCCGAAGGCGGCAAGCTGACCCGCATCCACGGCGTCAACATCAGTCTCGGATATGCGTTCCTCGCCGATTGGTTCGGGTGCGGACAGAGCCCACTGTGCCTGGAAGTGAACCGACTGGTGCTTTCCGGCGTCGTCGTCGTGGTCGCGGCCGGCAACTCTGGTTTCGTCACGCTCAACGAGAGCCAGTCCGACGTAACCCAATTCAGCGCCGCCATCACGATCAACGATCCCGGCAACGCCGATAAGGCGATCACCGTGGGCTCCACCCACCGCGATTCCCCACACACCAACGGAGTTTCGTTCTTCTCGTCCCGCGGACCGACGGGCGACGGCCGTCCCAAGCCGGACTTGGTGGCACCCGGGGAACGCATCATGTCGGCCGCGGGCGGGCAGTACCTGAAGAACATCCAGCGCGCCCAGTTTCCCGACTTCGACGGCGCCGCGGTGTACATCGAGGACAGCGGTACCAGCATGTCCGCCCCACATGTGTCGGGTGCCATCGCAGCGTTCCTGTCGGTGCAGCACGAATATGTGGGCAAGCCGGACGACATCAAGCAGATCTTCATGTCATCGGCGACGTCGCTGAACCGCGCCCGGGACTTTCAGGGCGCCGGACTGGTCGACCTGATGCGCGCACTGCAGACGCCGTAACCACCGAAACGAAGGACGACCATGACC
>CAMFLL010000142.1 GCA_945957405.1 uncultured Mycolicibacterium sp. | reverse complement strand
CCGATATCGGCCTGACCGCGTGGCTCTCCTGCAGCGGGCACCTGCCGTGGGGGCAAGCCGACGACCAACGCGTCGATGACATCCGGTCGTTGACGTGGGATTGGCCTCTTGCCGACGGGTTGGAGATCGCGGGTCATCCTGTTGCGCGGCTGCAGGTTTCGGTGACAACAGCGATCGCCGAAGTGGCGGCGCGGTTGTGCGACGTGGCACCGGACGGCACATCGACTCTGGTGTCGCGGGGGTTCCTGAACCTGACCCGTCGTGCCGGGATGGCGACGGCCGAGCCACTGGCGCCCGGCGAGGTCTACGACGTGGACGTCGAGATCGACGCGATCGCGTGGCGCTGGGCACCCGGCCACGTGCTGCGTCTGGCGCTGGCCGGCGCCGACTGGCCCAATGTCATCGCACCTCCTGGGCCGCTGACCGTGACCATCCACGGCGGGCAACTGGTGCTCCCGACCTACGACCCGACCGGGAACCCTTACCCGGCACCGACTTTTGCACCGGGCGACGCCGAAGCCGGCGAGGAGCCCGACAGTGTGACGTGGCGGACGTCGCGCGACGTCCTGGCCCGCGTCACCGGTGCGTACGTCGAGCATGGCGGCGAGCCGTACGACACTCCCCACGGCCGCGCCGGCGAGCACTACGTGGGCGAGGTGAGTGTGCAGACGCAGACGTTCGCGCAGTCGGCACACTCCGATGTCACGTTCTTCCTGCACTACGACGACGACGGGTCAGGCGCACCCGTTGACTGCGTTGCTCATTCGAGCATGCGGATCGAGGCCGACGAGACCGAACTCGACGTGACGATCGAGCTGACATGTGCGGAGGCAGGGCCGTCGGGTCACCGCGTGGTGGGTGAGCGCCGCTGGCAACAGCGGTTCGCCCGAGACCTGGCCTGAACTATTTCTTGCGAGCCTGCAACGTGAACGTCAAAGGCACCAGCTCCGGTCGCTCCTTGAGCCGCCACTCCTCGTTCTCGTCGCACACCATGAGACCGGGCAGCCCCTCCCACGGAACGCTGCGATGTTCCTCCAGCGCAGTCAGTTCCATCCCGGCCTCGAGCAGCGCGCTGACGGTTTCGCCCAATCCGTGATTCCAGCTGTGCGTGGTGTTGTGCGAGAAGACCGCGTCAGTCTCGACGTACGTTCCTTCCGTTTCGAACACCAACGGTTCCGGTGTCTCGAAGTACGGGTAGTTCACCACCAACAGGTCGTCGTCGCGCTCCTCGTCAAGAGCCCACATCATCGGATGGGCCTCCCGGATGAACAGCCGCCCACCGGGGCGAAGCAGGTCGGCGACGGTACGAGCCCATCTGCGGATGTCCGGCAGCCAGCCGATGGCGCCGACACCGGTGAACACCAGGTCGAAACGCTCTGCGCCGAGCACCGAAACGGCGTCGTAGACTTCGGCTTCGACGAACTCCACCTCCGCGTTGGCCAGCGCAGCGATCCGCCGGGCCTGCGCCAGCGCTGACGGTGAGAAGTCAAGCCCGGTCATCAAGGCTCCCAGGCGGGCGAGCGAAATGGTGTCGGTGCCGATGTGGCATTGCAGATGAATACCGCGCAGGCCCACGACGTCACCGAGCCGCGGAAGGTCGAACCGCACGACGTGACTCAGGAAGTCCGGGTCGGCGACGAACTCCGAGACGTGGTAGTTGGGCGAGGCGGCGTGGGCAGGCGCCCGTTCATCCCAGTTGAGCCTGTTGATCTCGGCGTAGTCCACGGTGTCACACCATCCAGTTCGCGACGTAGGACGGGTCGGTGAGGGCGGGGCGGTCGAGCCCGAACGCCGACAGGTCGAACCGGCTTTCGCCGTCCACGGCCATATCGGTGAGGATGCTCCCGAACAGTGCAGCGAACTTGAACCCGTGGGCCGCACCGAGACCGACCGTGACGCTCGGGTGCTCGGGAACCCGATCGACCACGAAATCGCGATCCGGTGTCAGGGTGTACAGGCAGCGCTTGGAGCGCACAGACGGACCGCTACCGGGGACCACTCGACCCATGAACGTCGAAAGTCGCTGCAGCATGGTGCCGTCCACTGCGCCGCTTCGCTGGTCGCCGGTGACAACAGGCCCGCCACAGTCCTGGGCGGCCTTGACGGTCGGCTCACCATAGGTCGGAAAGCCGTAGTAGGACGGCTCATCCATCCAGATCCACACCGGGAAGACCTCGGCACGGAAGTCGGCGGGCCGGGGCGGCGCGAAGTAGGTGATCTGCTCCTCGGTGACGGTCAGCGGCAGATCGACGCCGAGCGGGGCGAGCAGACCGGCGGTCCACGCGTCGGCTGTGACCACCACCCGTGCCGCGCTGACCACGCCGTCGGCGGTGACCAACTCGACGCCGTCGGAACCGGGCACGATCGCCTCGACACGGGTGTTGTCGTAGAGTGCCGCACCGAGTTCGCGGGCACGCCGTGCCATCGCGGCAGTTCCCTTGGCCGCGGGCACGATTCCGGTTCGGGCCTGATGGACCGCGACGGTTCCCGCCGGGAGGCTGAACGCCGGCCACCGGTCGGCGACCGTGGCGACATCCAGGACGTCGAAGTCGATACCGTGAGCATCCAGCGATGACGTGTAGTCGGTCATCGGGATCACAGCATCGGGCGGGAACAGGTCGAGCCCACCGGTGACCGTCACGAACTGCTCGCCGGTCTGGTCTTCGAGGCGGGCCCACTCGTCGTAGGCGCCGAAGGTCAGGGCGACGTAGGCAGGGGTGTGATAGCTGTGCCTGATGATCCGCGAGGTGTCATGGGAGGCGCCACGCTCGTGGCCCAGTTCGAACCTCTCGAGGCCGATGACACTCAGCCCGCGGCTGGCAGCGTGCCAAGCCGTCGAACTGCCCAACGCCCCCAATCCGATCACCGCGAGATCACATGTCTGCGCCATCAACGCTTCCCCTGTTCTCGCCTGTTCTACCCGCCTGCGCCGCGAGCCGGGGCAGCAGCCAGCGGCGGATATCCAGAGAGGCGTCCTCCATCGGTGCGAACCAACCCTGCGTGAAATACCGCGAGGTCATACCCCGCTGCACCGACTCACAGATCGTCCAGTCCTGCCGGTTGACCAGATCCCAGAGATCGCCGGCATCACTGGGATCGAAACCGCGTTTGGCCACCTCGTCAGGCGCGAACAGCAGATCACAGGTGATCTCGGTGCGGTCGACTGCGATGGGCCGCAACACAAAAGCCGCGACGTGCTCGGCCGACAGCGACAGCAACAGGTTGGGGTAGACGAGCTCACCCTTGTGCCGTACCCGCTCGGCGGCATCGAGGTCGGGGAACGGCGCCCGGTCGGTGGTGCCGGACAGCGTGAACGTCCAGGCGCCCTCCCGGTGTGGGACGCCGTCATCCCATTCGAGGCCGCCACCGCCCGAGCCGAACGCGGGTACGAGGCGCGACAGTTCAGGGTGCACCGGACCGCAGTGGTAACACTCGTTGTAGTTCTCGGCGATCACTTTCCAGTTCGCCGCCACCGAATAGGTCAGCCGCAAACCCACCACCAATGTCGCGAGGGGATAGCGGCGCACCCGGTCGGGCACCGGGCTGAGCGTGTCGACGAGGTCCGCCGCCGCGAGATCCTCGGTGAGGAAGAGGAATCCGCCCCAGGACGCTGCGCGCAACGCCCGCAGACCGAAGGTCGCGGTGTCCAATTCCACGTCGTCGGTGTGCGGGGCGTGCAGTAACCGACCGTCGAGCCCGTAGGTCCAGGAATGATACGGGCAGCGCAGCGATTTCGCGGCACAGGGTAAGGGCGGGTCGTCGGGCACGACGGGTACCACCTGCGAGCCGCGGTGCCGGCACACATTCGCGAACGCGTGCAGCACCCCGGCAGCGTCGGCGGTGACGATGATCGACTCGCCCAGAAAGGTCGCCACCGCGCGGCGATCCGGCACCACACGGCCCGCCTCGGCCAGCCCGAGGTCGTCGAGCCGACCGATACACGTCCACTCCCGCCGCAGCATCTCTGCCTCGAGCGCAAACGACGACTGGTCGGTGTAGTGGTGCTGATCGAGCGCGGGCTGGAGTCCCTGCACCGACGTCACCTCTCCCCCTCTGCCGAGACAAGATGACAAGCGCTGGAATGGATGTCAGGACCCGACTCGGCGGGGATCACGGGCAGGGCGAGGGTTCGGCACTGTGTGTCGACGCCGGCCGCGGCCGCGGTACCGTCGGCCAGCGCGGGGCAGCGGGTGTGGAACCGGCACCCGGCGGGGATGCGCGAAGGGTCGGGCGTCTCACCGGTGAGCACAACCGGCTCGAGGCGCTCCGTCTCGGGGACCACCGACAGCAGCGCCTTGGTGTAAGGATGTTGTGGCGCGGACATGATGTCCTCAGTGGGACCGATCTCCAGGATCCGGCCGAGATACATGACGGCCACCCGGTCGGCGATGTTCCACGCCAGGCCCAGGTCATGGGTGACGACCACCAAGGTCAACCCCAGTTCATCACGCAATCGCAGTAGCAGGGCGAGGATCTCACCGCGCACCGATGCGTCGAGGCTCGACACTGGTTCGTCGGCGACGATGATCTCGGGATCGAGCACGAGCGCTCCCGCGATCACCACACGCTGGCGCTGTCCGCCGGACAGTTCGTGCGGGTAACGCAGGTAGAAGCGCTCCGGTGGCCGTAGGCCGGCGCGCGAGAGAGCGTCGGCGACCTTGGCCTCCTCGCCCTGGTGCAGCCCGTGTACGCGCAGTCCCTCCGCCACCGCCTCGTACACGGTGTGCCGCGGGTTCAGCGCTCCCGACGGGTCCTGCAGGATCAGCTGCGCGCGCCTGCGGTACGTCTTCAGTGCGCGGGCGCGGTACGACAGTGCCTCGCCCGCAACATACACCTCGCCCGATGTCGGCCGTTGCAGGCCCAGGATGGTGCGGGCCAATGTTGTTTTCCCTGAGCCGCTCTCGCCAACCAGGGCGAGGATCTCCCCGCGGCGCACGGCGAGATCGACACCGTCGACCGCGCGTGCCGCTCCGCCGCCGCGGGTCCGGAATTCAACTGTCAGCCCGCGCGTTTCGAGCGCTGTCGTGCCTGTTTCAGTCAATGCCGTCACACCAGTACCTCCCCGGCGCGGTGGCAGGCGGCGTCCCGGTCGCCGTAGCTCGCCAGTATCGGTTCCGACGTCTCACACCGCTCGGCTGCCATCGGGCAACGCGGGTGGAACGAACATCCCCCGGGCAGGTCGCCGGGGAACGGCGGATCACCGGGCACACCGGCCGGTGCGTAACGGAACTTCCGGTCGCCGATGCGCGGAAAGGCCGCTGCGAGCGCCCCCGCATACGGGTGCAACGGCCGGGCGAAGACGTCGCTTGCCTTGCCCTGCTCGACGATCCGGCCGGCGTACATGACCGCGACCCGGTCACAGGTCGAGGCGAGCACCGACAGGTCGTGGCTGATGAAAACCACGCCGAGGCCCAGGTCTGCGACCAGCGATGACAGCAGATCGAGAACCTGGGCCTGGACCATGACGTCGAGCGCGGTGGTGGGTTCGTCGGCGATCAGCAGGCTGGGCCGACAGGCGAGCGACATCGCGATCATCACCCGCTGCTTCTGCCCACCGGAGAGTTGATGGGGGTAGGCGCGGGCTCGACTGGCCGGCAGGCCGACCTGTTCCAGGAGTTCACCGACGCGGGTGGACGCCGCTTTAGGCTTGGCGTTCTCATGCAGCAGAATCGGTTCGGCCAGTTGGGTTTCGATACGCTGCACGGGGTTGAGAGCGTGCATCGCACCCTGGAACACCACGGCGGCCTGTGCCCAGCGGACCGCGCGAAGACGGCCGAACGACATCCCCATGACGTCTTCGCCGTCGAGGCGGATCTGACCGGTGACCTGTGCGGACTTCGGCAGCAGGCGGAGCACCGAACTGGTCAATGTGGTTTTCCCGCAGCCTGATTCACCCGCAATGCCGACGGTCTGGCCCATCGGCACCGACAGCGAGACGTTGCGCACCGCGGGTACCGGGCCCTGCCGGGACTGGTAGGTGATGCTGACGTCATCGAACTCCAGAAGCGTCATATGTGGTCCCCCCGCGGATCGAGGATGTCCTCGAGTGTTCGCCCGATCAGGTTGAAGGCCAGGACCACCAGGACCACGCAGACACCGGGGGCGGCCAGGTACCACCAGGCGCCGGCGGAGATGGCCCCGCTGGAGAAGGCGTCATCGAGGATCGTCCCCCAGGACACCGCGGTCGGATCCCCGAGCCCCAGGAAGGACAACGTCGTCTCCGACAGGATCGAGATCGACACGGCGAGTGTGGTGTTCGCCAGTACCAACGGCATGACGTTCGGGAGCACGTGCCGCGTCATCTGATGCAGATCACCCGACCCGAGGGCCTTCGCCCGCTCCAGGTACGGCCGGCCCTCGACGGACAGCGTCTGGGCCCGGATCAGTCTGGCCGTGGCGGGCCACGACGTCACGCCGATCACGATGATGATGTTCAGCAGGCTCTTGCCGAGGACGGTGGCGAGCACGATGGCCAGCGGCAGAAACGGGATGACGAGGAACCAGTCGGTGACCCGGTTCAGCACGCCGGCGACCACGCCGCGGTAGTGCCCCGAGGCGATGCCGACCGCGGTGCCGATCACCATCGCCAGGACGGTGGCACACAACCCGACCAGCAGCGAGATGCGGGCGCCCCACGCCACCAGCGCGAGGACATTCCGGCCCGCGTCGTCGGTGCCGAGCCAGTACTGCCCAGACGGGGTTTCATAGACACCGCCGGTCGCTTTGGTGACATCGAGCTGAGACTCGTCGAACAACACCGGCGCAAGCAGCGCGATCACGGCGAAGATGACGAAGATCGTGAGGCCGAGCATGCCCTGCCGTGACCGGCGGAACCGGCCCGCCATGTTGTTCCACGACCGGCGCCGGCGCGCCCACACGATCGAGCGGGCCGAAACGTGTGCGTTCTCTTCAGTCTTGTCGGCCATATCGGTCATGTCCGCACCCTCGGATCCAGTCGGGCGTAGATGAGGTCGGCGAGCAGGTTCGCGACGATCACGGCCGCGGAGAACAGCAGGAACAGCGTCTGCAGCAGTGGTATGTCCGGCCCGCGCAACGCTTGCACGGTCAGCGACCCCAACCCGGACAGCGAGAACACGTATTCGATGGTGATCGCGCCGCCGATGACGAAGCCGAGGTTGAGGAAGATCAGGGTGGTCGTCGGCAGCAGGGCGTTCGGCACCGCGTGTTTGCGGCGCACATCGGCATCGCGCAGGCCCTTCGCGCGCGCGGTCTGCAGGTACTCCTGCCCCATTTCGTCGATCAGCGAGGCCCGCATCACCAGGGAGTACTCGGCGAGGTAGACGACGGTCAGGGTGAAGACCGGCAGCACGAGATGCCAGAGGACGTCGAGCATTCCGCTGAAGGTGCCGGTGTCGACGCCCGGTGTCGACAGCCCACCGACCGGGAAGATGCCCGGCATCCCCAGCACACCGACCGAGAACACCGTCAACAGGATCATGCCGAACCAGAACTCCGGCATCGAGTACAGCACGAGAGTGGTTGTGGTGGCGACCTTGTCGAAGCGTTCACCGCGTTTCCACGCGCTGCGGATGCCCAGCCATACACCGAAGATGGTCGCCAGCACGGTAGCCGTACCGACAAGCAACAGGGTGGGCGCGATGCGCGGGATGATGACATCCCACACCGGCGCGCTGAACTGCTGTGACGGCAACTCCGGCACGAACGGGTTCTTGATGTACTGGATGAACTGGTCGGCGATGGGGGCGTTGAACTTGGCCTGCATCTGTCGTCTGATCTCTGGATCCACGTCGCGTCCTCGGGTGTAGAGCGCGATGGGATCGCCTGGCAGCAGACGGAACAGGAAGAAGTTGAACAGGATGACGAAGATCAGTGTCCCCGCCGACGAGAGCACCCGTGACACCGCGAACCGGGCCCCGGGCCCCAGGACGCGCCCGCGCCCCGGAGCCGGCGGGGTGGGCGCGGCATCCGGTGCGCTGATCAGCGCCATGGTTCCGTCACTCCTGGTCGTCGGACGCCGTCGACCGACGCCGCCGAAGTAGCACAAACCCGAGACCGCCGAGAACCACGACGGCCGCCACGATCCCGCCGATCACGGCCGGCGACGGACCGCTGGACTTCCCCTCACCCGCCGCGATGGGCTTGAGGTTCTCATACGTCCACGTCCCGTACTGGAACAGATACGAGCCGTCGGGATCGGGTTGCGGGATGAAGCCCTCGAACTTGTCGGTGCGGTAGGCAACCAGGTTGTCGTAATAATAGGTGACTGCGTACGGCCAGTCGTCGTAGACGATCTGCTGCATCTGCTTGACGATCTCCTGACGCTTGGCGGGGTCCGTCTCGGTGCCCTGAGCGTCGAACAGCTTGTCGTACTCGGGATTGCAGTAGAAGGAGTCGGACAGACCAGCCAGGATGCTGCCGCTGTCTTCGTACGATCTGCTGCCACACGTCATCGTCGACAACTGGTAGTTCGGATCGGGTTCGACCACCCAACCCCATTCGAACATGTCGAACTCACCCTGACCGATCTTCTCGGTGAGCGCATCCTCGGAGATCAGCGTGACATTCGCCGTGATGCCGACGTCGGCGAGATAGCGCTTGATGTATTCGACGGCCTTCTTCGACGTCGGTGAATCCGACCGGCCGAACAGACGGAAGTCGAGTCGCGCACCGTTTTCGGCGACGCGGGTGCCGTCCGGACCTACGCGGTAGCCCGCGGCATCGAGCAAGGCTTTGGCCTTATTGGGGTCATAGCTGACCTCGTTGGGCGGGTTGAGGTGCCAGCTTTCGAACATCGGGGCGATGATCGTGGTCCCGACGGTGGCATGACCACCGAATACCTTGTCCACCATCGTCTTTCGGTCCAGTGACCAGCCGATCGCCTCGCGTATCCGCTTGTCCTTCAGGAGCGGGTTGCCGTCACCGATGGGTTTCCCGGTGTCGAGCGCGGCTCCGGTGTTGAAGGCCAGCTCGTTGAACCCCGGGTAGATCGCCGACTTGCGTTCGATGTTCGGCGCGTCCGCCAGGGAGTCGTACACGTTGGCTTCCAGGCTGTCGGCGTAGTCGATCTCGCCCTTGCGCAGCGCCTGGCCGAGCGCGTCCGGATTTGCGTAGAGCTTGAAGACGACCTGGTCCACGGCGGGCTTACCGCGGTAGAAGTTCGGATTGGACACCAGAGTTGTGTACTGGCCGACCTTGCGATCGGAGACCAGGAACGGCCCGGCTCCGACGATTGGTTTGCCACCCTGCGGTTCGTTGTTGTAGCTCTGGATCGCCGTCTCGTCGATCTTGGAATAAACATGCTCGGGCAGGATGTAGACGACCAGGCGATCCATGATCGGGGTCGGCTTGTCCACGCGAAGGATCAGCGTCGTGTCATCGGGCGCCTCGGCCTTGGTGATATTGCTGACGTAGTTGCCATAGTTGGTTTTCTCGAACGTCCCGTCGATGATCCGGTTGAACGTGTACGCGGCATCCTTGGCGGTCAGCGGGACGTCATCACTCCATTTCAGGCCCGGCCTGATCTTGTAGGTCCAGAACGTCTTGTCCGGTGACTCCTCCCACGACTCGGCAAGGCCGGGCTCGATGGCAAAGTCCTTGGCGCCGTACTCAGTGAGCGTCGGATACACCATTTGGAACATCTCGTAGGCCGCGACGGTCACCCCGATGAAGGGGTTCAGGGAGTCGACGTCCTGGACTACTCCGACGGTGAACGTGGTCTTCGGGGGCGGGGCCTCATCGGCACTCGACAGCCCGGTCGAGAGAAGAAGCAACCCCATGACGGTGGCGATCGCAGCAACAATTCGGGCGGGTCGTCGACGTTCCATCCACTTGCCCCTCGACTTGAACGGTGAATCAGGATCCACCAAATACACCACGAACTCCGCCGTTGCGGAGGCAGTCTGATGATCTTGACGAATTCCATCGACACCGACCCGGAGGTTCCGTGCCATCCCCTGATGCAGCTGACGCCGTCCCGGCACCGCCGGTCGCTCGGAGCGTGGATGGTGCCTACGGTTGGATCACCGAGCCGACCGCAGAGCTGATCGACCTGCTCGATGCCGAGCGCGGGTACTACGAGGCACGCACCGCGCCGCTCGCGACGCTGCGCGCGGCACTGGCAGCGGAAATGGCCGCCCGGGTACCCACCCAGACCGAATCCGCGACGTGGCGGTCCGGGCCGTTCACGTACCGCGAAGTCCATGCGGCCGGTGCCGAATTCCCCACCCTGATCCGACGCACCGACGACCGCGACGACATCGTCATCGACCTGCAAACAGTCGCCGACGCACATCCCGGTGCCGAGTTCCACCGTGGTGAACTCGAGGTGAGCCCCGACGGCGCAACCCTGGCCTGGTCCTATGACATCGTCGGCGACGAACGCTACGGACTGCGGTTCCGGAATCTGCAAACCGGCGCAGACCTGCCCGGTGTCATCGCGGCGACGTTCCCCACCGGCGGGTGGAGCGCGGATGGCACCACATATCTGTATCTGCGCACCGACCGGGTCAACCGGCCGCACCAGGTGTGGGCACACACGCTGGGTACCGACCCTGCGGCGGACGTCCTGGTGATCGAGGAGCCCGACGACCGGTTCGAGGTGAGCGTCGCGGTGACCCGCTCGGGGGCATGGTTCGTGATCACCGCGGCGTCGCGCAACACCACCGAGGTCCATGTGCTGTCAGCCGACAACCCAACGGGCACACCGGTTCTGGTCCGCCCGCGGGAGGACCTCGTCGAGTACCGCGTCGAGCACGCCCCTGGCGCCGAGGGCGACCGCTTCCTGATCGTCACGAATCAGCACGCCGAGTCGTTCCGCATCGTGACCGCACCGGTGGACGCGCCCGGGGACTGGCACGACTGGGGGTCCGACCCCGTCGCAGGGCACGCGTCCGTGCGCATCAACCAGATCGACGCGTTCGATTCCGCCGTGGTGGTGTCCGCCCGGTGCGACGGTGTCGGAATGCTGACCGTTCACCCGTACGACGCTGCGCCTTATGACGTCTGGCCCGATCAGGCCGGCGGGCTGGTGACGCTGGGCCGTAACGAGGTGTTCGACGCCGACTTCGTCACCGTCGTCCAGCAGTCGTTCATCCACCCCACCCGGTGGGAGGACGTCGAGTTCACGTCGGGCCGGCGCACCCTGCGTCACGTCGAGCAGGTCGTGGGGGTCGATCCCGGCGCCTACGTCCAGGAACGCCATCTCGCCGCGGCGAGCGACGGGACCGAGGTGCCCGTGGTCGTCGTGCGCAGGGGCGACAGGGACCTCGACGGCACGGCTCCGCTCTACCTTTACGGCTATGGCTCGTACGAGGCGTGCATGGACCCCGACTTCGGCTTCGACTGGTGGCGCTCGCTGCCCTCGCTGCTCGACCGCGGTGTCGTGTGCGCGTTCGGCCAGCCCCGCGGTGGCGGCGAGATGGGTCGCCGATGGTGGCTCGACGGCCATCAACGGACCAAACCGAACACCTTCGACGACCAGGCGGCCATCGCCGACCATCTCGCGAGGGGGCTTGTCGACGGCACCCGGATCGTGACGCGCGGGCTCTCGGCGGGCGGCCTGCTGCAGGGCGCGCTGTACTCGCGGCGGCCTGAACGCTTCGCCGGTGTGGTCGCCGAGGTGCCCTTCGTGGATGTGATCACCACCATGGCAGACCCGTCACTGCCGCTCACCATCCCCGAGTGGGACGAATGGGGAAACCCCGCCGACCCGGGGGATCGTGCCGTCATGGCGTCCTACTCACCGGTGGACAATCCGCCGCCCGTCGATCCGCGACCGGCCCTGCTGGTCACCGGGGCCGTCCACGACACCAGGGTGCTGGTCCGGGAGCCCGCGAAGTGGGTCGCGACACTGCGGGCCGGCGATCCCGACCACGGCGCAGGCACCGATCCCGCGTCGGCGGTGTCCCGCCGCACAATCCTGTTTCGCGCCGAGACCGGGTCAGGCGCCCACTCCGGCCCCGCCGGGCGCTACTCGCAACTCGACTACGAGGCCGAGGTGTTCGCCTGGATTCTCACGTGCGTCGGTGACGGGTCGACGCCCGACAGCTGACCGCGATCACGCCACGGTGAGCCTTAGGCCGCTGAACGGCTCGATGAACGGCCGCAGCCCGATCAGGTGCCGGGCGTGCTGATCGAGCCGATGGTCCTCGGCGGTCTCGGGCCGCCACTGCCGGACTTCCGAAGAGTCGTGCCGATCGTCGGGTGACACCACGATCACCGCTTGGGCGGCCAGGTGCCGTGTCCCGTGGTCGCCGGTGTAGACGTGCGCACCGATGTGGATGCTGCGCGGGCCGGTGTGGATGAGGCGCGCGGTGACATCGACGGCGCGACCGGGAAGGATCGGCCGGCGGAAACTGATACCGGCGATGTAGGACGTCGTCACCGGCGTGCCGGCCCAGTCGGAACCGCACGCGACGGCGGCATCGTCGATCCACCGCATCACCGACCCGGCATCACCGGCGGTCGGATGAAACCTCAGTACAGTCCGCGGAGCAGTGCCATCTGCGGTGTAACTCGCTGCGGCCATGGCATTTTCGATCTGGCTGCGCACCCTCATGCGGATCCGCGCCTGCCGCTGACGCTGGAGTTCGAGAATGGTGACCGGATTCCACGGCGGCACTTCGGTCGGTACACCGGACTGGTCCACACCCACCAGAATGCTTGCACACTGCAGGGTTTGGGTTGATTCCGCCGAGGCCACGGTGGCCAGGGCGTGCATGCTGCTGTGGCCGGTGTAGACCACATCGGCGCGTACGTCGACATGTTCGCCGACACGAATCAGCCGGTCGAAATGGACATTGCCCATCGCCGCGGTGACACAACGGCATCCACTCCACTGCGTGGCCGCGGCGATACCCGCCGCGTCAATCCACTCGAGCAGCGTGCCCACGCTGACATATCCGTGACCACGTCCGCCATATGTGGCTGTCTCGGTCCCCTGCACCATGATCGACCCCCCTTGGCCGTGATGAGCTCATGATGGGGGCGCCGTCGTCCGCGTGGAAGAGCAACCGATCATGATGCACCCTTTCCTCGCACGATCCACAGATTCACGCGGACACAAGCCAGCCGCCCCACCTCCAATCTGTGGATCCTGCAAGGAAATGCGGTATTTCAGGCGACTCTCTTTGCCGCGATGTGGTGACGATCACATGCTGGTCATGTCGTACTCGGGGAGGGGAAGTCATGGTGTTCCTGGTGGTCTGCGCAGCGATCCTGATCGCGTTCACTGCGCTGTACGTCTGGTCCCGGTTGACCGCCGGCACGGCCGCGATCTGGGCGGCCGGAGAAAATCCTGAATCAGTGGAGGCGCATGCCGCCAATCACAGCGCAGGCACGGTGTCGACAGGCAACTGCGGTGGCTGCGGCGGCGGTGGCTGCGGTGGTTGTGGCGGCTGCGGCGGATGTGGGGGCTGACGATGAAGCGTGACAAGCAGATCGCCCGGTGCCATGAGGCGGTCGAGAAGCTCGAGTTGCCGCCCGCCGTGTTCAAGACGTGCCCATGGGAGCCGCGCGACCTGATCGTGACCGGGCTTCGGCAGTGGCTGCGCTGCTGCGGGGTAGCACTACGGGACGGTCAGGTGATCGGCATGCCCTCGCGGGCCGTCGACGAAGCGTGGCACGGCCTGATTCTGTGCACCGCGCGCTATCAGACGTTCTGCACCAAGGCCTATGGGAAGTTCATGCACCACTATCCCGCCGGGGGTGGAGCCGAGGAGATCGACCGCGACCCCATGCGGGAGCAACTGCGGCGAACCGTCATCGCATGGTCGCTGGTTGCCCGTCCGGGCGAGCACTGCGTGCTGTGGGACATCGACCGGCGCCTCGGTCTGGAGGAACCGTGGGGCCTGCAGCCGACGCGGATCGCCGAAATCCAATCCGCCATCGCGCAGGTGACGGGCCATCAGGTCTCGTCAGCAATCTGACGGCGGCTTTCGTGGCGGCCCGGTGCGTCCGGGTCGTCATCCTGATGGTCGAGCTGGTCCTGAAGCGCACGCTGCTCGGCGGTCGCCTCGGTGGCGTCCTCGGGCGTCGGTGACGGGACGTTCTGCTGTTCCATGGCTGTGCCTCCTCGCGGTCAGGGTCTCCCGAACACCGGCCGGTTAAACCCGTCTGCCCGACGGCGCGGCCCTGCACGTTTTACCATCGCTGTGGGAGGGGGCGGTGGTATGGCTTCTCCGCCGACAGTGGACGCGCGCGACACCACGGCATGGCTGCGACGCTTTGCCCGAACGACGCCCGGCGTCATCGGGTTGATCGCCATCGCCGTCGCCGCGGGTTGCATCATCTGCTCCGCGGTGTGCGTCGCTGCGCTCCAGACGCGGATCGCCGAGGGGCGCGCCGTGCTCGAACATTCCGAGCCGCTCGCCTACGCCGCGCAGAATCTCTACGTGGCGCTGTCGGCCGCCGACGCTGCCGCGGCCTCGGGTTTCCTCGCCAGCGAGATCCAGGCGGGCCCCATGCGGGCGCGATACCAGGAGGCGCTCGCGGACGCGGCCTCGGCACTCTCGGACGCCACCGCGGGTGCCTCCGACCTGCAGACGCGCACCGCAATGGCGGAGATATCAGCGCAGATGTTGACCTACGCGGGGCTGGTGGAGGCGGCTCGGGCAAACAGCCGTCAGGGGTTCGCGGTGGGATCGGGGTACCTGCGGGAGGCATCCTCGTTGATGCAGGACTCCCTGCTGCCGGCCGCCGAAAAGATCTACACCGGCAACCTCGCCCGCGTCGACCGGGCCCAGCGCGCAGTCGGTTCGGTGCCGACGGTCGGTCTCTCGCTGCTGGCGGTCCTTCTGTTCACCGTCGGTGCCGGTTCACTGCTCATGTTTGCCAGGACGAACCGGTTGGTGAATCTGGGCCTGACGGTCGCCGCGGTGGCGACTTTGCTGATGATCACCTGGCTTGTCGTGGCCACCAGGCTGGCGGCGGCCGATATCGAGCAAAGTCGCACCGACGGCACGCAGCGCATCGCCCAACTCGGCGAAGCGCGCATCCTCGCCGAGCGGGCCCGGACCGTGGAGACCCTGCAGCTGATCGCGCATGGCGACGTGACCGCCAGCGACGAAAAGTTCTATGCACTGATCGCCGCGCTCGAGAAATTGATCCGCTCCGCGCCGCCTCCGACGGCACACAGCGTGGCGAATTGGACGGGCAGCCACCGCGCCCAGGTCCAGACCTACCTCAGTGGTGACTATCCCGGGGCGGTGGCCCAGGCCATCGGCGCCGATCCGGGGGCATCGGCGGCACAGTTCGCCGCCGTCGAAACCGGTTTGCACGATGGGATCCAACAGGCCCGTGCCGCACTTCGCGACGAAGTGTCCGCCGCGCAAGCGCGACTGGCGTGGAGCCCGATCGGGGCGCTCGCGTTGATGGCGATTGCGGTGGCCGCAGCCGTCACAGGGCTGTGGCCACGGCTCAAGGAGTTCCTGTGAGAGCACGAAATGCGTTGGCGCAGTTGGCAGTTACGTTCACCGTTGCAGGCTGCGGGCCGGCCGTGGCGATCCCACCGTCGGTTTCCGTTCCGCCCGTCGGCGCGTTACCGCCTGAAACCAGTGAAGTCACGGCGATGCCGGACCAGCAGAACTCGGACTGCGATACTGAGGCCAGCCTGCACCCGGGCCCCCTACCTCCCCCCGGGGCGATGCCACCCGACTCGACGATGGCCGCGATCGCCGAGCGCGGGCGGCTCATCGTCGGTGTGGACCAGAACAGCTCCCCATTCGGCTCCCGTAACCCGTCGACCGGAAATCTCGAAGGGTTCGACATCGATGTCGCGCACGAGATGGCACGCGCCATCTTCGGCGATCCAGCCAAGATCGATCTGCGGGTCCTCGACGCCACTCAGCGCGAAAGTGCACTGATGTCGGGTCAGGTGGACATCGTGGTCCGGACCTACTCGATCACGTGTGATCGCAAACTCAAGGTCGACTTCTCCACGACGTACTACCTCGCGAACCAGAAGATCCTGGTCCTCAAGGGTTCAGGAATCGATTCTGCGGCCGCACTTGCCGGTAAACGGGTGTGCGCGGTGCGAGGCACGACGTCACTGTCGAGGCTGTTCACCCTCGACCCCAGACCACGCGTGTTCGCCACGCCCACCTGGACCGACTGTCTGGTGATGCTGCAACAGGGACAGGTCGACGCGATCAGCACCGACGACGCGGTACTCGCCGGACTCGTCGAGCAGGACGAGTCGAACGTCGAGATGGTCGGTGACAGCATGGGCATCGAACCCTACGGCGTCGGGATCGCCAAGAAGCATGATGATCTGGTCCGCTTCGTCAACGGTGTCCTCGAGCAGATGCGCACCGACGGCACCTGGGAAAGGCTGTACGACAACGACCTACGAGAACGCCTTGGACCTTCGCCCGGTCCGCCCCCACCCCGTTATCAGGACTGATCGTGACCGAACCTGACCGAACAGTCCGGAGCGTGTCGGTGCCGGCCGCGAGCACGCGCGGCCGACTGGGTGCGGGCATCGTCGCAATCCCACCGGTGCCCAGGGGCGATCCGGCCGCCGCGATTCTGCTCAATCCTCAGGTGCCCGAGGCCAGTCGATTCTGCGGTAATCCCTGGTGCCATCAGCCGGTCGGTCGCACTCGGAACGGTGCACCGGGATCCACCGCCGGTCGATGCGACCGGTGCGGTACGCGATACTCGTTCGAACCCAAGCTGTCTCGCGGTCAACTCGTCGGCGGCCAGTACGAAGTACAGGGATGCCTGGCACACGGCGGTCTCGGCTGGATCTACCTCGCAGTCGACCGCAACCTGCACGACCGCTGGGTGGTCCTCAAGGGCCTGCTGAACTCCGGCGACGCCGACGCCATGGCGGCCGCCGAGGCCGAAGTGCACGCCCTGACGGAGGTGCAACACCCGAACATCGTGCAGATCCACAATTTCGTCCAGCACCCCGACCCCGAGGGTGTCCCGGTCGGGTACATCGTCATGGAGTACGTCGGCGGTACCTCGCTCAAACAGATCCGGCAGGTGCGCAAGGCACCACTGTCCCCGGAGCAGGCCGTCGCCTACATCGTCGAAATCGCGCCTGCGCTCAGCTATCTGCACGCACAGGGCCTGGCATTCTGCGATCTGAAACCCGACAACATCATGCAGACCGACGAGCAGCTCAAGCTCATCGACCTCGGCGCGGTGGTCGCCATGGACGATGAGGAGTGCGCCATCTACGGAACGCTCGGCTACCAGGCTCCAGAGATATCACGGACCGGACCCACCGTGGCCAGCGATGTGTACACCGTGGGGCGAACACTCGCCATGCTCGTGATGGACGTCCCGCGGGTCGACGGACGGCCCGCTGACCGCTTGCCCGATCGCGCAAGCGTGCCGGTGCTGGCTGAACACGAATCGCTGTACCGCGCCATCCTGCGTGCCACCGATCCGGATCCCGAGCAACGTTTTTCGTCGATCGAACAACTCACCGACCAGATGACCGGGGTGCTGCACGAGATCGTCGCCGCCGATACCGGCACCCCGCAACCACGGGTCTCGAAGTATTTCAGCCCCCAGCGCGCGGCATTCGGGGCCGCGGGAGGCCCCGGTGTCGACCCCGCCCAGGTGATCGCGGCGCTATCGGTGCCCGTGGTAGACCCCAATGATCCCGGCGCCGCCGCGTTGGCCACCACGAGCGGGAC
>CAMFLL010000141.1 GCA_945957405.1 uncultured Mycolicibacterium sp. | reverse complement strand
GGGTGTGGGCGGTGGGGTGGTCCGCGATGTGCTCCTGGGCATCACCCCACCAGTTTCCGTCCAGCACTGGCCGAATATCACGGTGTGCCTGGCCGCGGCGGCGATCACCACGTTGTTCGCCCGCTTGGTGATCAGGTTGAACCGGTTGGTCCTGGTGCTCGATGCCATCGGCATGGGTTTCTTCGCAACGGCCGGCGCGGCCATGGCCGTGGACCACGGGGCCAGCTGGTTCGCCGCGGCCCTGCTCGGCATGCTCACGGCGATCACCGGGGGCATCCTCCGTGACGTGCTGGCCAACAACATCCCAATGTTGATGGGCTCCGACGATTTCTACGCGGTCCCGGCCATGCTGGGCGCCATCACCTACGTGGTGATCGATTTCTTCGGCCCGCAATGGGTGGGTGTTCTGGTCGGCTCGATCCTGGCCACTGTCATACGGTTGATGGCCATGACATTCCACTGGCATCTGCCGACGGGACCGAGGGAGTTGATCACATGATCCGCTGCGTCAGATTGTGGACGGGACAGGAGGGGAACTCGCACTTCGAGGTCGGAAGGTTGGACCTGCGCCCGGGGCGTAACGACGACCTGGTGTCGGCCCTGATGCCGGCCACGCACGCCACAGTGGAGGAGACCGCGGGCGGCGGATCACTGGCCTGGCACACCGCGCCCGTGCGGCAGTTGGTCGTAACCCTCTCAGGCACACTGCGGTTCACAACTCGCGACCGCGAGGAGTTCACGCTGAAACCCGGCGACATCCTGTTGGCGGAGGACACCGCGGGTACCGGACATCAGTGGCAGCTGGTGGATTCCGATCCCTGGCGGCGGATCTACGTGGTGCTGGCCGAGGGTGTCCAGGTCGGCTTCATCCCGGATTAGTGCCCGGCGACGACATCCGATTCGTCGACCGTCTCGGGGTCCACCGGATCCTTGCCGCCGGGTAGCAGCCAGTACCCGACGCACACCAGGCCGAACAGCAGATAGCCCAGCGCGACAGGGGGATTGGCAGCCCAGGACACCTCGGGCGCGTGGATCAACCCGATGAACGACAACGCCGCACCGGCGGCGGATGCGACGGCGGCATAGAGGAACTTCTTCTCCAGGATGAACGTCACCATGGTGCCCAGGATCAGGCCCACCAGCACCGCGCCCTCGCCGAGGGTCTGTAGCCCTTCGTAGACGACGCCGGCACCGTTGAGGGCGTCCACGCCGACCTGGCTCGCCGACGTCCCCGCGGCGTTGAGCGCGTTGTCGATCAGTCCGCTGGCCCACTGGGCGAGATTCGGCAGGATCGCCGCCACCACCGCGACCGCATGCAGTCGGGGTACCGCCTGGAACGCCTGGGCGCCGATCAGCAGGCCGATGTACAACAGGATCGGCACGATCGCCGGCACCGGCAGCAGCGCGTCCAGGACACCGAACAGCCCGAGGAAACAGAACAACCCGATGACGGCACCGCTGGCCAGCGAGTAGCTGGCACGGCCGCCGGCGTCCTTCCAGCCGGGGTGACCGATGTACACCGCGGGCGGGAACGGTGACCCGAAGGCCGAACCGATGACCGCGCCCGCACCGTCGGCGAGCAGCACACTGCGCAGGTTGTAGTTGTCACCGGCCGCCGCAGCGCTCTCGACGTTGCTCATGGCTTCGGTGAAGTTGTAGACGCCCAGCGGTATCGCGGTGCCCAGCAGCGGCGCCAGGTGGGACAGGCCGGAGATCAGCATGTCGACGCGCAGATCGGGGATGCCGATCGCGATGTCGGACACCGCCTGCCCGACGTCGGGGGCCGACATGTAGCCGCCGATCCAGCCGATCGCGGTGCCCACCAACAGGGCGGCCAGGCCGACTGGGATGCCGAACGGAAGCTTCACATCGGTGAAGAAACCGATCAGGATGATCGCCATCACGGGCAGGCCGATCCACGCCGCCTCCCACATCTGCGCGGCGGGCCGCATCGAGATGAAGGTGATCGAGATACCGGCCAGGGTGCCCAGCATGGCGGCGCGGGGTGTCAGCCTGCGGATGTACGGGCCGACGAACGCGCCGATCATCACGATGACACCGATCATGAAGGCCCACGCCAGACCCGATTGCCAGGCGGCCATGGCATCTTTGGTGTTGAGGTACACCGGCAGCATCACGACGAAGACGACGATGAACATGTGCGGCACACTGGGCCCGTACGGCAAAGCCGTGACATCGGAACGGTTTTCGCGCTTGGCCAGGCGCCGGGCGAGGAACGTGTAGTACAGGTTGCCCAGGACCAGTGCCACACCGAGTGCGGGCAGGATGGTGCCAAGGACGTCACCGGCGGGCACCTGGACCACGCCGATCATCAGGCCCGTCAGGGTCAGGACGTTGACCAGGATGTTGAACCCGAGACCGAAGAACGCGTTGGTGTCACCGCGCGTCCACCACCGCACGGATGTCGGCACCTCGTCGGTGGGCGGGTCTGTGTTTGGTTCGGTGACTTCGGCGGTCATCTCGTGTCCTGTCGGTCTGGGTCCGCGTTCCACGCTGACCGTGCGTAGTCGATTTTCGACAGAATGATGGCACTCAGGGGTCCACTGTGTGTCGATTGTGTAAGCACCGGGTGGGTGGCCGCGCTAGATTCCAGGAATGCTGACCGCGGCGTTGCGTGATCTGCAATGGCGGCGGCGTCGGTTCATCATCGCGATCGTCGGCACCGCCTTCGTGTTCGCGATGACGCTCGTGTTGACCGGATTGGCCAACGGTTTCCGTGTCGAGGCACGGAACACCGTCGAGTCGTTCGGAGTGGACTACTTCCTCATCCAGGACGGGGCCGCCGGTCCCTTCCTCGGGTCATCGCCGTTCTCCATCACCGAAGTGCCGCGCGCACAACGCCTTCCGGGTGTACAGGCGGCGGCACCGCTGGTGTACGCCGGTACCACCGCCCTCGACAACGGCGTCCCGCGCACCATGAACCTGTTCGGCGCGCCCACGGACGGCCCCGGGATGCCCGCGATGTCGCAGGGCCGCCCACCGGCAGGCCCGGACGAGGTGGCGGTGTCATCGACACTGGGGCGCAAGGTCGGCGACGAGCTCGAGATCGCCTCCCACAAGCTCAAAGTCACCGGCGTGGTGAACAACTCGACTGTGCTGGCCCGGCAACCGAATCTGTTCCTCACCGTGGTGGGCGCCCAGCGGCTGGTCTATGGGGCGCAACCGGTGATCTCGTCGATCGGCATCCGGGGGCAGCCCGATGCGGTGCTCGACGGCTTCCACGCCGTCGACCGCCAGGGCGCTATCGATGACATGATGCGGCCGTTGAAGGTCGCAGTGCAGGCGATATCGATCATGGCCGTGCTGCTGTGGGTGGTCGCGGCACTGATCGTGGGCTCGATCATCTACATGTCGGCCCTGGAGCGCACGCGCGATTTCGCGGTGTTCAAAGCCGTCGGGGTGTCCACCGCCGCAGTGCTCGGCGGCCTGGCGTTGCAGGCGGTGATCGTCGCCGTGGTGGCGGCGATCGCGGGGGCCCTGCTGTCGCTGGCCCTGGCGCCGCTGTTCCCGATGCGGGTCGACATCCCGCAGGGCGCGTTTCTGCTGCTGCCGGCGGTCGCGGTGGCCATCGGGCTACTGGCGAGCGTGGCCGGGCTGCGCCGGGCTGTCACGGTGGACCCCGCGCTGGCGTTCGGAGGGCCCTGACCCATGGCCGATCTCCATATCCACGACCTGGTGGTCGAATACTCCAGCGGTGGTTATGCCGTGCGGCCGATCGACCACCTCGACCTCGAGGTCGACAAGAAGTCCCTGGCGATCCTGCTGGGGCCGAGCGGCTGCGGGAAGACCACGCTGCTGTCCTGTATCGGCGGGATCCTCAAACCCACGGCGGGGCAGATCCTGTTCGAGGACACCGACGTCACCGCGCTGGACGCCCGCAGCCTCTCGGTCTACCGCCGCCGCACCGTCGGCATCGTGTTCCAGGCGTTCAATCTGATCCCGAGCCTGACCGCCATGGAAAACGTCCAGGTGCCGATGCGGGCCGCGGGGATGAGCCGCGACGACGCCCGCCGGCGCGCCGAGGAGCTCCTGGTCCGCGTGGGGCTGAAGGACCGCCTGCGGCATCGGCCCAGCGATATGAGCGGTGGCCAGCAGCAGCGGGTCGCGGTGGCCCGGGCCGTGGCGCTTAATCCGCCACTGATCCTGGCCGACGAACCGACGGCGCATCTCGATTTCATCCAGGTCGAGGAGGTGCTCCGGCTGATCAGGGAACTGGCCGACGACGACCGCGTGGTGGTGGTCGCCACGCACGACAGCCGCATGCTGCCGCTCGCGGACCGGGTCGTGGAACTGATGCCGCACTCGGCGCCGGGTAACCGTCCACCCGAAACCGTGGCGGTGACCAAGGACGCGGTGCTGTTCAGCCAGAACTCGATGGGCGATCTGATCTACGTCGTCGCCGACGGCGAATTCGAAATCGTCCGAGAACTGGCCGACGGGGGAGAGGAACTGCTCACCGTCGCCGGCCCGGGCGAGTACTTCGGCGAGGCCGGGCCGGTGTTCGGGCTGCCCCGGTCGGCCACCGTGCGGGCCCGCACCGACGGCACCGTGATCGGCTACACCGTGCAGGCGTTTCGGGAACGTCTGGGCAACAACGGTATCCGTGATCTGATCGAGCACAAGGCGATCACACTGGACTGACCGCCCCGGGTGGCGCAGCGACCGAGAGCAGATGCTTGGTGATGGTCTCGGTCTCGGCCACCAGAACGCGTTGCGCGGTGTCATCCTTGCCCAGCAGCGCCGCGACGTCGCGGAGCTGCTGATCGGCCTCGGCCAGGTGCCGGGTGTCGACACTCCAGGCCTGGCCGGCGCTGGGCAGTTCACCGCGCAGCGCGTCCACGTAGTCGTCGACGGCGACGACGAAGCGCGGGTCGAGAGTGCTCGGCTGACTTCCCGGCACGTGGGCCTCCAGGGTGGCGCAGGCGCCGGTGACCGCATTGAGCGCCGACCGGTAGGTGGTGAGCCATTTCCTGATGTCCGGGACGTCGCCGTGCATGCTGCCGCTGGCCGCCTCGAAGGCCGACCGGGCCCGCGTCGCGCGGTCCCACACCGTGGTGAGCACCCGCTCGGCGTCATCGAGGTGGTGTACGAATGCTCTGATAACGGTTGCCGCATAATCTATTTCGGCCTTGAGCAGCTCGCCGGCGCGCTGTCGCAGCCGGACCAGTGACCGGTCGGGCAACACCACGTGGCTGGCCACCGCCAACGCGCCACCCAATACGGTTGCGGCGATACGCTGGCCCATGGTGGTGCCGTCGGCGAGCCCCTCGATGTCGATCAGGAACACGATCGCACCGGCCAGTGCCGCACTGAGCGGGACGTACCCGATCCCGGAGACGGTGTACGCAACACCGACGAACACCACCGCCAGCGCGGCCGCCGTCAGCCCGGACGGGTGGAACAACACCGTGATGGCCGTGGCCACCACGATGCCCGCGGTGTTGCCGATGACCCGAGAGACGCACCGGGTGTAGGTGTGCGCTGTCTCGGGGCGTAACACCATCAGGACAGTCAGCGCTATCCAGTACCCGTGCCCCATCCCGGTGACGCGGGCGATGAGGGTGCCCACACCGACCGCGACCGACAGCCGGATCGCGTGACGCAGGATCGGCGAGTCGCCGCCACACTGCTCGACCACCGCTGCGCGCATGGTCCGCAGCGAGCCGGCGATCCCGGGCCTGCGCAGCTCCTTGATCTTGCCGTCGGGCACGGCAGCGCCGGTGAAATGCAGCAGGCACGCCTCGGCGAGTTGATCGCGCAGACGCTGGGCGGCCTGTGCCGACGGGCCGGTCAGCACACGCACCGAGTCGTCGACCCGACTGAGCGCGATCTCGGCGTCGGCGCGCGACGTGCGTCCATGCTCGGCGATGGCCGACAGCACATCGGCACCCGCCAACAGCACGTCGCGGACCTCCGGTGTGGCCGCCTCGCCGCGTAACGCGTTGAGCGTCATGGCGATCCGCTCGGGCAGGCCGTAGAGTCCGCGGTAGGCGGGTGGCCGTCGGCGGGCCTGCCGTTCGGTCAGGGTGAAACTGGCCCGCAGCTCGATCAGCGGTGTCGGATCCAGGACGGCCGTCGGATCGGCGGCCAGGGTGCGCGCACTGCTCGCCACCCAGCGATAGGCCCTGGCCAGGGCGCGCCGCTGCTCCTGCCAGCGCTGTCGCGGCCACGCCGCGACCAGTAATGCCTGCGTCAGCCCGCCGCCGATCGCCAGCAGCGCCGCGGTGATCGCCTCGAGCGCGGCACCGCCGTCGGTCGGCGCGGTGACCAGCAGCGCACTGGCGGCCGCGGCCACGAGGCCGGCGTTGGCGCTGATGGCCCACACCATGCCGGCTCCGAATGACCACAGGACGACCACTAGGACGAACAACGCTCCGTACGGCGAACTGAGATGTCCGAGCAGGACGGCGACCCCCATGCCGAGGGACACCCCGAGCACCAGCGGCAGCCGGCCGTGCGGGCTGTCCTGCAGCGCGGTGGCCCCGGCGATGGCGGCGCTGCCACCGGCGGCGACCGCCGCGGCCGGCGAACCCCACTCCAGCGCCGCGGCGACGGCGAGCAGGACGCCCAGCAGGCTGCGGGCCACCTCGCCGATGTACGGCCACGCCGGCCGCAGCGCGTGGCTCGAGAACATGGCAGTCATCATTTCCACCCAGGGTAGGGTTTCGGGGCCATGGAGAAGGTGATCGCGATCCTGTGTCGTTCGGCCCAACCGGATGATCGGTGGTGCCAACGACTGCGCGGCCCGGTGTCCGCCGAACTGTTGGACCTCGGCCTGCCGGGACTGACGGTCAACGTCAAGGATTCTGACGTCCGTGACTCGCTGATGACGCTGACCACACTCGACCCGCCGGCCGTGGCGGTCGTCAGCCTGTGGGCCCAGCAGTACTACGCGCCGGCGGTGCAGGCCGCGCTGGCGATGCTGCGCGACGAATGTGACGCACTGGCGGCATATCTGGTGACGGAATCGGTACCGCTCCCGTTCGCATCCGAACCTCGTTCTCGGACAACGGGGTTCGCCAACATCGCATTGCTGCGCAGGCCCGCTCGACTGGACGCCGAGACGTGGCGCACCCGGTGGCACATCGACCACACGCCCGTGGCCATCGAGACGCAGTCGACCTTCGGCTACACGCAGAACGAGGTGGTGCGTCCCCTGACACCCGATGCACCTGCGCTGGCCGCCATCGTCGAGGAGCTGTTCCCGATCGAGGCCGTCACCGATGTCAAGGCGTTCTTCGGCGCCGACGACGATGATGAGCTCACGCGCCGGATGACGCGGATGGTCGCCAGTACGTCGGCGTTCGGCGCCAGCGAGAACGTCGACACCGTGCCCACCAGTCGCTATGTCCTACGCACACCCTTTGAGACGGAGGCATCATGACCACACTCGAGGAAGCGGCCGCGCTCGCTGCACCCGACCACGGGCTCGCCGTCATCTCGACGGTGCGTGCCGACGGCACCGTTCAGGCGTCGCTCGTCAACGCCGGCATCATCGCCCATCCCGCCTCGGGGGACCAGGTACTGGCGTTCGTCACGTACGGCAAGGTCAAGCTCGGCAACCTGCGCGCCCGACCCGCCCTGGCCGCGACGTTCCGTCAGGGCTGGCAGTGGGCCACCGTCGAGGGCGACGCGGAACTCGCGGGTCCCGACGATCCCGCGCCGTGGCTCAGGGACGCCGATCAGCTGCGCCTGCTGCTGCGGGAGATCTTCACCGCAGCCGGGGGCACCCACGACGACTGGGACGAATACGACGCGACGATGGTCGCCCAACGGCGTGCCGCGGTTCTGGTCAAGCCGACCCGGGTGTACAGCAACTGAAACGCTGGACAGGTGTCCAGCTAAGCTCCGAGGTGTGACGCTCAGCATCGCCGACCACAACGGGGTCCGCACCCTCACGCTCAACCGCCCCGAAGCGCTCAACGCCTTCGACGAGGCGCTCTACGACGCGACCACCATTGCCCTGCGCGAGGCTGCCGAAGATCCCGAGGTGGCGGTCGTGCTCCTCACGGGCACCGGGCGGGCGTTCAGCGCAGGCACCGATCTGACCGAGATGCAGGCCCGCATCACCGATCCGGACTTCACGCCGGGTCAATTCGGCTTCATGGGCCTCGTCGATGCGCTCACAGCCTTTTCGAAACCGCTGATCTGCGCCGTCAACGGGCTGGGCATCGGGATCGGCACGACCATTCTCGGTTTCGCCGACCTGTCCTTCATGTCCACGGCGGCGCGGCTCAAATGCCCGTTCACCAGCCTGGGCGTGGCGCCCGAGGCGGCCTCGTCGTATCTGCTGCCGCAGTTGATCGGGCGGCAGAACGCGGCGTGGGTGCTGATGTCCTCGGAGTGGATCGGTGCCGAAGAGGCCCGAGAAATGGGCCTGGTGTGGAAGGTGTGTGAACCCGGTGACCTGATGGCGGAGGCGCGCAGGCACGCCGAAGTGCTGGCGTCGCGGCCGCTGTCGAGCCTGATGGCCGTCAAACGCACCATGACCGAACCGGTCCGCGCCGAGATCGAGGCCGCGCGGGCGCGGGAGAACGCGTGCTTCGTCGAGTTGATGGGTGGGGCCGCCAATGCGGCCGCCCTCGCCGAATTCACCGGCGGCAAAGGCTGAGTGAAGTTAGCTGGCGATGACTGCGGTGGCCTTGGCCGATTCGGCGGCGATGATCGCCCGCACCGTGAGCCGGCACCTGCCGCAGTCGGTTCCGGCGCCACACGCCAGTGCGACCTGCTTGGACGTGCAGGCTCCCTTGTGGACCGCGTCAGCGACTTCGTGGCTGGTGGCGCCGGTGCAAAGGCAGACGAACATCTATGCCGACTCCTTGCTGAAAGCGTGTGACGCCGAACCCATGATTAGCGGAGTCTAACCTAAGTTCGGCGAAATTGTTAGGGCCACCTTGCCTCAGATATGTGAGCCTTACCTACCCGAAATTGTTTGCGGCACGTCGGATTTCTGCGCGCTTTCCGCCTCGATCTGGACTAGATTGAAATGCGCGCACAGCGACGTCCAGCCCACGTCCGGCGCAGTTTGTGACATGTCAGCCCACATGTTCTAAGGAAGCAGCCATGCAAGGCGATCCCGATGTGCTCAAGTTGCTGAACGAGCAGCTGACGAGCGAATTGACCGCGATCAATCAGTACTTCCTGCATTCGAAGATGCAGGACAACTGGGGTTTCACCGAACTCGCGGAACACACCCGCAAGGAATCCTTCGAGGAGATGCATCACGCGGAATGGATCACCGACCGCATCCTGCTCCTCGACGGCCTGCCCAATTACCAGCGCCTGTTCTCCCTGCGCGTCGGGCAGACGCTGCGCGAGCAGTTCGAATCCGACCTGGCCATCGAGTACGAGGTGGTCGAACGGCTGCGCCCCGGCGTCATCATGTGCCGGGAGAAGCAGGATGCCGTCAGCGCCATCCTGCTGGAAGGAATCCTCAAGGACGAGGAAGGCCACATCGACTATCTCGAGACCCAGCTGCAGTTGATGGACAAGCTGGGTGAAGAGCTCTACTCGGCGCAGTGCGTATCGCGTCCCCCCGGTGGCGGTTCCGGCGGTTCCGCGTAGACACGAGCAGTAGCCTCGTACCCGTGACGCTGGTCGCGGGTATCGATTCCTCCACTCAGTCCTGCAAGGTCGTCGTGTGCGACGCCGAGACCGGAGCCGTTGTGCGCTCCGGATCCCGCCCGCACCCGCCGGGCACCGAGGTCGATCCAGGTGCCTGGTGGGACGCCCTGCAACACGCCATCGAGGCCGCCGGCGGACTGACCGACGTGGCGGCCGCCGCTGTCGGTGCCCAGCAGCACGGCATGGTCTGCCTCGACCAGGCGGGGCAGGTGGTTCGAAAAGCCCTGCTGTGGAACGACACTCGCTCTGCGCCCGCAGCCGATGAACTCATCGCCGACCTCGGCGGCGCGGCGCAGTGGGCCGATCAGATCGGCGTGGTGCCGGTCGCGTCGATCACCGCGACCAAGTTGCGCTGGCTGGCCGACAACGAACCCGACAACGCCGACCGGACTGCCGCGGTGTGCCTGCCGCACGACTGGCTGACCTGGCGACTGTCGGGCTCCTCGGCTCTCGCCGATCTGCGCACCGACCGCAGTGATGCCAGCGGCACCGGGTATTTCTCTGCCGCCGACGGCGAATACCGCGAAGAGATGCTGATGCTGGCCATGCGCGGACGGCTGCCCCGCGTGCCGACCGTGCTCGGCCCGGCTGAGCAGGCTGGCACGCTCGACGGTGGCGGCGCCATCCTCGGACCCGGCGCCGGCGACAACGCGTCGGCCGCCCTGGGATTGGGTGCGGCCGGCGGCGACTGCGTCATGTCGCTGGGCACCTCGGGGGTGGTCAGCGCGGTCGGTGATGCTGCGCCGCATGATCCCGACGGGATCGTCGCGGGATTCGCCGATGCCACCGGCCGGCAGTTGCCGCTGGTGTGCACACTCAACGGCGCACCCGTGCTGGCCGCCGTCGCCAGCATGCTCGACGTCGACCTCGGCCGTTTCTCCGACCTCGCGCTCTCGGCGCCACCCGGGGCCGAGGGCCTGATCTGGGTGCCGTATTTCGACGGCGAACGTTCGCCGAACCTGCCCGACGCACGGGGCGCGCTGCAGGGCGTCACGACCGGCAATCTGACCGCCGCCAACATCGCCAGGGCCGCTGTCGAGGGTCTGCTGGCTTCGATGGCGTACTGCCTGGACAAGATCGCCGAACAGGGCGTGGACGTCGAACGGGTGCTGCTGGTCGGCGGCGGCGCGCACTCGGCGGCGGTCCGCCTGATCGCACCGGCCGTCTTGGGCCGTCCCGTCGCGGTGCCGACCCCAGGGGAGTACGTCGCCAGGGGAGCCGCGCGGCAGGCTGCCTGGGTGCTGGCCGCATCGGACACCCCGCCGGATTGGGCGCTGGAGGGCACCGAGACGTTCACCGCGGACCCCACCCCCGTGGTCGTCGACCAGTACCACCAGGCCCGCACGCTGACGCTTGGCCAGAACACCAAGACCATCCTGGTCTGACGGTCATCGCATAGTCAGGCTAACGATATTGAGGTGCCCGCCGATATGCCACCCGTGGGACAAGAGGTAGATCCGGAATCGGGCGGCGCGATGATCAGCCTGCAGCGCCGCAATCTCATCTTCGTCGCGGTGCTTCTGGGCATGCTGTTGGCCGCGCTCGACCAGACGATCGTCGCGACGGCGCTGCCGACCGTGGTAGCCGACCTGGGCGGCGCCGGGCATCAGTCGTGGGTGGTGACCAGCTATCTGCTGGCGTCGACGATCGCAACCGCAGTGGTCGGCAAGCTGGGTGACCTGTTCGGCCGTAAGGCGGTGTTCCAGACCTCGGTGGTGTTCTTCGTCATCGGGTCCGTGCTGTGCGGTCTGGCGCAGTCGATGACGATGCTGGTGGCCTCCCGCGCCCTCCAGGGGATCGGCGGCGGCGCGATCATGGTGACCGCGATGGCCGTCATCGGGGAGGTCATCCCGCTGCGCGAACGCGGGCGGTATCAGGGTGCCCTCGGCGCGGTGTTCGGCGTGACCACGGTCATCGGTCCACTGCTTGGCGGCTTCTTCACCGACCACCTCAGCTGGCGCTGGGCGTTCTGGATCAACGTTCCCGTGGCGGTCGTGGTGCTGATCGTCGGGGTGCTGGCGATCCCGGCACTGGCCAAGGCGTCGCGGCCGGCGATCGACTACGCCGGCATCGTGTTCGTGGGTCTGGCGGCATCGGGGCTGACGCTGGCCACCAGCTGGGGCGGCACCGAATACGCCTGGGCCTCACCGGTGATCATCGGGTTGTTCGCGGCATCGGCTGTCGCACTGGCCGTCTTCGTGTGGGTCGAACTGCGTGCGGCCGAACCGATCCTGCCGATCCGGTTGTTCGCCAGCCCGGTGTTCACGGTGTGCTGCATCCTGGCGTTCATCGTCGGTTTCGCGATGCTCGGCGCGATGACGTTCCTGCCGACCTTCATGCAGTTCGTCGACGGGGTGTCAGCCACCGAATCCGGGTTGCGCACGCTGCCGATGGTCGCGGGCCTGCTGATCACCTCGATCAGCAGCGGGGCGATCGTGGGACGCACCGGGCGCTACCGGATCTTCCCGATCGCAGGCACCGCCATCATGGCGGTCGGCTTCGTGCTGTTGTCGCGTATGGACGCCGACACCTCGGTGGTGTTGCAGTCGGTCTACCTGTTCGTCCTGGGCACCGGGATCGGCATGTGCATGCAGGTGCTCGTGCTCACGGTGCAGAACACCGCGAACTTCGCCGACCTGGGCGTCGCGACGTCAGGGGTGACGTTCTTCCGGACGATCGGCAGCTCGTTCGGCGCCGCCATCTTCGGCTCGCTGTTCACCAACTTCCTGGCCGGTCGTCTCGGCGCGGCCGTCGCGGCATCGGGGGCGCCACCCGAGCTGGCCCGTAAGGCGGCGGAATCTCCGAAGGCGCTGCATCAGCTGTCCCCGGAGATGGCGGCCCCCATCGTCGACGCGTACGCCGATTCGCTCGGGATGGTGTTCCTGTGTGCCGCACCGGTGGCCGTCGTGGGTTTCATCGTCGCGCTGTTCCTCAAGGAGGTTCCGCTGCGCGAGATCGACGCGGTGTCGGCGACCGACCTCGGCGAGGGATTCGGCATGCCGTCGGGCGATTCCGCCGAGAAGATCCTCGAAGTCGCCGTCGGCCGGATGTTCCGCGACTCACCGGAGATCCGGTTACGCCACATCGCATCACTGCCCAGCTGCGAGCTCGACGTGCCGCGACTGTGGGCGCTGCTGCAGATCTACCGGCAGAACCAGGTGTACGGATCGGCGGCCCTGCCCGATATCGCCGAGCGCCTGCGCGTCCCCCTCGAGGTCGTCGAGCCGTGCTTCGACGGTCTCGTTTCCAGTGGCCATGCGCTGCGCACCGGCGACCTGCTGTGGCTGACGCAGGCCGGCGTCAGAGAGGTCGATGCGACGTCGGCGGCAATCGTCGGGCGGATCGTGCACAAACTCGAGCAGTCGGCGTCATTCGACGGCAGGCCCGACCGTGACCAGGTGGAGGCGGCGCTGGAACGCATCGCGCACCGGATGATCGTCCAGCGGGACTGGGACGACGAACGACTTGTCGGCGCCGCCCCCGGCAGAAACTAGAACATGTTCCAATTTTGGAGCGCCGGGCGTAGCATCGCGCCATGAGCCGAATCGGAGAGTTTCCCGACGATGACGTCGCGGGCTGGATCCTGAAGTCGCCCGAAATCGGTGGCGCCATGGCCGGGTTCACCCACGCCGTCTACAACAACAACCGGCTGCCGATGCGGGTCCGCGAGCTTGCGCGCATCGTCATCGCACACGACAACGAGTGTGCGGTGTGCATCAACACCCGTGACGCCGACGGGCCCGCAGCCGGTGTCGACGAGGAACTCTACGATCACGCCTCGCAGTGGCGGACGTGGCCGGGTTACAGCGAGCAGGAGCGCATCGCCGCCGAATTCGCGCACCGGTTCGGCACCGAACACACCAAACTGCGCGATGACGAGGACTTCTGGGAGCGGGCGGGGACGCACTTCTCCGCGGAGCTGCTGACCGATCTCGCGCTGTCCTGCGCGATGTGGGTCGGGATGGGCCGGATGTTGCGCACCCTGGACATCGGGCAGACCTGCACGCTGACACTGCCCAGCCACGCCTGAGACCGGGCAAGATGGCGGTATGACAGCCAGCCCCGCTCCGGCCGCGTCAACCGCTCAACTCGAAGCCAACGGCGTCACCGTCGTCGTCGGCACTGTGATCAACCCCGCCGGGCTGACGCACGCCAAAACCGTTCCGATCCACCGGGTGAACGCGTTCGCCGATCCGGGCCTGGGCGCCAGCCCGGTCTGGCACGGCTTCACCATCGACCAGACCGGGATCGCGTTCACCGATGACATCGGCGTCGTCGGTGACGAACGTATCCGCATCGATCTGACCGCGCTGCGCATCATGGACAACGGGTTGGCCTGGGCGCCAGGCGAATTCCACGCTCAGGACGGGACCCCGATACCGGGTTGCAGTCGCGGCACGCTGCGCCGGGTCCAGGACCGGCTCACCGAGGCCGGTCTGAGCGCACTGGTGGGCCACGAGATCGAGTTCGTCCTCGTCGGTCCCGGCGGTGAGCGGTTGCCCGCCACCCTGTGGGCGCAGTACGGGCTGGCCGGCGTACTCGAGAACGAGAGTTTCGTCCGTGATGTGACGTCGGCGCTGACGGGGGCCGGTGTGAGTATCGAGCAGTTCCACCCCGAGTACGGCGCCAACCAGTTCGAGATCTCACTGCGCCCGCAGGCGCCCGTGACCGCCGCCGACCACCTGATCCTGACCCGGCTGATCGTTTCGCGTGTGGCGCGACAGCACGGCCTGCGCGTCAGCCTGTCGCCGGTGCCGTTCGCGGGCAGCGTCGGATCCGGCGCCCACCAACACTTCTCACTGAGCAGGGGGGACGCCCCGTTGTTCGCAGGTGGGGCCGGGCCGCACGGCATGACCGAGGATGGTCAGCACGCCGTCGCCGGCGTGGTGGCCGGCCTGCCCGCGGCGCAGGGCATCCTGTCCGGTTCGATCCTGTCCGGCCTTCGGATGCAGCCCGGGCACTGGGCGGGTGCCTACGCGTGCTGGGGTGCCGAGAACCGCGAGGCGGCGGTGCGGTTCCTGGTCGGTGGACCCGCGAACCCGTACGGCGCCAACGTCGAGGTGAAGATCATCGACCCGTCGGCCAACCCCTACTACGCCAGTGCCGCCATCCTCGGGCTGGCCCTCGACGGTATCGAGCGTGGGGTGCCGCTACCTCCCGAGACCACCGTCGACCCGGCCCAGCAGTCGCAGCAGGACCGCGACGCCGCAGGTACCACGCAACTGACCGATGATCCGGCGGCGATGATCGACGCCCTGGCCGATTCTGCGCTGATGCGCACGGTGCTGGGCGGGCCTGCCGTGGACCTGTCGGTGGCGGTGCGTCGCTACGAACAACAGCAGTACGGCGAACTGGACCCGCAGCAGTTGGCCGACAAGTTCCGGATGGCGTGGAGTTTATAGCGGACTACACCAGGCCGGTGGCGTCGAATATCCAGGACATGTCGGCGGTGGCGAAATCGGCCAGCCAGCTCGGCGGGGCGTGGTTGGTCAGTGCGCCCATGTCCCAGTAGTCCTTCCACAGGGTGATCTTGCCGTTGGCCACGCGATGCACGGTGACGAAGCGCAGCACTGCGGATTCGCCTGTGGGCCAATGCCATTCCTCGTGGTGCTCGTACATGATGTCGCTACCGTTGTCGACCATCAGGCCGGTGAAGTTCTGGTAGGAGGCCAGCGGTTCAAGGCCGATCTTGAGCCGCTTGACGATGTCCTGGGGTCCACGCGCGGCCGCCGTCGGCCCCACCGGCATGTCCAGATAGATGCAGTCGTCGGACAGATAGGTCGCCACGGCGGCCCAGTCCCGGTCCGACAGCGCCTGCCACATACCCTGCACCACCGCGGTGACGTCAGCGACGTCGAGCTCAGCGGACATCGGCGAACTGACCTTTCGTGGTGGGGGCCGGTGTGCGGTGACCGGCACGCAGGAAGCTGCCCGTCCGCTCGGTGCCGAGTATCGCGGTTGGCGTGCCGTCCAGGAAAACGGCACGGCCGCCGACGAATACGGCCTTGACCGTGTCGTCGTTGCGGTTGACCATCCGCGGCAGTCCGCCGTACTGCTCGACGGCGGACTCGGCGTACTCCTCGAGGGACGCGTCGAGTTTGTCCGGGTCGAGCACCATGAAGTCGGCGCGGTCGCCGACCCTGAGGTGGCCTGCGTCGAGTTGATACCAGTCGGCCAGTTCACCGGTCATCCGGTGGACGGCCTGTTCGGGGGTGAGGAACGGTCGGCCGGCCTGTTCGGCATCGCGAACATGCCGCAGCAGTCGCAACCCGAAGTTGTAGAACGCCATGTTGCGCAGATGGGCGCCGGCATCGGAGAACCCCATCTGGATGCCCGGCTCGCGCGCCATCTGCTTGAGCACCTCGGGCCGGTGATTGGAGATCGTGGTGCGCCAGCGCAGCGCGGTGCCGTGCTCGAGCACCAGATCGAGGAATGCGTCCACCGGGTGCAGGCCGCGATCCTGGCCCACCTGGCCGAACGACTTGCCGATCACGGAATCGTCGGGGCAGCCGACGATATCGGCGTCGAAGAAATCGCGATGCCACACCCGCACGCCGAACTTGTTCTCGTAATCCTTACGGAACCGGCGCCGGTAATCAGGGTCACGCAACAGCGAGTTGCGCTCCACCTCGTCACGTAGATGCAGTGCGGCAGCCCCTGAGCCGAATTCCTCGAAGACGACGAGATCGATACCGTCGGCGTAGACCTCGAACGGCACCGGAAGGTGCTGCCACCGGAAGTCGCCGCCGAGCCGTCCCACGGCGCGTGCCGAGGGCCCCATGATCTTGATCGCGTACGGATTGGCTTTGACGTCTGCCGCCGACAACAGGCTGGTCTTGAGTTTCTTGCGGAACAGCCCGACCGACTGGGCCAGCTGCGACATCACGTTCAGCGGGTTCGCGATGTCCGGGCCGGACTGCAGGATCCGGCCGCTGCGCCGCAGCAGTGCCTTGAGCCTGCGCAGTTCGCGCGGTTTGGCGTAGGTGGACGGCAGCGTGCGCGACCGACACGCCTCACCGTCGATTTTGTCGAAAAGCAGTTGCTGAGAGGACATTCCGACGAATCCGGCATCGATGGCCTCGGCCAGCATGCGCTCCATCTCGGCCTGCTCGGACGCCGTGGGCCGCTGGTCGGCGCGGGTGGCGCGGTCGAGCCCCATGGTCGCGGTGCGCATGTCGGAGTGACCGATGAACGCCGCGATATTGGGCCCGAGCGGCCTGCGCTCCAGGGCGGTGATGTACTGCTGGCACGTCGACCACGTCTTGTTGTCGTCGACCGCGGCGATGACGTGTTCGCGCGGGATGGCCTCGACACGGCCGAACAGGTCGCCGGCGTCGACACCGCCGACGTGGATGGTGGACAACGAGCACGATCCGAGCATCACGGTGGTCACGCCGTGGCGCAGTGACTCCGACAGCGCAGGCCCGCCGAGCACCTCGATGTCGTAGTGGGTGTGGATGTCGACCATCCCGGGCAGCACCCAGTGGCCGGCGGCGTCGATCACCTGCGGGCAGCCGGTGGTATCCAGGTCGTGCGGCGTGACGATGGCGACGCGGCCGTCGCGGATCCCGATGTTCCGGACCGCCGAGGGCGCGCCGGTGCCGTCGAACCAACGGCCGTTGCGGATGATCGTGTCGTAAGTCACAACCGCTAATAGAACCTGTTCTCATGACGGGTGTCAACGAATTGGTGAACAGATTTCGATATTTGTTTACTCGTAGCCCTGACCTGCTAGTTCCACCCGTCGGGCTGTCGTCCGTCGATATCGGTGAACCCGTACTCGCGGGCCATCTCAGCGGCGGTGACCGACTGCTGATTCCAGCGGGCCCGTTCCGGATCGGCGGCCAGCGCAGCGACGGCGCGGCC
Organism: uncultured Mycolicibacterium sp.; assembly: GCA_945957405.1. GTDB lineage: Bacteria > Actinomycetota > Actinomycetes > Mycobacteriales > Mycobacteriaceae > Mycobacterium. The sequence continues at coordinate 233 of CAMFLL010000141.1, read as the reverse complement.
CACATAGCGCGGGCTCTCGGATTCGGCGAAGCCCGGGGGAGCAGTCGGTGCACCGTCGGCGCGGTCCGGTTCCAGGGCAGTGCGCCAGTTCTGCTCGGTGACACCCCAGTTGTCGAGCATCATCTCCGAGCGCAGCCACCCCGGCGTGATCGCCACCGCGGTGCCGCCGTGCGGGGCCAGCTCATGGCCCTGCGAGAACGCCAACCGATTGACCGCCGTCTTGGCGCTGTCTC
>CAMFLL010000140.1 GCA_945957405.1 uncultured Mycolicibacterium sp. | reverse complement strand
CGTTGTGCCGGATGTGGAGATTAGGGGAGGAGGGTCATCATTATTGCGCTATTGAGGCGGCTGTGGATTCCGCTGCTGGTGCTGGTGGTGGTCGCTGCCGGTGGATTTACTGTCTCGCGACTTCACGGCGTCTTCGGCTCCGAAAAGCGCACCGCTTATTCCGATACCGCATTCAATGACCAGACCGAGTTCAACCCCAAGCAAATGGTTTACGAAGTATATGGAGCGCCCGGAACGCTCGCCGATATCAGCTATTTCGACATGGATGCCGAACCACAATTCATCCAGGGTGTCAGCCTGCCCTGGCGGCTGCAGTTCGACATCAACAAGTCCACGGCCGTCGGCAGCATCATGGCGCAGGGCGACACCGATGACATCGGTTGCCGCATAACGGTGGACGGGAAAGTGCGCTCCGAGAAATCGTCGAGCCAGGTGAACGCCTTCACCTCATGCCTGCTGAAGGCCGCATGAGCGACGTGAAACTGGCCGACGACCAGCAGCACCGTTCGCGCGTGGCATCCGTCATCAAGAAATGCTCCGTTCTGGTGATCCTGGGATGGTTGGCGATCGCGGTCGTGGTCACAGTGTTTGTCCCCCCACTGGAAGTGGTCGAGCGAGACCACTCGGTATCACTGAGCCCCGCAGACGCGCCGTCGGTTCAGGCCATGTCCCGCATGGGTCAGGTCTTCAAGGAATCGAACTCGGAAAGCGTCGCGATCATTGTCCTGGAAGGCCAGGACCCGCTCGGCGACGAAGCGCACAAATATTACGACCGCATCATCGCGAGCCTGAAGAACGATACGAAACACGTTCAGCACGTACAGGATTTCTGGGGTGACCCCCTGACGGCGGGCGCCGCGCAAAGTGCGGACGGAAAAGCCGCGTATGTGCAATTGAACCTGACGGGCCAATTCGCGCAGGCCGAGGCCAATGAATCGGTGCGCGCCGTACAGGACCTGCTGAAGAACGACCCTCCGCCGGACGGTGTCAAGGCCTTCGTGACCGGCCCGGCGGCGATCGTCGCGGATATGGGGCAGAGCGGCAACCGGACCGTCATCCTCATCACGGTCGTCAGCATCGGCGTCATTTTCCTGATGCTGCTCCTGCTCTACCGTTCCTTTCTGGTCGTCATCATCCTGTTGTTCACCGTCGCGCTCGAATTGCAGGTGGCCCGAGGTGTCGTCGCCTTTCTGGGCATGCACGGAATCGTCGGTCTCACCACATACGTCGTCAATCTCCTGGTATCAGTAGGGATAGCGGCGGGAACCGATTACGCCATCTTCTTCACCGGGCGGTATCAAGAGGCACGGCAGTCGGGTGAGGACCGCGAATCCGCGTACTTCACCTCGTACCACGGCGTGGCGAAGGTCGTCCTCGCCTCCGGTGTGACCATCGCGGGAGCCATTGCGTGCCTGAGCTTTACCCGGCTGCCGTACTTCCAGCCGCTGGGTATTCCCGGCGCGGTGGGAATCCTGATCGCGGTAGCGGTCGCGCTCACCCTGGTGCCTGCCGCGATCGCCGCCGGCGGCAAGGTGTTCGATCCCAAGCGGCCGGTCAGAACACACCGCTGGCGACGTATCGGCACCGCCATCGTGCGGTGGCCCGCGCCGATCTTCGCCGCGACCGCCGCCATTTCGCTCATCGGCCTGCTGACGCTGCCCGGCTACAGTCCGAGTTACAGCGATCAGAAATACATTCCGCAGGACATCCCCGCCAACCAGGGATTCGCGGCCGCCGCGCGCCATTTTCCCGAATCGCGCATGGCAACTCCCGATCTATTGTTGATCGAAGCCGACCACGACATGCGGAATCCGGCCGATCTTCTGGTCCTCAACAAATTAGCGAAAGCAGTTTTCGGGGTCCCGGGCATTGCGAATGTGCAGTCGATCACGCGGCCCGAAGGAACGCAGATCGAACACTCCTCCATACCATTCATGCTGAGCATGTCGCAGGCAAGTCAGCGGTTGAGTCTGCCATTTCAGAAAGAGCGTATGGAGGATATGCTCGACCAGGCCAATCAAATGCAGACAATGATCGGCCTGATGCAGCGCACGTACGATCTCATGCAACAAATGGTGGCCACCACGCACCGCACGGTGGAAACCACTCATGAAATCGAACAGATAACGCAGGGATTGCGCGACAACATCGCGGACTTCGACGATTTCTTCCGGCCCATCCGGAACTATTTCTACTGGGAACCGCACTGCTACGACATTCCGCTGTGCTGGTCGTTCAGATCAATTTTCGACGCCCTCGACGGTGTGGACCGGGTGACCGACAAAATGGGTGATCTGGTCGCGAATCTGGATCAGCTCGACCTGCTCATGCCGCAGATGCTCCTGCAGTTCCCGCCGATGATCGCGAACCTGCAGAGCACGCGCACGATGATGCTCACGATGCACAGCACGATGTCGGGAATCTTTTCCCAAATGGACGAGTCGAGCGAGAACTCGACGGCCATGGGCAAGGCATTCGACGCCGCCAGGAACGACGACTCCTTCTACCTGCCACCGGAAGTCCTGGAAAACGAGGACTTCAAGCGCGTCATGAAGATCTTCCTGTCGCCCGACGGCAAGGCCGCGCGCATGCTCATCTCGCAAAAGAATGACCCCGCGACACCCGAGGGCATCTCACGCGTCGAGCCCATTCAGACCGCGGCCGAGGAGGCCCTCAAGGGCACACCGTTGGAAAGCTCCAAGATCTATCTGGCCGGCACTGCCGCCGGCGTCAAGGATCTGGTCGACGGATCCAAATACGATCTGATGATCGCCGGTGTCGCGGCGCTCTGCCTGATCTTCATCATCATGGTGATCATGACGCGGAGTTTCATCGCCGCGTTGGTGATCGTCGGGACCGTGGCATTGTCGCTGGGGGCGTCCTTCGGGCTGTCGGTCCTCGTCTGGCAGCACCTGCTGGGCATCCAGATCAACTGGGTCGTGCTGGCGATGTCGGTGATCGTCCTGCTGGCGGTCGGCTCCGACTACAACCTGCTATTGGTGTCGCGGATGAAGGAGGAACTGCACGCGGGCCTGAACACCGGTCTGATCCGGGCGATGGGTGGCACGGGCAAAACCGTGACGGCGGCGGGGTTGGTCTTCGCGGCCACGATGGCGTCGATGATCGTCAGTGACCTGCTGACGATCGGCCAGGTGGGCACCACGATCGGCCTTGGACTGCTGTTCGACACCCTGATCGTGCGCGCGTTCATGACGCCGTCCATTGCCGCGCTGCTCGGCCGCTGGTTCTGGTGGCCGCTGAGCGTGCGTCCCCGTCCCGCCAGCATGATGCTCCGGTCCACCGGACCTCGCCCGCTGGTCCGGTCGCTGCTGCAGAGGGATTAGCGAAAGTCTTATGAGGACTGAGCAATCCCGCCCGCCCTTCGTCGCGCGGACAGTACGCAGGTTTGCGCCGATCATCATCCTGGCGTGGCTGGTGCTGATCATCGCGGTCACCCTGCTGTCCGTCGGCGGGAACGTGAAATCCTTCATCCCGTCGCTGGAGAAGGTCGCCGAGGCGAACTCGGTGTCTCTGATGCCGGCTGATGCGCCCTCGGCGCAAGCCATGAAACGAATGGGCAAGGTCTTCGGAGAATCCGACTCGGACAGCTCCGCGATGATCGTGCTCGAGGGCCAGAATCCGCTCGGCAACGATGCCCGCGATTACTACGCGGGGCTGGTTCGCGATCTCAGGAACGATCCCAAGCATGTCGAACATGTCCAGGACCTCTGGGGTGACCGGCTGACGTCGACCAGCGTGCAGAGCCCTGACGGCAAGGCGGCGTATGTCCAGCTGAACCTGGCCGGTAACCAGGGCACCCCGCTGGGTGACGAGTCGGTGGCAGCGGTCCGCGACATCGTCAACCGCACACCGCCACCGGAGGGCGTCCAGGTCTACGTGACCGGTGCGGCGCCGCTCGCCTCGGACATGCAGCACAGCGGCAACAAGTCGATCCTGAAGATCACCGTCGTCACGGTCGTCATCATCTTCACGTTGCTTCTCCTGGTATACCGCTCGATCACCACCGTGATCCTGCTGTTGATCATGGTCGGTATCGAATTGGCCGCGGCCCGCGGTATCGTCGCGTTCCTGGGCGCCAACGACGTCTTCGTGCTGTCGACCTTCGCCGTGAACATGCTGGTATTCCTCAGCATTGCGGCCGGAACCGATTACGGCATCTTCTACTTCGGCCGATATCAAGAGGCGAGACAAGTCGGCGAGGACCGGGAAACCGCCTACTACAGCATGTACCGGGGAGTCACCCCCGTCGTCATGGCGTCCGGCCTCACGATCGCCGGGGCGATCCTGTGTCTGACCTTCACCCGCCTGCCCTATTTCCACACCATGGGTCTGCCCTGCGCCGTCGGCATGCTCGCAGCCGTCGCGGTCGCCGTGACCCTGGTCCCCGCGGGCATCGTGGTCGCCAGCGGGTTCGGCCTGTTGGATCCCAAGCGCAGGTTGAAGGTTCGGCGGTGGCGCGGGATCGGCACGGCCGTCGTGCGCTGGCCCGGGCCCATTCTGGTGGCCTCGCTGGCGGTGGCCCTCGTCGGCCTGTTGGCCCTCCCCGGCTACAAGACCAGTTACAACGACCGTGCCTACATCTCCGGCGACATTCCCGCCAACATGGGGTTCGCCGCGGCCGAACGGCATTTCTCGCAGTCACGCATGCAGCCCGACGTACTCATCGTCGAGTCCGACCATGATCTACGGAATCCGTCGGACTTCCTCGTGCTGAACAGGTTGGCCAAGGCCGTCTTCAAGGTCCACGGGATATCGCGCGTGCAGGGCATCACGCGGCCCGAGGGCACGCCCATCGCCAACACGTCCATACCGTTCCTGTTGAGCCTGCAGAGCGCGGGTCAGGTCCAGGCGCTGCACTTCCAGGAGCAGCGCATCGATGACATGCAGAAGCAGGCCGACGACATGGCCACCATGATCGGGCTGATGGAACGCACCTACAGCATCATGCAGGAGCTGGCGGCGACCATCCAGAACACCGTCGCCAAAACGCATGAGCTGCAAGACATCGTGGACGAGCTGCGCGGCAGTGTCTCCATCTTCGATGATTTCTTCCGGCCGATCCGTAACTATTTCTACTGGGAACCGCACTGTTTCGACATCCCCGTCTGCTGGGCGATCCGTTCGCTTTTCGACTCGCTGGACGGTGTCGATCAGCTGAACGACAAGTTGGCGGTCTTGGTCGACAACATGGATGAGCTCAATGTGCTACTCCCACAGTTGCTCGTCACGTTCCCACAGATGATCGACATCATGCGGACGATGCGGACGATGACGCTCACGATGCACAGCACGATGTCGGGCATCTTCGCCAACATGGACGAGTCCAGCAAGGATGTCAGTGCGCTCGGGCAGGCCTTCGACGCCGCGAAGAACGACGACACGTTCTACCTGCCGCAGGAAGTGTTCGAGAACGAAGACTTCAAGAAGGCGATGGGATCATTCCTGTCGCCCGACGGGAAAGCGGCCCGCTTCATCATCTCGCACAACGGCGACCCCGCGTCGGCGGAGGGTATCGACCGCATCGAACAGATCAGGTCGGTGGCCGAGGAATCCCTCAAGGGCACACCGCTTTCCAACAGTCAGATATCGCTGGCCGGAGCCGCATCGACGGCCAAGGACTGGCAGGACGGATCCAAATACGATCTGCTGATCGCGGGCCTGGCGGCGCTGTGCCTGATCTTCATCATCATGCTCATCATCACGCGGGCTTTCATCGCGGCGTTGGTGATCGTCGGCACGGTGGCGTTGTCGCTGGGCGCGTCGTTCGGCTTGTCGGTCTTGCTGTGGCAGTACATCCTTGGCTTCGAATTGCACTGGATGGTGCTGGCCATGTCGGTCATCATCCTGTTGGCGGTGGGTTCTGACTACAACCTGCTCCTCGTGTCCCGTATGAAAGAGGAGATCGGCGCCGGGATCCACACCGGTATCATCCGTGCGATGGGTGGCACCGGAAAGGTCGTCACCTCAGCCGGTTTGGTGTTCGCGGCCACGATGGCGTCCATGGCGGTCAGCGATCTGCGGATCATCGGACAGATCGGCACCACGATCGGGTTGGGTCTGCTGTTCGACACCCTGATCGTGCGCTCGTTCATGACGCCGTCCATCGCCGCGCTGTTCGGCCGGTGGTTCTGGTGGCCGCAGATCGTGCGTCCACGTCCGGCGAGCACCATGCTCCGGCCCTACGGTCCGCGGCCGTTGGTGCGTGCACTGCTCGAAGGGAACACACGCCAGGCGCTCCCGCCTGCGCCCGATCCCGATCCGCCGACCCAGCCGATCAAGCGCATCCGGTAGTCAGCGCAGCTCGGCGATCACCTTCGCGAAGTGCTCGGCGTGCTTGTCCTGTATCGAGAAGGACGTCACGCCGTAGGTGTCGCGCAGGTGACGCAGGCGGTCGGCGATGTCACGCGGTGTGCCCGACAGCACGCTGGGCAGCGCCAGGATCTCCGCGTCGGACAACTGAGACGCGTAACGCCGCGTCATCGACAGGTCGGGCCGTCCGGAGGCGTCCACCGGCGATGCCGTGATCGCGATGTCCAACGTCAAGTCGTCGAACCGGTCACCGGCGGCGGCCCGGACGAGCGCGATGCGCTCGGCCAGCGGATCGTCGGCCGCCTTGCCGATGTCGGTCCCGGTGAGCCCGATGATGTCGGCGTACCGTGCGGCGACCGTCAGCACCTTGTCGCCGTTACCCGCGATCAGAATCGGAATGGTGCCGTGGTGCTCACGCAGGTATGTCGTCACGTGCTCCAGGTGGGCCACCCGGGTACCCGCGGACGGGAACGGGATCTCGGCGGCCTCGAACTCCGCACGGACGTAGCCGGCGCCGAGGCCGAGCTCGAGCCGGCCGTCGCTCACCCGGTGCACCTCGGCCGCATCGCGCGCCAGCAGCGCGGGACTGTAGAACGCCGCGTTCATGACGTAGGTGCCGACTCGCAGCGTCGAGGTCACCTGGGCGACCGCCGCCAGCACTGGGAACGGCGCGGGGGCGCCGATATGGTCGGGCACATTCACGACGTCGAAGCCGTCATCTTCGAAACGCCTTGCGGTGTCCTGTAAATCAGCGGACGACCGGACCGATCTGATGCCGACGCCGAACCGGAAACCACCAGTGCCAAGGCCCATAGTTAGACACACTACGCGCCGTGATGTTTGGTTCAGCGCGTTCGGGTCAACACACACGGCATGAGTGCAACAGACAAGATCAAGAACGCCGTCGATGATGTCGCAGGTAAGGCCAAGGAGGCCTTCGGAACTGCCACCAACGACGACAGCAAGCGAGCCGAAGGCAAGGCCGACCAGGCCAAAGCCGATCTCAAGGGTGCCGGAGAGAAGGTGAAAGACGCCTTCAAGCACTGACCACGCGCCGCCGACTGTCGGGGTCGAAGAGGAACTTCTCCTGGTCGATCCCGACAGCGGCGAGCCCGTAGGTCGCAGCACCGACGTCGCGGATGCCGCCAAGGCCCGCGGCGTCGATCTGCAACGGGAGCTGACCACCTGTCAGGTCGAGACCACGACGGAGGTACTACGCGACCGCGACGAACTGCTGGCCGCCATCACCCACCTACGGCGCACCGCCGCCGAAGCCGCTGAGCAGTGCGGCACCCGGTTGCTCGCGGTCAGCCTGCCACCAACCGTCCCGCACGAATTCCCCATCACCGACACCCCGCGTTACCACCAGATCGCCGACCGCTTCGGCATGATCGCGTATGAGCAGGGCATCAGCGGATGCCACGTTCACGTCGAAGTGCCCGACCGCGACACCGCCGTGCGGGTGTGCACCCATCTGCGACTCTGGTTGCCGATGTTGTTGGCGCTCAGCGCCAATTCGGCCATCTACCGATGCACGGACACCGGTTACGCCAGCTGGCGCAGCGTGCTGTGGGGCCGCTGGCCGAGTTCCGGCCCGCCGCCGCACCTGCAGTCGGCCGACGAATACGATGCACTGCTGGCGGCCATGCAGCAGTCCGGTGCCATGCTCGACGATGGCATGGTCTACTGGGACGCCCGGCCGTCGGCCAAATTCCCCACCGTCGAGATCAGGGTCGCCGACGTGCCGGCGACCGCGGCCGAGACGGTGTTGCTGGCGGTGCTGGCGCGAGCCTCGGTCATGACGGCACTGCGTGCGATCGAGGTCGGGAAGCAAATGCCGTTCATCGCCGAACCTCTTCTGCGGGCGCTGTATTGGCGCTTTGCGCGCGACGGCCTGGAAGGCCAGACCCCGCAGGCGCTCGACTCTTTCATCGACGAGTTACGCCCCGCCCTGACCGATGCCGGCGATTACGAGTTCGCCCGCGACGAGCTCACCCGTATCCGCGCGGTGGGCAACGGTGCGATGCGGCAGCGCCGGGCGTGGTCCCGCAACGGCGACATCCAGGACGTGCTGACCGAATCGGCCGCACTGACCGTCGCTTAGCTCAGCGGCAGTCGCGCGAAGACCTCGCCGGTCGGCTGTGTGGAACCGGTGCCCGGCTCGACCGTGAACGCCAGGGCCGTCGAATCGCCCAGATCGGGGACCACCGCGGTGGTCGACGGTGACACCGACGCGGCGTCCATGGTGCCTGCGGACGTGGTGCCGTTGCTGCCCACCAGCCACATCTGGTAGACGGTCCCGGCCGACGGCGGCGGCACATTGTTCATCACCAGCACGCCGGCGTTGCGGTCGTGGGAGAAGACGAAGGTGGCCTGCCCACCGACCGGGATGGGCCCCGAGACGGTGCGCACATCGGGGGCCGCGAAGATCTGCTCCGCGGCCGACGGCTCCGGCGGCGGCGGCCGGATCGCCACGCCAATGCCTACCGCACCCAGACCGATCACCACGGCTGCCGCGGCGGCCCACAGGGTTGTGCGCCTGCGGGTTGGCAGCGTGCGCACCGGGTCGTCGGAGGCGGCGGCCAGGATCCGGTCGCGCAGGGCGGCCGGAGGTTCCAATTCGGTGCTGACGGCCGCCGCGGCCATCGCCTCGCGGACCGCACGCACTTCGTCGTAGAAATCGGTGGCTGTACCCGCTGACGACCGCTCCGCCAGCCGCGCCTCGAGCTCGTCGCGCTCGGAGTCGGGCAGTGCGTGCAGGGCGTACGGCACGGCGAGGTCGAGGACGTCGTCTGGTGTGGTCATCGCAGCCCCAGACATGCGCGCAACGCCCGCAAGCCGTCCCGCATGCGTGACTTGACCGTGGCCAGGTTGGCCGACAACCGTTCGGAGACCTGAACGTAGGTGAGGCCGTCGTAGTACGCCATCTGGATCGCTTCCCGCTGCAGGTCGGTGAGGCTACCGAGGCATTCGACGACCTGCCTGCGCTCGTCGCGGACGATCACCGTGTCACTGACATGATCGATCGACGGCTCGCGGGTCGCCGCGCCATAGCGGGATTCCCGGCGGCCCGCGGCCTCCTCGGCGCGCACCCGGTCGACCGCGCGACGGTGCGCCAGGGTCATCAGCCAGGCCAGGGCTGAGCCGGCGGCCGGATCGTAGGTGTCTGCGCTCCGCCACACCTGCAGGTAGACGTCCTGAGTGGTTTCCTCGCTGTAGCCGGGATCACGCAGCACGCGTGTGATCAGGCCGAACACCCTGCTTTTGGTGCCGTCGTAGAACGCCGCGAATGCCTCGGCATCGCGGCGCGCCACCCGGCGCAACAGCGCGTCGAGATCAGCGGTCACGAGGGTGAGCCTAGCCGTCGCGGCGGCCATCACGGTCATTTGGGGCGGCCTTCTCGGACCTTTGGCGGCCTGGGTACGAAAAATGATGTGCGCGAGCAGTATTCCGCGAACCCCGGGCGACCCGCCATCAGCTTCTCGGTGGGTCGGGCTCCGGTGCCGTACACCAGGAAGTACGTCATCGCCACGGGGGAGAGCACCGTTGCGAGCCCGAGCCAGCCGCTGATACCGGCCAGCCACAGGCCCCACCAGACGCAGGCGTCGCCGAAGTAGTTGGGGTGCCGCGTCCACGCCCACAGGCCGCGGTCCATGATGGCGCCCTTGTTGGCGGGATCGGCCTTGAAAACCTTCAACTGGTGGTCACCGATCGCCTCGAACAGCACGCCGATGAGCCAGACTGCGATGCCCAGGATCAGCACAGGGAGCAGTGTCGCGGGGGTGGGGCCCTGGCTGGCCGACAGTTGCAGTGGTAGCGAGATGAACCACGTCGCCACGGCCTGGACGGCGAAGACCTTGCGTACCACGGTGATCGCCGACGGGTTGTCGCCCAGCAGTTTCCGGTACCGCGGGTCCTCGCCCTTGCCCGCGGTCTTGTGGTGGATGTGCCACGCCAGGCGCAGGCCCCATATCGCGACCAACACCAGTAGCAGCAGGCGCCGCAGCGCATCGCCGGTGCCGACGAGTGCAGCGACAGCGGCCACCACGACGAAGCCGAGACCCCACGTTACGTCGACGACGTTGTAGCGGCCCAGTGCACGTCCGGCGGCGAACGTCAGAGCGAAGACGATGATCACGGCCCCCAGCGAGGCAGCCGATACGGTGACGAAGTTCACCATCGGCCCCCGTCGGGCGCGAACGTCCACTGGTAGACGTCGAGATAGCCCGACCGGAAGCCGGCCTCGGAGTACGCCAGGTACAGCTGCCACATCCGGTGGAAGACGTCGTCGAACCCCAATGTGGACACCGCATCCCGCCGCTCGATGAACCGTTCCCGCCACAGCCGCAATGTCTCGGCGTAATGCGGCTGCAGTGAGAACATGTCCACTGTGCGCAGCGTGGTGTCGCGGCCCGTGATCGACAGGATGGCCTCGGTGGAGGGCAGCAGGCCGCCGGGGAAGATGTACTTCTGGATCCAGGTGTGCGTGTTGCGGCTGGCCAGCATTCGCGAGTGCGGCATGGTGATGGCCTGGATGGACACCCGGCCGCCCGGGGCCACCAGCCGGTCGAGTGCGCGAAAGTACGTGGGCCAGAAGCGGTATCCGACAGCCTCGATCATCTCGATCGACACCACGGCGTCGTACTGGCCCTGGACGTCGCGGTAGTCGCACAGCTGGATGTCCACGCGGTCGGACAGCCCTGCCGCGGCCACCCGCTGCCGTGCCAGCCGCTGTTGTTCGGCCGACAGCGTCACCGAGGTCACGTGGGCGCCGCGTTGCGCGGCACGCAGGCACAACTCGCCCCAGCCGGTGCCGATCTCGAGCACCCGGCGCCCCGCCGTCACGTGAGCGCAGTCGAGTAGCCGGTCGATCTTGCGACGCTGACCCTCGGCGAGGTCTGCCCTGGCGGTCGGCAGCTGGTCGAACAGCGCACTGGAGTACGTCATGGTCTCGTCGAGGAATTCGCCGAACAACTCGTTGGACAGGTCGTAGTGCTGGGATATGTTGCGGCGCGCCTGATCCCGGTTGTTGTCGTGCGATTTCGGTTGACGCACCAGGGCAATGGGTCGCAGCCTCTGCATCCATTGCGGCACCAGGTCGGCCATCGATGTGGCGAACGCCGTCAACACCCCGGCGAGGTCGTCGGAGGTCCATTCGCCGGCCATGTAGGACTCGCCGAACCCGATCAGCCCGTAGCGGCCGACGCGCCGCGCCAGCCGGTCCGGCTGGTGCAGGTCCAGCGTCGGCAGCGTCGGATCGTGCGCGCCCACCACCGAACCGTCCGGATAGCGCAACCGCAGTGGCAGCCGAACGGCCGCCCGTTGCAACAGGTTTGACACGACACTGCCCGACATCGCGGAGAACGGTCCGGCGGGCACATTGGCGACGCCGGGCCACCGCCCAGCATCGACGGGATCGGGGGTGGTGCGCGCGGTATCGATGCTCACGTTTGGTTCGCTCTCTCCGTCCGGCCCGCAGCCTTTTCCAGTAGTGCAGGTGCCTTGTCGCGCGGCACCACTGGCACGCGACGCAGCCACAGGGTGATTCCTTGAACGCGGATGCCGAGTGACCCCATCAGCGGGGCCAGCGGCGCGGTGATCTGGAGCCTGGCGATCTGGCCGGTGCTGGCCTTCATGCGCCGACCGCGCATGGCGGCCACGAAGGCCGGCTGGTTCTCTCGGTGCAGTGAGATCGTGACGTCGAGTTCCTCGGCGGGCAGCGGGGCCCGCACCAGGTAGTAGCCCTCGACCTCGTTGAACGGCGAGACGTACAAGCGTTTGGGCACCATGACAGCGCGGTCCTGGTCCGGGGGCAGCAGATACCCGTGCCGTTGGCCGTAGGTGTTGTGCACCTCGGCGACGACGGCGCGCAGCTCACCGCCGGCGTCGTGGCACCAGAACACGCTGAGCGGGTTGAACACATAGCCCAGGACGCGGGCCTGCATCAACGCGGTGACGCGTCCGCCGGGCAAGTGGATGTCATGCTGGGCCAGAAACGTATCGACGCGGGCGCGCAGGGTGTCGGGGCCGTCGGCGGGCGGCGCGAGGTGGTCGCGCGCCTCGAATCTGGCGAAGGGGCGCAGTGGGCGCGGGAGCCGCGGCAGGTCGTCGATGTCGACGTACCAGCTGTAGCCCTTGTGTTCGAAGTAGTGGTGTACCGGCGCACGGCGCAGGTGGGTGACCCGGGTGCGGTAGATCGCGGGTGAGCTCATGCCGGTACCCCCTCGCGACGTAGTGCGCGGGCCGCCGCCACGCCGGCCACGGCGCCGTCCTCGTGAAAGCCCCAGCCGTGATAGGCCCCGGCGAATGCTATTCGGTCATCGTTCAACGACGGCAGAGCCTCCTGTGCGGCAACGGATTCCGGCGTGTACAGCGGGTGGGCGTAGGTCATCTGGGCCAGCACCGTGCCCGGGTCGACGTGATCGTGGCCGCCGAGCGTGACCAGGAACCGGTTGGGTCCGCCGAGCCGCATCAGCCGGGACACGTCGTAGGTCACCACCACGTTGTCGCGGTTCGGGGTGATCAGGTAGTTCCACGACGCCCGTGCGCGCGACCGCCGGGGCAGCACCGACTCGTCGGTGTGCAACTGCGCGACGTTGGTCGTGTACGTGATGGCGCCCAGCACCGCGCGCTCGGCGTCGGTCGGCTGATCCAGCATCGCCAGTGCCTGATCCGAGTGGGTGGCGATGACGACGGCGTCGTACTCGGCCTGCTCGCCGGACTCGGTGACGATCTGCACGCCTGCGGATATCCGGCGCACCGTCCGCACAGGCGTCCGTGTCCGGACCTCGTCGAGGCGTTCGGCGATGGCGCGGACGTAGGTGGCCGAGCCGCCTTCGACGGTGCGCCACGTCGGCGATCCGAAGACCGTGAGCATGCCGTGGTGGTCCAGGAACACGAACAGGTAGCGCGCCGGGTAGTCCAGCGCTACGTCGGGTGCGCATGACCACACCGCGGCCACCAGCGGTGTCATGAAGTGGTCGATGAAGTACGGCGAGAACCCGCGGGCGTCGAGGAAGCTGCGCAGTGTCTCATGGGCGCCGTCCGGTTCGGTGCGCAGCAGCTCGGTCGCCGCCCGGTGGAACTTCTTGATCTCACCGAGCATCGCCAGGTAGCGCGGTCGGGCCAGGTTGGCGATCGACGGGAACAGGCCGCCGATACCTCGGGCGCCGGCGTATTCGAGACCGGCGGCGTCGGCTCGCACCGACATCGACATGTCGGTGTCGCGGGTCGCGATGCCCAGTTGGGCGAAGATGCGACACAGCGTGGGATAGGTGCGGTCGTTGTGGACCAGGAACGCTGAGTCGACCGCCTCGACGACACCGTCGCCCCGGTCGAGATGATGGGTGTGGGCGTGCCCGCCGAGCCGGTCATCGGCTTCGAACAACGTCACGCGGTCCTGGTCGGCGAGGGTGTATGCGGCCGTCAGGCCGGCCACTCCGCTGCCGATGACCGCCACCGAACGCCGGGTCTCAATTGGTTGCACATCAGGTATTCGAAGGCACCGGGGTGACGGATGGGTGACGATAGCGTCATGACTTCGGTGTTCTTCGATGGCGGCACGATTTGGACGGACAAGGGCGAGGACAGCGATGCGCTGTTGGTGATCGACGGCGTAATCGCGGCCGTGGGCGATCAGGCGAGGTCACGCGCCGACGGTGCCGACCGGGTGGATCTCGACGGTGGCTTCCTGATGCCGTCGTTCGGCGACGGGCACGCCCACCCGATGCTCGGTGGACTCGAGTACGTCGGGCCACCGGTCCGGCCGTGCAACTCGGTGGCCGAGATCGTCGAGGCGGTGCGTGTGTTCGCCGAGCAGCATCCCGAACTCGAGTGGATCACCGGCGCGTCCTATGACAGCAGCCTCGCTCCCGACGGGCTGTTCGATGCGCGGTGGCTCGACGAAGCGGTGCCGGACCGCCCGGTGGTGTTGCGGGCCTGGGACTATCACACCGCGTGGTGCAACACAGAAGCCCTGCGCCGCTGCGGTATCCATGACGCCATCGCCGATCCGCCCCTGGGGGAGATACCGCGTCGCGAGGACGGTTCGGTGCTCGGGACACTGCGCGAATGGGGTGCCGTCGATCTGGCCCTGGCGCAGGTCCCGCCGCTCGACCTCGAGACCGGTATCGCGGCGCTGCGTACCGCTGCCGACTACTACCTGGCCCGCGGTGTGACCTGGGTGCAGGACGCCTGGGTCAACCCCGCAGACGTCGACATCTACGTCGAGGCCGCGCGCCGCGGTGCCCTCGGGGTGCGATTCAACCTGGCGTTCTATGCCGATCCCCGGTACTTCACCGAGCAGGTCGGTGGGTATGCGGCGGCCCGCCAGCGCGTCGTCGACGTGGGGTCCGACATGCTGAGCGCCAACACGGTGAAGTTCTTCGCGGACGGCGTCGTGGAGAACGAGACGGGCGCCCTGCTGCAGCCCTACTGTTCGGGCCTGCACAGCCATGGCATGCAGGTCTGGGAGGGCGACTCGTTGGCGCAGGCCGCCCGTCGTGTCGACGAGCTCGGATTCCAGATCCACATCCACGCCATCGGCGACGCCGCTGCCAGGCAGGCGCTCGACGCCATCGAATTCGCGATCAAGCAGAACGGGCCGAGGGACCGCCGCCCGGTGATCGCACACGCTCAACTGGTCGACGGCGACGACCTGGGCCGGTTCGCGGAGCTGGGCGTGGTGCCGTGCATGCAGCCGCTGTGGGCGCAGATGGATGCGCTGATGACGGTGCTGACCATTCCGCGGCTAGGCCAGGAGCGCGCTGATCGGCAGTATCAGATGAACACCATCGACCGGTCCGGCGCGCCGCTGTCGCTGGGTTCCGACTGGCCGGTGTCCTCGGGGGCGCCGCTGGACGGTATCGCCATCGGGGTGTCGCGGCAGACCGCCGAAGGTGATCCGCCCGACGGCTGGACACCGCACGAAACCCTGACCATGGAACGGGCGTTGTCGGCCTACACCGCCGGGGTGGCAGAACAGGCATTCGCCGGACAGAGCGGCCCGAGGTGGGGCACCATTGCGCCGGGGAGCAGCGCCGACCTGGTCTGGCTCGCCCGTGACCCGCGAAGTACTGCGGCCCTTGATGTTCCGGACATCGAGGTCCGCGCCACGTATGTGAGCGGGGTGCGGGCGCACCCGGCCGTCTGAAAGGAGTTCGCATGTCCACCACCCCCGTGGAAACCGAAGGCCACCTGAAACGGGTGCTCGGCGTTCCCTCCCTGGTGCTGTTCGGCCTGGTGTACATGGTGCCGCTGACGGTCTTCACGACGTACGGGATCGTCACCGAGACCACCGGTGGCCGTGTCGACGTCGCCTACCTGATCACGTTGGCCGCGATGGTGTTCACCGCCCGCTCGTACGCGCGCATGTCGGTGGCCTACCCGGTGGCCGGTTCGGCATATGCGTACTCGCAGAAAGAGTTCGGTGCACCCATCGGCTTCCTGGCCGGCTGGTCTTTGCTACTCGATTACCTGTTCCTGCCGATGATCAACTATCTGGTCATCGGCATCTACCTCAACGCCGCGATCCCGTCCGTCCCGCCGTGGGTTTTCATCCTGGTGACGATCGCGATCGTCACGGTGCTCAACATCGTCGGCATCGTGTCCGTGGCTCGGGCCAATGCGCTGATCATCGCGATGCAGACCATTTTCATCGTGGTCTTCGTGGTGATGTCCTTCGTCAGCATCTCCAAGGTTGGCTCGGTGGACCTGATGGCGCCGCTGCGAGGTGACGGGACCAACCCCGGCCTGAGCCCCCTGCTGGCCGGTGCCGCGATCCTGTGCCTGTCCTTCCTCGGATTCGACTCGGTGTCAACCCTTTCCGAGGAGGCCAAGGATCCCAAGGTCAGTGTGCCGCGGGCGATCATGATCGCCACCATCCTGTCGGGCCTGATCTTCTTCGGACTGTCCTACATCGCGCAGTTGGTGTTCACCTCCAACCAGTTCAGTGATGTCGACTCGGCGGCACTCGATGTGATGAAACAGGCTGGTGGGCAGTTCCTGTCGGTCTTCTTCACCGCTGCCTACGTCGCGGGTGCCGCCGGTTCGGCGCTGACGTCGCAGGCGTCGGTGGCCCGGATCCTGTACGCCATGGGCCGTGACGGCGTGCTGCCACGCAAGATCTTTGGCTACGTCTCGCCGAAGTTCTTCACGCCGACCTGGGCGATCTGGATCGTCTCGGCGGTATCCCTGATCGCCATCGTCATCGACCTCGGCGTGCTGGCATCGATGATCAGTTTCGGTGCCCTGGTGGCCTTCTCGTCGGTCAACCTCGCCGCGTTCAAGCATTACTACATCGTGAAGCGCGAGCGTTCCGGATTACAGATCATCAGCTCGGCGGTGATACCGCTGATCGGCTTCGCCTTGACCATCTGGCTGTGGTGGAGCCTGTCCGGGCTGACCCTGATCATCGGATTGATCTGGCTCGCGGTCGGATTCCTCTATCTGGCTCTGCGCACGAAGGGATTCCGCGAGCCCACGCCTGTGCTCGACATGAAGGAGTGACCTCGCATCCTCAGATGGGTGGGGGCTTGTTGCGTTCGGCTAGGTGGGCGTGGTTTCGGTTGCGTTCGTGCTGGATGCGGTATTGGCGGGCGTTGGCTCGGGTGGTTTTCCGGCGGGGCATCATGAGGCCGCGGTCGGGGGATTGTGGTGGGACGGCTCGCGTTGGGGGTGCCTCTGTGGTGGTGTCCCATGCTGGGAACAGCAGGGCGCTGCCGGGTTTGGTTGGGTAGGTGTGTCCGGTGGGGGTGGTGATGGTCAGGGTGCCGTCGGGGTGTTGAGTGTTGGTCCAGCCGGGCCAGAACGTCTTGAGTAGGTGGTGGCGGCGGCAGCGGGTGTTGGTGTTGCCGGCGTGGGTCGACCCGTAGGGCCAGGGGCTGGTGTGGTCGATGTCGGCGGTCATGGCGGGGCGGTCGCAGCCGGGGTGGCGGCAGGTCAGGTCGCGCAGCCGGACGTAGGTCGCCAATCGGGCTGAGGGCCGGTAGTGCGGTTCGGGGTCAGGGCCGGGCGTTATCAGGGGTGTGAGGGTGGCGCCGTGGGTGATCAGGTCGGCCAGCAGCGGTGCGGGCAGGATGCCGCCGCCGATGACCAGGCCGGCGCTGGGACGCGGGGCAGGCCGGGTCGGCGGTGTCGGTTCGGCCGGCGTCTCGGGTTCGGCCGGTTGAACCGTCCTGGTCTGGATGGAGACCTTTCGGTTATGCCACCTCCGGTGTGGAGGCGACGTTGTCACGGTAGCGGTCCTCGTAGGCGGTCGGCGAGAGGTAGTTCAATGAGGAGTGCAGGCGGGTGGTGTTGTACCAGTGCACCCACTGGGCGGTTTCGCGTTCGACCTCGGTGCGGCCGGACCAGGATTTCTCTCGGTTGATCAGTTCGGTCTTGTAGAGGCCGATCGCCGATTCCATTAACGCGTTGTCCAGTGCTTGACCGGCTAATGCGGGCTCAGGGAGCTGTGTTGGCGTGCGGAGTGGTTCATTG
>CAMFLL010000139.1 GCA_945957405.1 uncultured Mycolicibacterium sp. | reverse complement strand
TGTGCAACGTCGTCAGCACCTCGGCACGACTCTCGTCGGTGTACACCTCGATGTAGTCGCCGACCGCGTTGGCCGGGAAGAACCCGATGACCCCGCTGGCCGTCAGCCACTTCTCCTTGATCAGGGTGTCGAGCATCTGCTGCGCGTCGTCGTACAGTTTGCGGGCGGCCTCACCCGACGCCGGGTTGTTGAGGATGTCGGGGAACCGACCCTTCATCTCCCAGGCGTTGAAGAACGGCTGCCAGTCGATGTACTCGCGCAACTCGGCGAGGTCGTAATCCTGAAATTCCCGTACTCCCGCGCCGATGACGGGTACCGGCGGCGTGTAGCCGTCCCATTCGATGGGCGTCCGGTTGGCGCGGGCCTTCTCGAGCGTCAGCATCGGCCGCTCGCTCTTCTGGGCATGCCGTTCGCGCAGGGCCGCGTAGTCCATCTCGGTGGCCTCCAGCAGGGCTGGACGCTGCTTGTCGTCGAGGAGCGCCGCCGCGACCGGCACCGAGCGGGACGCGTCCTTGACCCAGACCACCGGCCCCTTCTTACGCCGGGGCGCGACCTTCACAGCCGTGTGGGCGCGCGAGGTCGTGGCACCGCCGATCAGCAGCGGGATCTCGAGCCCCTCGCGCTCCATCTCGACGGCGAAGTTGACCATCTCGTCCAACGACGGCGTGATCAGTCCGGACAGCCCGATGATGTCGGCGTCGTGTTCCTTCGCCGCGTCCAGGATCTTCTGGGCGGGCACCATCACGCCGAGGTCGATCACTTCGAAGTTGTTGCACTGCAGCACGACTCCGACGATGTTCTTGCCGATGTCATGGACGTCGCCCTTCACGGTCGCCATGATGATGGTGCCGTTGGTGTCCTTGGTCTTGGAATTTCCAGTGGCGCCGGTGTTTTCCGCCTTCTCCGCTTCGATGAACGGCAGCAGGTATGCCACGGCCTTCTTCATCACCCTGGCCGACTTCACGACCTGCGGCAGGAACATCTTGCCCGAACCGAACAGGTCGCCGACGACGTTCATACCGTCCATCAGCGGGCCCTCGATCACCTCGATCGGCCGACCGCCCGCGCCGGCGATCTCGGCCCGCAGTTCCTCCGTGTCGTCGTCGACGTGCGCGTCGATGCCCTTCACCAGGGCGTGCGTGATGCGTTTCCGGACCGGCAGATTGCGCCACTCCGCCACCCCAGCATCCTCTGTCTTGCCCGACTGGTTGAACCGTTCCGCGATCTCCAGCAGCCGCTCGGCCGCATCCTCGCGACGGTTCAGGACGACGTCCTCGATGCGGTCCCGCAGTTCGGGGTCGATCGAGTCGTAGGGCACCAGGGCACCGGCGTTGACGATGCCCATGTCGAGGCCGGCCTTGATCGCGTGGAACAGGAACACCGCGTGGATCGCCTCGCGGACGGGGTTGTTGCCGCGAAACGAGAACGACACGTTCGAGATGCCGCCGGAGATGTGTACGCCCGGCAAGTTCGCCTTGATCCAGGCGCAGGCGTCGATGAAGTCGATGCCGTACGTCGCGTGTTCCTCGATACCGGTTGCCAGCGCAAAGCAGTTGGGGTCGAAGATGATGTCCTCAGGCGGGAAGCCGACCTCGTCGGTCAGGATCCGGTAGACACGCCCGCAGATCTCCTTGCGGCGCTCCAGGTTGTCGGCCTGACCCTGTTCGTCGAAGGCCATCACGACGACGGCGGCACCGTACTTGCGGCACAGCCGCGCCTCACGGACGAACTTCTCCTCGCCCTCCTTCATGGAGATCGAGTTGACGATCGGCTTGCCCTGCACGTTCTTCAGACCGGCCTCGATGACCTCCCACTTGGAGGAGTCGATCATCACCGGGACGCGGCTGATGTCGGGCTCGGCCGCGATCAGCTTGGTGAACCGGTCCATCGCGGCGACGCCGTCGATCATGCCTTCGTCCATGTTGATGTCGATGACCTGCGCACCGACCTCGACCTGCTGAAGGGCGACCGACAGCGCGGTGTCGTAGTCCTCGGCCTTGATCAAGTTGCGGAACCGGGCGGAGCCGGTGATGTTGGTGCGCTCTCCGATGTTGACGAACAGGGAGTCCTCGGTGATGTTGAGCGGTTCGAGACCCGCGAGCCGGGTGGCCACCTCGATGTCGGGCACCTCGCGCGGCGGCTTGCCTTCGACGACCTCGGCGATGTCGGCGATGTGCGCCGGCGTCGTACCGCAGCAGCCACCCACGATGTTGACCAGACCGGCCTCGGCGAAATCGGCGACATAACCGGCCTGACGCTTCGGCGACTCGTCGTACTCGCCAAAGGCGTTGGGCAGCCCGGCATTCGGATAGCAGGAGACGAAAGTGTCCGCGATCCGCGACATCTCGGCGAGGTACGGCCTCATCTCCGGCGCGCCCAGAGCGCAGTTGAGGCCCACCGCGAGCGGCTTGGCGTGCCGGATCGAATTCCAGAACGCTTCGGTGACCTGACCGGACAACGTCCGCCCGGATGCGTCGGTGATGGTGCCCGAGATGATCACCGGCCACCGGCGTCCGCGGTCCTCGAACAGCGTCTCGATGGCGAAGATCGCCGCCTTGGCATTCAGCGTGTCGAAGATCGTCTCGATGATGAGCAGGTCGGCGCCACCGTCGACCAGCCCGGTGGCAGCGTCGAGGTACGCGGTGACCAACTGGTCGTAGGTGACATTGCGGGCTCCGGGGTCGTTGACGTCCGGCGAGATCGACGCGGTCCGCGTGGTCGGCCCGAGGGCGCCGGCGACGTAACGGGGTTTGTCCGGGGTGCTGAACTCGTCGCATGCCTTGCGGGCCAGTACGGCGCCCGCGTAGTTCAGTTCGTAGCTCAGTTCCTCCATGCCGTAGTCGGACAGCGAGACGGCATTCGCGTTGAACGTGTTGGTCTCCAGGATGTCGGCGCCCGCCTCGAGGTACTCGCGGTGAATCCCCTCGATGATCTGCGGCTGCGTCAACGTGAGCAGGTCGTTGTTGCCGACGACGTCGCTCGGCCAGTCCTTGAACCGCTCCCCGCGGTAACCGGCCTCGTCGGGCCGGTCGCGCTGGATCGCCGTGCCCATCGCGCCGTCGATCACCATGATCCGCCGACGCAGGGTGGCCGTCAGTTCGTCGGTGCAGTCATCACGGATGTCGGGCGCAAAGGTGCTCGATCGAACGGCGGCCACGTGCACTCCTTCCATAGCGGAAGGCGTCCTTGACTCTGCCGAGCGTGGCGGATACCGGACGGGACCCGAGTCCCCCTGTAGCCGTTGCAACGCCTCTCGACAGGGCAAGTCTACGTGGTCACCCGACAGACTCCCGGACGCAGGCGTGTCGCTGCGCGGCTTGGCGCAGTCCTGCGAATCGGAACGCGGGCCGATGTCCGTCATCCGGCCCATACAGGGCTTACGCTGGCCTGGTGACTCCTCCGGATTTCGGCGGTCCGAAGCGTTCCGACCTGCCAGAACTCCACAACACCATCGTTGTGGCGGCCTTCGAAGGCTGGAACGACGCTGGCGACGCGGCCAGCGACGCGCTCGAGCACCTGGATGCCATCTGGGAGGCCTCGACCATCGTCGAGATCGACGACGAGGCGTACTACGACTACCAGGTCAACCGGCCGGTGATCCGCCAGGTCGACGGTGTGACACGGGAACTGGTGTGGCCCTCGATGCGGATTTCGCACTGCCGCCCGCCCGGCAGCGACCGCGACATCGTGCTGATGCACGGTGTGGAACCCAACATGCGGTGGCGTACCTTCTGCGCCGAGCTGCTGGCGATTGCCGACAAGCTCGACGTCGACACCGTGGTGATCCTGGGCGCGCTTCTGGCCGACACGCCGCATACACGCCCGGTCCCGGTGTCGGGTGCGGCGTACTCGTCGGACTCGGCGAAGCACTTCGGTCTCGAGGAGACGCGGTATGAGGGCCCGACCGGTATCGCCGGGGTGTTCCAGGACGCCTGCGTGGCCGCCGGAATCCCCGCGGTGACGTTCTGGGCCGCCGTTCCGCACTACGTCTCGCAGCCACCCAACCCCAAGGCCACCGTGGCGTTGCTGCGGCGCGTCGAGGACGTGCTCGACATCGAGGTGCCGCTGGCCGATCTGCCGACCCAGGCCGAGGAGTGGGAGGAGGCCGTCACCGAGATGACCTCCGAGGACGAGGAGATCGCCGAATACGTGGCCTCGCTCGAAGAGCGCGGCGACGCCGAGGTCGACATGAACGAGGCGCTGGGCAAGATCGACGGTGACGCCCTGGCCGCCGAGTTCGAGCGGTACCTGCGCAGGCGCGGGCCCGGCTTCAGGAGCTAGTTTCCGACCCCGCGAGCGCGCGCTGGGGTACGGAAATCGCGCGAAAACCCGTACGGGACTGAGCGCTCGGGCGACTTATCGGAACCGGGTGATGTAGTTGTTCCAATCCCAGGTGGACAGGAATTCCCGGCCCGCGTCATAGCCCCGGTTGAACAATGCGCGCTTGTCCTTTTCGGACAGGTTGAAATCGAGCACGCCGACATCGGTGGTGTCGACGCGGATGGTGCGGGTGCTGACCCACGGCTGGTTGAGGTAAGCCTGGTCGCGGCCCACCAGAATGGTCGTGAGGACCTTTTCGAGCAGGGTCGGCGGGCCAAGGAAGTGCAGCGGCCGCAGCGCAGGGATCACCTGATCGTTGTCGGCTGGCAGGTTCGGCAGCAGCGTCACACCGAACGTCGGCCAGCGGGGCCGCTTACCGTCGGTCCGGTCCAGCGAGTCGATCGGGAAGTTCGACAGCAGCCCGCCGTCGACCAGGGTCGACTCCGATCCGTCGACGTGGGTCAGCGACGCGGGCCGGTAGAAGAACGGGATCGCCGTCGAGGCCCGCACCGCGTCGGCGACCAGCTGCGTGTCGGGATCGAGGCCGTACACCCGCTCGTAGTCCCATGGCAGGCGCACCAGCTGGCCCAGCGTCACATCGGCAACCGTGACCACGAGGCGGTAGCGCTGCTCGGGCGGCAGCGCCGGATTGGCGATCTTGAGATCGGCGAACGTCGAGACACCGAACCCGGCGAGCTGATCGGCCACCCATGCGCGCAGCGCGTCGCCACGGCAGACGCCGTCACCGCTGAGCACGCCCCAGGCCGTACCGACCAGCGGTATCCGCTCGATCAATCCGGGATCGAGGAACTTGCGGTAGTCGATGCTCATCGCGAGGCGTTCGAGTTCATCGGCGTCGAAGTGACCGCTGTGCACCGCCCCCGCGACCACCGCCCCGACCAGCGCGCCCGCCGAGGTACCGGAAACGCGCTGTGGCTGGTATCCCGCGTCGACCAGCGCGGCGACCGCACCGACCAGCCCGATGCCCTTGACTCCCCCGCCGGAGAGCACGAGGTCGGCCCGGTTCGGCCCGGAACGCGGGGCGCTCACGTCAGGCTTTGACCGGTTTGGGGGCCTGCCACTGACCGTTGAGGGCGTCCGGCTTGGGCCAGTACAGCCTCAGCACCAACGCGAACGGGCCCTTCGGCGCCGGTAACCAGTTGGCCTGCTGATCCAACGGCGGTGGCTGGTTCTGGATGTGCAGCGTGTACCCCCCGTCGGGATCCTTGACGAGGTCCGGCAGCATCGGTGAGTTGATCAGATAGCGGTTGATGGGGTTGGCAACCAGCAGGCTCTGCGGCATCTCGTACATCGTGAGTGACCAGAACGCGTTGACCGGCGGCAGCTGGCCCGGTGCGAATCGGTAGGTGTAATTGTCGGCACCCGTCAGGGGCGCACCGGTCGAGTCGTTCGACGCATTGGGGTAGACGGCTTCGGCGGCGGTGTTGCCGTAGATGCCGAACACTGCCCCCGCCATCCGGTACAGGTAGTTGTCCTTGAGGTCCTGGTGTGTGCCGAAGAACTGGGCCGAGCCCACTTCCCCGGTGTCGACCTTATCCTTCTTGAGCGTGTCCAGTTCGGCCCACGCATCCGACATGCCGCCTTCGATCGCAGTGCGCATCTCCGGGGACAGCTTCTCGGCGTCGAAAGAGCCGTCGGGACCGATTCCGATGGTGGCGAACCGATCCCGCAGTTCTTTCTCGTCCGGCAGGGTCGGGGCGAACTTCATCGTGAAGTTCAAGATGTCGAAGAACTGCGGTGAGGTCCGTTCCTGCTCGGCCGACAGCGGCGGGACGAAGTCGATGGCCGGCGCCGGGTCGGGCGACTTCTGGTTGAGGTACACCGACAGCGGCGCGACCTGGTATCCGGCCTGGATCTTCTTGACGTTGTCGATGTCGTCGGGCCCGAACAGCTGGGTCCGGAAGAGCACCATGGCCAACTCGGTGTCCGACCGGATCACGTCGTTGACGCCCTCGGGTTTGTCCCCCTGCCAGTTCGGTCCGGCGAGCAGGTACCGCCCGCCGCTGTTTCCGGTGGTGCGGCTGCCGACGTACGCGAAGTTGGCGGTGTAGCCGTCGATGAACTGCAGTGAGTAGTAACGGTTCTGCTCGATCGGCGGCACCGTGAGCACCAGCGGCTCGGTGCGCAGGTCGGCACCCAACGCCGAGTAGGGCGTGTCAGAGTTGGGCGTCTGGATTGCGGTGTCGGCCGGCGTGTAGACGCGCGCCGTGCTGTGGATGTCGTTCCAGCCGCCCTTGTATTCGGGATTGTCCTTGTTGACGAAGTAGGCGTACTGCACGCGGTAGTTGTCGACCATCGGAAAGCCGTAGATATAGGCCTCTTTGGCGATGGCGCGCGCCTGTTCGGGGGTCACGGCATTCGGCGACGGCGACGGTGGTGGCGGCGGCGCGGCGGATGACGTGTCGGTGGTGCCGGCGTCGTTGGCACATGCCGCCAGCACCGCGGCGGCCGCAACCAGCGTGACGAGCCTTCTCATCGGTCCTCCAATGCCTCGGTGCGGGCGCTTGGCGCCCCTGGCCTGCAGCCTGCGGGCCACTTCGGCCCCGACACCGCGGGCTCCCCCGGTGATGAGTACGACCTTGCCTGCGACATCAGCCATAGGCCCAGAACGTACCTCAGTTGTTCCCGGGCGGTCCGAGACCGGTCAGAGGCGCACACCCAGCAGCGCGTCGGCCGTCGCCGCGACCAAGCCTGGCGACTCGGCGTCGTGGCCGCCGTACTCGAGCGCGTCGGTACACCAACCATCAAGGGCGGCAAGGGCTTTGGGCGTGTCCAGGTCGTCGGCCAGATACTGCCGGACCCGCGCCACGACGTCGGCGGCGGCCGGCCCGGCCGGCAGTGCGGTTGCCGCCCGCCACCGCGCGAGTCGCGCCTGCGCGTCGGCGAGCACCTGCGGGCTCCAGTGCCGGTCGGCGCGGTAGTGGCCCTCGAACAGACCGAGGCGGATCGCCGCCGGGTCAACGCCGTCGGCGCGTAGCTGCGAGACCAGTACCAGGTTTCCCCGGCTCTTCGACATCTTGTGACCGTCCCAGCCGATCATGCCGGCGTGCACGTAGTGACGCGCGAAACGGCGCTCGCCGGTGACGGATTCGGCGTGCGCCGCGGAGAACTCGTGGTGCGGGAAGATCAGGTCACTGCCGCCGCCCTGGATGTCGATGCCCATCCCGAGCCGGGTCAACGCGATCGCCGCGCATTCGACGTGCCACCCCGGCCGGCCGGGACCGAACGGCGACGGCCAACTGGGCTCACCCGGCCGCTCCGCGCGCCAGACCAGCGCGTCGAGTTCGTCGGCTTTCCCCGGCCGCTGCGGGTCGCCGCCGCGCTCGGCGAACAGGGTCGCCATGGTGGCGCGGTCATAGCCGGATTCGTAGCCGAACTGCAGGGTGGCGTCGGCACGGAAGTAGACGTCGGGGTACTCGGCATCGTCGACGACGTAGGCCGCGCCCGACGCCAGCATCTTCTCCACCATTTCGACGACCTCGTCGATGGCGTCGGTGGCCGCGACGTAGTCGTGCGGCGGAAGAACCCGCAGGGCGCTCATATCGTCGCGGAACAGCTGGATCTCGCGGGCGCCGAGATCGCGCCAGTCGATACCGTCGCGCTCGGCACGTTCGAACAACGGATCGTCCACGTCGGTGATGTTCTGCACGTAGTGCACGTGATGCCCGGTATCGAGCCACAGCCGGTAGACGAGGTCGAACGCCAGGTAGGTGGCCGCATGCCCGAGGTGTGTGGCGTCATAGGGGGTGATACCGCAGACATACATCGCGGCGGTGGATCCCGGGGTCACGGGTCGCACCTGGCGGTCGGCGCTGTCGTAGAGCCGCAACTGCGGGCCACGTCCGGGTAGCTGCGGAACCTGGGCCGCCGACCACGATTGCATGGTGTTGACTTTATTCGTCGTCATCAGCTCGCCATCCTGATGGCACCCAGCAGCACATCCGCGTACTCGCTTCGACACATCAGCAGATCGGGTAGATACGGGTCGGGCCGGTTGTAGAGCATGGGCGATCCGTCGAGCCGCGACGCGTGCATGCCGGCGGCCAGTACGACACCCGCGGGCGCCGCGGAGTCCCATTCCCACTGTCCGCCTGCGTGGATGTAGGCATCGACGTCACCGCGCACCACGGCCATGGCCTTGGCACCCGCCGAGCCGATGCGCACCATCTCGAAATCGAGCCGGTCGGCAATCCGGTAGAGCACCGCGGGCGGCCGGTTGGCGCTGGCGGTGATCCGGATCGGCCCTTCGGGGGTCATCCTGGGCGCGGTTGTCACCGTGTCGGTGCGGTACACCTCGCCACGGGCGGGTAATGCCACGGCCGCATCGGTGATGCGCCCCTCCGGCCCGTCCACCCGCTGCCACAGCGCGACGTGGACCGCCCAGTCCGAGCGGCGCGGCGTGGAGAACTCCCTGGTGCCGTCGACCGGATCGATGATCCACACCCGGTCGGATCCCAGGCGGGCCAGATTGTCGGGCGCCTCCTCGGACAGCACCGCATCACCGGGGCGTTCGGCCTTCAGCCGGCGTAGCAACAGTTTGTTGGCCTCGGAGTCACCGGCGTCACCGAGCATCCAGGGATAGTCGAACCCGACCTCGTCACGGACCCTCAGCAACAACCGTCCGGCGTCCTCGGCGAGGTCGGCGGCCAACGCTGCGTCGCTGTCGCCGGCCGGTGAAGTCACCGTCCCAGTATCCGCGATGGCGTCGAGGGACATCTGCTCGGTATGTCGGGACGCTAAGTTCGGCACGTGCGTACAACGGCATCCGCGGCCCGGTTCTTCCTGAGTTCCGTCCTGATCTTCGCCATCATGTCGGCGGGATGCTCATCGCACGAACCCCGCAGCCTGACGGGCACCAGCTGGGAGCTGACTTCGATCCAGTCGATGGACGACAAACAGGGCACCACCGCGGTACCCGACCCGACCAAGTTCACCGTCACGTTCGGCGCCGACGGCAACGCGCACTTCCAACTGGACTGCAACCGCGGTAACGGCTCCTACCAGGCCGAACCCAGTGATGACGACACGTCGGGAACGCTGACGTTCGGCCCGATCGCCGTCACGATGATGATGTGCCCGCAGCCGTCGCTGGATCAGAAGGTGTCCTCGGCGCTGGGCGCGGTGCGCACCTACCTCTTCAAGGATGACCAGCTCTACCTGTCGCTGATGGCCGACGGCGGCATCCTCGCGTGGCGGCAGGTCACCCCCAGCGTCTAGAACGCGGGCCAGGGAATGGGGCGGCGCCGGTCGGGGCCCGGCATCACGGGGTTCTCCAGCAGGGCGCGCGCCCGCCCACGCAGCGCGGCGATCTCGTGGCGGGTGATGTGCGCCGAAAGGTCGCCGGCAAATGCCCCGTCGAGGGCTCTGACCAACGATTCGATGGTGGCCAGCGTGTCGTCGTCGACCGGCTTGCCGGCCCACCCCCACAGCACGGTGCGGAGTTTGTCCTCGACGTGCAGGCACAGGCCGTGGTCCACGCCGTACGCACCACCGTCGATACCGGTGAGGATGTGTCCACCCTTGCGGTCGGCGTTGTTGACGAGTACGTCGAAAACCGCCATCCGGCGTAGCCGCGGATCGTCGGCGTGGATCAAGGTGACCTCGTCACCGGCGTAGTCGTAGGCCTGCAGCACCGGCAGGAAGCCGGCGGGCAACTTGCCGGCCGGGCACAGATCCACCAGATCGCCGTCCTCGGGCTGGTCGACCCAACGCTGCAGCATTCCGGGCCCGGCGGGACCATCACGAATAATGGTGTGCGGCACGATATTCCAGTCAAGCTGGGCCGAGATCAGGTAGGTCGCGAACTCGCGGCCGGCCAACGTGCCGTCGGGAAAATCCCACAGCGGTTGCTCACCGGCGACGGGTTTGTAAACGCAATGCAGCGTGGGCGCATCGGGATCGTCGCCGAGCGCCGCCTCGCACAGGAACGTCGCGTTGCTCGCCGAGCGGATACGCCCCAGAACCGTCAGCTCGCCGCGGGTCAGGAGGTGATGCTCGTCGGCGGAATCAGACCTCGGGTTCATCGTCTGACCCAGGGAGCTCGGCACGCCGATATCCGTTGGTACGAACGCAGATGTGCCCCTCGGGGTCCAGCGGTTCCTCGCACAACGGGCACGGCGGGCGCCCCGCCGAGATGACCCGGTTGGAGCGGTTGGCGAACTGGCGGGCGGATTCAGGCGTCAGGAAGACGCGCACCGCGTCGGGGCCGTCTTCGGCGTCGTCGAGCACCACGGATGCGTCGAATTCGGTCTCGCTGACCGCGAGCAGCTCGACGACCACCGTCTGGGCCTCGGAATCCCAGCCCAAACCCATGGTGCCGACGCGGAACTCGGCATCGACCGGGGTGATCAACGGATTGAGGTCGTCGACATCGGTGGTCTCCGGCGGCAGCGGTGTGCCGAACCGGCGGTTGACCTCCACCAGGAGTGCCCCGATACGCTCGGCCAGCACGGCCACCTGCTGCTTCTCCAGCACGACGGAGACAACCCGGGCCTGATGGACGGCCTGCAGGTAGAAGGTGCGGTTTCCGGGTTGGCCGACGGTCCCGGCGACGAATCGGTCGGGTGTGCGGAAGACGTGGATTGCGCGGGCCATGGCCTTTCCAAAATACCGGGAATCGCAGGACGGAGAACGCTCAGTCGGTGGAGCCGCCCACCACAGCATCTCCCGAGGGTGTGGCCTCGTCCTTGGCGGGTGGTGCGGTCAGTGCACTGGCCAGCGCGGCACCGGTGTGGTTGACGTGCACCACGAACGGTCGCGTCGGTGCGTAACGGATCACACTGCACGACGCGGGATCTGCGGTGATGCGCTGAAAACTGTCGAGGTGCGTGCCGAGCGCGTCGGCGACGACGGCCTTGATCACGTCACCGTGCGTGCACGCCACCCACAGGACGTCGGCTTTGTGCTCCTCGGCGAGCCTGCGGTCGTGTTCGCGGACGGCGGAAACAGCACGGCCCTGCACGTCGGCCAGGCCCTCCCCGCCGGGAAACACCGCGGCACTGGGATGCTGCTGCACCACCGCCCACAGCGGCTCCTTGACCAGGTCGCCGATCGAGCGTCCGGTCCACTCGCCGTAATCGACCTCGGCGAGGCGGTCTTCGACGACCGGGGTCAGGCCCAGCTTCTCGGCCAGCGGTTCGAGCGTGCGCTCGCACCGCAACAGCGGTGACCGGATGAGCGCCTTGATGGGCAGGTCGCCGAGCCGCTCGACCAGTCCGGCGGCCTGCTCACGACCTTTGTCGTCGAGATCGACGCCGTCGGTGCGGCCCGCCAACGTGTGCGCGGTGTTCGAGGTGGACCGCCCATGGCGGAGCAGGATCACAGTCATGTCGCGCTCATCACCCCGGTGCCCAGCAGCGCCATCACGCCCGCGCCGAGCAGGATCCGGTATCCCACGAACCAGTACATGCTGTGCCGGACCAGGAACCGCAGCAACCACGCGATGGCCGCGAATCCCACCAGGAACGCGATGATCACCGACACGAGCAGCTGCGGTCCCGTGGCGCTCATTCCCTCACTGACCGGGGCGAACGCATCGGGCAGGGAGAACAACCCCGACGCGAACACCGCCGGGATCGCGAGCAGGAAACCGAATCTCGCGGCCAGCTCACGATCGATGCCCAGGAAGAGACCCGCGCTGATGGTCGCGCCCGACCGTGACACGCCCGGTACCAACGCAAGGCACTGCGCCAGGCCGACGAGCACACTGTCGCGCCAGGTGAGCTGTTCGGCGTGGCGGGTCTGCCTGCCGAAGTACTCGGCGGCCGCGATCACGACCGAGAACACGATCAGTGCGGTCGCCACGATCCACAGATTGCGCACGCCGCTGCGGATCTGGTCCTTGAAGAGCAGACCCAGCACGCAGATCGGGATAGTGCCGATGATGACGTACCAGCCCATCCGGTAGTCGACGTCGCGTCGGGTGGGGTCGAAGAGGCCGGCAAACCAGCCCTTCACAATGCGCACGATGTCCTTCGCAAAGAAGACCAGTACCGCCAGTTCGGTGCCCAGCTGGCTCACCGCGGTGAAGGACGCCCCGGCATCCTGGTCGAAGAACAGCCGCGACGCGATCGCGAGGTGCCCGGAGGACGACACCGGGAGAAATTCGGTGAGCCCCTGGATGACCGACAGAACCAGAACCTGCAACCAGGACATCGCCGCCACATCCACGCGACGACCGTACCGTGACGGGCTCCGCGAGCGAAAAGCTAGCGGGTCACCGGGGTGGCGCAGGCGATGGCGTCGACGACGGCCGCGGTGAGGCTGCGCTCATCGGTGAGATCGATACCCTTCAGCCCGCGCGTCGCGGTCGCGACGATGTCTTCGACCTGTGGTACCGGATCGACCCGGCGGGGCCGGTAGACCTCGACCATCAACATCTGGTGCTCGATGTGGAAGGAGAAACTACGGCCGTCGCCGACTTCGCCGAATCCGCTCGCGTTGATACCGGTGGAGACGTCCTCGAAATAGAACTCGCGGCCGTCGGCATCCCGATCTGCGACGAGGCTCATGTGAGCACCATAACTTCTCCTATGGAGGCGCGCGGTCATTTGGGTCGGCGAGCTGTCCCTAGAATCGGTTCGCGACACCTGATCACCACGGATTTCGGAAGACACCCTTTGCAGCTACCCGTTGAACGCCCTGTTAAACGCCTATGGGTGAGCTTGCTGGCCGTGCTGGCCGTGGTCCTAGCCGCCTGTTCGTCGAACCCGGCGGCACCACCACCGCCGACCATCCCGCCCGCCACACCCGCCTCTTCGCCACCACAGGCCGACAAGCCGGTCGGGGTGGTCCGACCGCTCCCCGGCGCTGTGCTGGCCGCTGCCGTGGACGCCACGACGTCGTCATTGGTGGTGCTGATGGCGCCGGATGCGCACCAGCGGGTGTTCGTGGCGGTATTCGCCCCCGGCCAGTACCGACCGCGCGTCATCCCGTTGCCGACGCAGGCGAGCGCCATGGCCGCGACGGGCGATGGCGAGGTGCTGCTGACGATCCGCGGCGGGTACCTGGTGGTCGACGTCGCCGCCGGAACCGCGCGTCAGGTGGACGTCGCCGATCAACGCGACACCGATTTCACCGCGATCGCCCGCCGCGTCGACGGCAAGCTGGTGCTGGGCAGCGCGGACGGGACGGTGTTCATCGTCGATTCGGACGGCTCCGTCTCGTCCCGGCAGAAGATCTTCGCCCGCGTGGATTCCGTTGTCACCCAAGGTGATACCGCGGTGGTACTCGACCGGGGGCAGACCTCTGTGACCGCCCTCGACGCCGACGGCGAGGCGCAGCAGGCGTTGCGTGCCGGTGAAGGGGCGACCTCCATGGTGGTGGACCCCGCCGGCCGGCTGCTCGTGACCGACACCCGCGGCGACGAACTGCTGGTCTTCTCCGTCGACCCCTTGATCATGCGCCAGCGCTATCCCGTGCCGGCGGCGCCATACGGCCTGGCCGGTTCGAAGGCACTCGCCTGGGTGTCACAGACCGCGGCCAATGTGGTTGTTGGATACGATCTGGCCACTGGAATACCCGTGGAGAAGGTGCGTTACAAGACCGTGCAGCAACCCGACAGCCTGGCTTTCGACACCGCGACGGACACGTTGTACGTCGTGTCGGGAGCCGGCGCCGGCGTGCAGGTCATCGAGAACGCGGGGTCGCCACAGTGAGCGCTGCGCACCGGCGGTCCATCCCCGGTCGGATGCCACCGGGGTGGGATGTCGACCTCTCCGATGATTACGAATGGGTGCCGCTACGCCTGCCGCCGGACGTCACGCGGGTCACCGCGTCCACCCGGTTGTCGATCGAGGCCGAGTACCGGGGCTGGGAACTGACCAAGGTGCGCCTCTACACCGACGGATCCCGGCGGGTGTTGTTGCGGCGCAAGAAGTCCCGCGTCGAGAATCCGCAGGCCGGCGATCTGCCGGAGCTGTGAGCGTGTATTCCCTGCTGCGCCAGGCGATGTTCCTGGTACCCGCCGAGCGTGTACACACCCTGGTGTTCGCCGCGTTGCGCGCCGGCACCGCACCCGGGCTGCTGCGTCGCAGGCTGGGCCGGTCGCTGGCGCCCGCAGACCCGATCCTGGCCAGCACCGTTTTCGGGATCCGCTTCCCCGGCCCGATGGGCCTGGCGGCCGGGTTCGACAAGGACGGCCTGGGCCTGGGCACCTGGGGTGCCCTCGGGTTCGGCCATGCCGAGGTGGGCACCGTCACCGCGCAGCCCCAGCCCGGCAACCCGGCACCCCGGTTGTTCCGGTTGCCCGACGACCGCGGCCTGCTCAACCGGATGGGATTCAACAATCACGGCGCGGGCGAACTGGCGATGCAGCTGGCCCGCGGTAACCCCGACATCCCGATCGGGGTCAACATCGGCAAGACGAAGGTGACACCACCCGGACAGGCGGCCGACGACTACCGCGCCAGCGCCCGCCTCCTGGCACCGCTCGCGTCGTACCTGGTGGTCAACGTCAGTTCGCCGAACACCCCGGGCCTGCGTGACCTGCAGGCGGTGGCGTCGCTGCGACCGATCCTGGCCGCGGTGCTCGATGAGGTGTCGGCGACCTCGAGCGCCTCGACGCCGGTCCTGGTGAAGATCGCTCCGGACCTGTCCGATTCCGATGTCGACGAGATCGCCGACCTGGCCGTGGAATTGGGTCTGGCCGGCATTGTGGCGACCAACACCACAGTGTCGCGGGCGGGATTGCGCACCCCCGGTGTGGACCAACTGGGCTCCGGTGGAATTTCGGGAGCGCCGGTGGCGCGGCGGTCGCTCGAGGTGCTGCGTCGGCTGTACGGTCGCGTCGGTGACCGCACGGTGCTGATCAGCGTCGGCGGTATCGAGACCGCGGAGGACGCCTGGGAGCGGATCACTGCGGGCGCGTCGCTGCTGCAGGGCTACACCGGGTTCATCTACGGCGGTGGCCTGTGGGCCAAGAACATTCACGACGGTATCGCCGAGAGACTACGCGCCGGCGGTTACGCCTCACTGTCGGATGCGGTGGGCTCGGCGGCCGGTTAGCGCCGTCAGTCTGCCGCCGCGGCGGACTGCGCATCCTTGAGCAGTGTCGGGTCATGGGCATTGATGACCATCAGATCGGATTCGCCACGCTGATGAAGTTCGGCGAGCCGTTGCTGGTTGGCCATCACCTGCTTACGGTCGACTGCCAGTACTGACTCCGAAAGACGCAGTACGACGGGCACTTTGGTTTTCCCGTCGAGCGTGCCGTAGTGGTAGAACGCGTCGCCGGCGTGCAGAATCCAGCGGTTGCCTATGTCGACGGCGACACAGGTGTGACCTTGTGTGTGGCCCGGCATCGACACCATGACGACGCCGGGCAGGATCTCCTTCGCCGCGGCGAACCCACGCCAGGACTCACCACGCGGGTCATGCTCGACGACGGCGGGCCCGTGCGCCCACTGCGCCGGCCGGTAACGCAGTTTGTCGAAAACAGAGCCCCTGGTGATCGCCGCGAGATGCTCGGCGGCCGTGACATGCACCTGCGCGGCGGGGAAATCCGCGATACCGCCGATGTGGTCCAGATCGAAGTGGGTGGCGACGATATGGCGGACGTCCTCGGCGGCGAAGCCCAGTCGCTCGATCTGCCGGACGGCGGCTTCGTCGGCGTCCAGCACGGGGTTGACGATGAACCGGGTGATCCCGAGCCGTCCGCCCGGATCGGCACAGTCCTGGATGCCGAACCCCGAATCGACCAGCATCAGGCCGTCGTCGGTTTCGATCAGCAGAACATGGCACACCAGGGGCGGGGCGCCTGGCGATCGCAGGCTCCCGCAGTTGAGGTGGTGAATTTTCATCGCAGACACCCTAACGCGATGCCTGTAGGCGGCCGAGCACCAAGGCCTCCACTTCGGCCTGGGAGCGAGCCAGGTCGAGCTGATCGTCGAGCAGGTACTGCAAGGCCGTGCCGCGCAGCATCCCCACGATCGCGCCGGCCAGGCCCACGGGGTCGACGTCGGCGGGCACCTGTCCCGAGCTGACACCCCGTTCGATCCGCTTGGCCAGTTCATCGCGGAACTGCCGGTCGGCGGCCACCATGCTGGGCCGCACGTCCGGTGATCCCGCGGCCACGGCGTCGGCCCACAGGACGAGTCGGGCGCGGTTGACGGTGTGGGTCCCCGACAGCGCGGCGAAGTAGGCGCGGATCAGTCCTTTCGCCTCGTCGACCACCGAATCCGATTGACTCGCTTGGAATATCGCTTCACGGAACTCGACGGTCACGGTATCGACGAGCCGCTGCATCATGGTGCCCTTCGACCCGAAATGATGAGTGGCCAGGCCGCGGCTGTATCCGGCGCGCTCTCCGATCCCGGCCAGGGTGACGCGTGACGGGCCGACCTCGCCGATCAGTTCGGCCGCGGCACCCAGCAGTCGGCGCTCGGCCTCGCTGCGGCGTTCCCCCTGGGTGCGCCGGGGATCGCTCACGAAGCGTTGCCGCCGGCGAGTGCGAGCAATTCACCGCGGCCGATCTGGGTGACCAGGCTGGCACTGTCGAAGTAGATGCGTTCGTTGACGATCCGGTCACCGTCGAAACCGAACACTGCGATGATCGGCACCCGGAAGGCCCGACCCGTGGGCGGCAGGCCGTAGAACTCGCCGAGATTGGTTCCCAGCAAATCGAATTCGACGATCACCGCGTCATCGGCGACGTGGCATCGCACATTGTCGTGACGCTGGTCCGGGAAGGCTGTGCGGGTGGTCAGGTAGTACCCCATGACTTCGTCGTCGCCGTCGAAGATCTGGCCCGTGGCCATGATCTCGTAGTGCGGATGACCGTTGAAGGTGGCCAGCGTCCGGTCGAACTCCTTGGTCACCTCGGTGTCCATGTGTTCCTTGATGACCGCCAGCCGGCGCCGCCGCAGATCGTCGTCGATCATGTCGTTCTCCTACTTGTTTGTCAACCAACAAGTTAGTGTGGCGGGGGTGCTGCGTCAAGACCTCGAGACCCGCCGCGAGCGTGCATTCATGTGGCTGCACGCTCGCGGTGGGCGCTGAGGGGTTACTTCTGCTCGTAGGTGCCGTGGATGGTGGCGCGGGCGATGGCGTTCATGAACAGGTTGAAGCCGAGGTAGGCCGGTGACGCGTCCTCGGCGAGTTCGAGCTTCTCCACCCCCACCGCATGCACGGCGACGATGTAGCGGTGCGGCCCGTGGTTGGGCGGCGGAGCGGCCCCGACGAACCGGCGCATACCGGCATCATTGACCAAAGTCACTGCATTCCCGGGCAATTCGCTGCCGTCGCCGATACCGGCGGGCAACTCGTCGACGGTGGCGGGCAGGTTGGCGACCGCCCAGTGCCAGAACCCGGACGCGGTGGGGGCGTCGGGGTCATAGACGGTGACGGCGAAACTGCGCGTCTCCTCCGGGAAGCCGGACCAGCTCAGCTGCGGCGACACGTCCTCGCCGCCGGCTCCCATCAGACCGCTGACCTGTGCATTCGGCAACTGCCCGCCATCGGTGAACGATGACGATGTCAGCGTGAAACCGGGTAGCTCGGGGAGAAAGTCATACGGGTTGTACGGGAAGGCCATGGCAGGATTCCTTTCTTTTCTGGCTAGCAGTTCTGCAGAAAACGCTCGAGTACCTCGGTGCCGAACGCCAGGGCGTCCACCGGTACGCGTTCATCGACAC
>CAMFLL010000138.1 GCA_945957405.1 uncultured Mycolicibacterium sp. | reverse complement strand
TCGTCGGCAGCGTCAGATGTGTATAAGAGACAGTTCTCGCCCGCGATATGCGGCATCTGGAGGCGGCGCTGGAGCGTATCCGGGCCAGCGCCGACATCGAACGGAGCGAGAGCATCGTCGTGCTGTCGAACATCATCGACCGGTCCCATTACGAACCCTGACCACCGGGGTGGATGGACCACCGGCGGCGCAGATCGTGTAAGAACAGTGCTCGTGAGCACTGAAAAGGTAGTGATCGTCGGTGGGGGGCTGGCCGCGTCGCGGACAGCCGAGCAGCTACGTCGGGCGGAGTTCGCGGGCGACATCACGCTCATCAGTGACGAGGTGCATCTCCCGTATGACCGGCCGCCGTTGTCGAAGGACGTGCTGAAATCGGCCGATGACGACATCGCCGCCGTCACCCTGAAACCTCGTGAGTTCTACGACGACAACAACATCTCGTTGCGGCTCGGGTCCGCCGTCACGTCGTTGGACACCACGGCCCAGACCGTGACGCTGTCCGACGGCACCGCCATCGGCTACGACGAGTTGGTGATCGCGACAGGTCTGGTGCCCAAGCGCATACCGTCGTTCCCGGCGTTGGACGGGATCCACGTCCTGCGCTCGTTCGACGAGAGCCGCGAGCTGCGTCGGCAGGCCGGTTCGGCACGCCGGGCCGTGGTGGTCGGTGCCGGGTTCATCGGCTGTGAGGTGGCTGCCACCCTGCGTGCTCTCGATGTCGACGTGGTGCTGGTCGAACCGCAGCCACAACCCCTGGCGTCGGTGCTCGGCGAGGCGATCGGCGCACTGGTGACGCGGCTGCACCGCGCCGAGGGCGTCGACGTGCGCACCGGTATCGGCGTCAAAGAGGTCGTCGGGGACACCCGGGTGCAGAAGGTGGTGCTCGGTGACGGCAGCGAGGTCGACGCCGACCTGGTGATCGTCGGTATCGGCTCGCGCCCCGCCACTGACTGGCTCGAGGGCAGCGGTATCGAGGTCGCCGACCATGACGGCGGCGTCATCTGCGACAACGTCGGGCGTACCAGTGCGGCGCACGTGTGGGCGCTCGGTGATGTGGCATCGTGGCGTGATGCCACGGGACATCAAGCCCGCGTGGAACATTGGAGCAATGTCGCCGAGCAGGCCCGGGTGCTGGTGCCGTCGCTGCTCGGCGCCGAGCCGCCGGAGAACGTCGTGGTGCCCTATTTCTGGAGCGACCAGTACGACGTCAAGATCCAGTGCCTGGGCGAACCCGAGGCACAGGACATCGTGCATGTGGTCGAGGATGACGGCCGCAAGTTTCTGGCCTACTACGAACGAGACGGCGTGGTGGCCGGTGTGGTCGGCGGCGGCATGCCCGGCAAGGTCATGAAGACGCGCGCCAAGATCGCTTCCGGCGCACCGATTTCCGACGTTCTGGGCTGAGCCGGCCCGCGAGCGTGCGGGTGCACCTCGGCGTCAGAACTCGCCGAGGTAGAACCGGCCACCCTGGTCGTCGACGCATTCGGCCATCACGCCGTAGGGCTGCCGGTTGGGCTCCTGCAACACCGTGCCGCCGGCCTCGCGCACCCGGGTGACCGCGTCCTCGATATCGGCGACCGTCCACATCGGCACCGTCGTCATGGCGGCGCTGCCGCCCGCCGCACCGGCCATCGGATGGGTGTTCTCGATCTGCCATCCGTCATCGACCCGGCCCGGTTCGAACGTCCAGAACAGCACGCGGCTGTAGAACGAGCGGAACGCCCCGGCGTCGGGCACCTCATAGGTGATGTACGAGAGTTCGCCCGGCCCAGCGCCGTTGCGCTCTGGGCGCGGTGTACCGGGGGTCGGCTCGAACACCGCGAACGGCATGCCCTGCGGATCGGTGGCGTCGAGCACCCGGCCGAAATCGAACTCGTTGACCACACCGGGCGCCCCGCCGCCTGTCACGATCGACTCGCGGGCGCCGTCGAGATCGGTGACCGCGTAGCAGCAAAACAGGGTCTGCCGGTCGCCCACCGCGTAGATGCCGATGCGCTGGCCGGTGTTGGTGATCTGGTGGGTCGCCGGGTCGTAGCGCCAGCCGAGCACGTGTCCGTAGAACGCCGCGGCCCGGGCGGCATCCGGTGTCCACACCGACACGTAGCCCACATCGCCGTGCTGGATCGGTGTGGCCCCGCCGGTCTGCGGCCCGGACAGCATCCACCGATGCCCGAACGGATCGATGACGCTGGCATTGCGGGACCCGTAGTTCTCGTAGGGCTCCCGCTCGACGCGGGCGCCGTTGACACGGGCGCGGGCCAGTGCGGTGTCGGTGTCGGCAACCTCGATCATGAGGCTCACCGACACCGCGCCGGGCGTAGGCGCGCGCAGCCCGATCTCCGGGTATTCGTCCGCCAGATACAACACACCGCCCGCCAATGCCAGCTCGGCATGGCCGATGCGGCCGTCGTCCATGACGATCGGGTCGCCGACGACGACGGCGCCGAACGCGTCGACATACCACCGCAGTGCGGCGCGGGCGTCACCCACGGCCAGGTAGGGGATCGCCGCCGGCCGCGGTGACTCGTGTCGGGGCTCGTCGACGGTGTCGAGGGACGCAAGAGCTTCGGTGGTGCCACTCATGGTGACTCCTTCCGTTCCAGAGGGCAGGGACAGCGCGGATTCCAATCGGCGGCGGAGCAGCGCCGCGAACGCCGGGTCGGGCGCAACCGGAAGGTCGCCGCCGCGGAGCACACGCAGCGGGTCGTGCTCGTCGAGCGTCATGGCGTTCCCCCTTCCGGATACTCGGCTCTGAAGGCCCGCTTCGCGCGGACCAGGAGTGCTTCGGTGGCTCCGACGGTGCGGCCGAGCACCTCGGCGCATTCGGGTACCGAACGGTCGTCCAGGTACCGCAGCGCCAGCACCGCCCGGTGCGGTTCGGCCAACCGCGCGAGCACGCTTTCGGCGACGATGCGGTCCAATTCGGTGTCCCAGTCGTCGCTTTCGATCCTGGGTTCGGGCAGTTCGGCGACCGGGACGGTGAACCGGTCCCGTCGCCTGCGGTAATGGTCCGCCAGTTTGTGCCGGGCCACCCCCAGTAGCCAGGGCAGCCCGATGGGTGGCGGATCCTTCTTTCGGGCAGCATCCATTGCCGCCAGAAAGGTCTCCGACGTCAGGTCTTCGCACGTTCCGCGGTCACCGCAGCGCCGGACGAAGTAGCCGTAGACGACCGGCAGGGCCTCGTCGTAGAGCGCCAACAATGTTCGTGGAGCGTCCATCCGATCCGGTTCGGCGCTCACACCCTTATCGTCGCCGCAAGTCGTCGAACTCCGACACCCTTGGCCGAACTTTTTTCAGGCGTGCACTCGCCGAGGTTTGCTCACAGGCCGCCGGCCACCAGATCGAACGCCGCGCCGATCGCATCCAGCAGGGCCACCGACTCGTCGGCGAGCCAGTGCTCATAGGCAGACAGCGCGACCGCGAGCATGGTCCACGCGACGGTCTGCGGTACCAGGTCGGTGGTCTTGGCGCCCGAGCGGGCGGCGGTGAATTCGGCGATGACCTCCCGCCAGCCCGCGTACATGGTCATCGAGTAGGCCTGCAGTTCGTCGGTCTCCAGGATGACCCGCATTCGTTCGCGGTGATGGATCTCCTCGTTCTCCCCGAAAGTGTTGAACGCCAACAATGCTGACCGCAGAGCGGCCGACAGGGGAGCGTCGGGATCGACCTTGGCCAACAGGTCGCGCAGCTGGTCGAGATGGCTGTCGAAGTCGCCCCACAGGATCGCGCTCTTCGACGCGTAGTAGCGGAACAGCGTTCGACGCGCGATCCCGGCCGCCTGCGCCACGTCGTCGACACTGACGGCGGCGAAACCGCGCGCCGAGAACAGGTCGAGCGCCACGCCCGCGATGTGATCACGGGTGGTGGACCGGCGCCGGCCGACGCGGTGCGCGGTCGGTTGCTCACCTGGCGGCACGGCCACCTCCCTCACGGCTTTCTGAGCCATCTCTTCCATTTCGGCACCGGATGCCATATTGTCTTCCGCACGGACCCGATGTGTCGAGTCTCACACGACGAAAGGTAGTAACCATGGAACACGATCAGCAGGCTCCCGAAGTCACCGCCCTCCAGGCGACCGTCACGGAGTCGCTCGTCGAAGAGGTGTCCATCGACGGGATGTGCGGGGTCTACTGATCATGGCTGAGTCGTCGGTCGCGGCCCGGGCGGAGCGGGCAGTCTCGTTCGACCCGGAACGCGGCTGGCGGCTGCATCCCCAGGTCGCCGTGCGTCCCGAACCGTTCGGAGCGCTGCTCTACCACTTCGGCACGCGCAAACTGTCGTTCCTCAAGAACCGCACCGTGTTGGCGTTGGTGCAGTCGTTGAGTGATCACGATGACGTCCGATCCGCTTGCCGCGCAGCAGGAATCGACGACGACGCGCTGCCGCCCTATCTGCACGCGCTGAGTGTGCTGGCCGCGTCGAACATGCTGGTGCCCCGCAATGAACACTTCAACCAGGAGGACGCGTGAGCGCTGTAGCGCCCGTACCAAGGCTCGTCGACCAGTTCGAACGTGGCCTCGATGCCCCGATCTGCCTGACCTGGGAATTGACCTACGCCTGCAACCTGGCGTGTGTGCACTGCCTGTCGGCGTCGGGCAAGCGCGACCCCCGCGAGCTGTCCACGCAGCAGTGCAAGGACATCATCGACGAGCTGGAACGCATGCAGGTGTTCTATGTGAACATCGGCGGCGGCGAACCCACCGTCCGGTCCGACTTCTGGGAACTGGTCGACTACGCCACCGCGCACCACGTCGGTGTGAAGTTCTCCACCAACGGCGTGCGCATCACCCCCGAGGTGGCGGCGAAGCTGGCCGCCAGCGACTACGTCGACGTCCAGATCTCGCTGGACGGCGCCACCGCGGAGGTCAACGATGCCGTGCGTGGCACCGGTTCGTTCACCATGGCCATCCGGGCGCTCGAGAACCTCAGCGCCGCGGGTTTCTCCGACGCCAAGATCTCCGTCGTGGTCACCCGCCACAACGTCGATCAGCTCGACGATTTCAAGGCGCTGGCCGATCGCTACGGCGCCACGCTGCGCATCACCCGGCTGCGCCCGTCGGGCCGCGGCGCTGACGTCTGGGACGAACTACACCCCACACCGGCGCAGCAGGTCCAGCTGTACGACTGGCTGGTCGCCAAGGGCGAGCGGGTGCTGACCGGCGACTCGTTCTTCCACCTGTCGGGCCTCGGCGAGCCCGGCGCGCTGGCCGGCCTGAACCTCTGTGGTGCCGGGCGCGTGGTGTGCCTCATCGACCCGGTCGGGGACGTGTACGCCTGCCCGTTTGCCATCCACGACCGTTTCCTCGCCGGAAATGTGTTGGCGGACTCCGGTTTCAAAAACGTCTGGCAAAACGCCCCCCTGTTTCGCGAACTGCGCGAGCCGCAGTCGGCGGGGGCCTGCTCGAGCTGCGGCCACTTCGATGCCTGCCGTGGCGGATGCATGGCGGCAAAGTTCTTCACCGGCCTGCCGATGGACGGCCCTGACCCGGAGTGCGTCCAGG
Organism: uncultured Mycolicibacterium sp.; assembly: GCA_945957405.1. Classification (GTDB taxonomy): domain Bacteria; phylum Actinomycetota; class Actinomycetes; order Mycobacteriales; family Mycobacteriaceae; genus Mycobacterium. The sequence continues at coordinate 12,614 of CAMFLL010000138.1, read as the reverse complement.
GCTACGGCGAACCGGCGCTGGCGCTCGACCGCGACAAGCCCAAACCCAGCGTCGACCACTCGCGCACCGGGCGCCGCAAAGAGCCGGTGATGCTCACGCTCTCCGTTCCCCCCAAGAAGTTCTGCAACGAAAGTCCTGTCTGACCCATGGCACGTAACACCTGGTTCGAAACAGTCGCGATCGCCCAGCAGCGGGCCAAGAAGCGACTCCCCCGCTCGGCGTACTCCTCGCTGATCTCCGCGAGCGAAAAGGGCGTGTCGGTCTCCGACAACGTCGAGGCGTTTGCGCAGCTGGGTTTCGCCCCGCACGTCGTGGGCGCCACCGAGAAGCGCGAGATGGCGACAACCGTGATGGGTCAGGATATTTCGCTACCGGTAATCATCTCGCCCACCGGTGTGCAGGCTGTCCACCCTGACGGAGAGGTCGCCGTGGCCCGGGCCGCGGCGGCGCGTGGTACGGCCATGGGCCTGTCGTCGTTTGCCAGCAAGCCGATGGAGGACGTCACCGCCGTCAACGACAAGATCTTCTTCCAGATCTACTGGCTGGGCAGCCGTGACGAGATCGCCGAGCGCGTGCAGCGCGCCAAAGACGCTGGAGCTGTCGGTCTGATCGCCACCACCGACTGGAGCTTCAGTCATGGCCGGGACTGGGGCAGCCCCACGATCCCGGAGCGGATGGACCTCAAGACCATGGTGAAGATGTCGCCCGAGGTGCTGACCAAGCCGCGCTGGCTCTGGAGCTTCGGCAAGAATCTGCGCCCACCAGACCTGCGGGTTCCCAACCAGGGCCGGCGCGGCGAACCGGGCCCGACCTTCTTCGAGGCCTACGGACAGTGGATGGGCACCCCGCCGCCGACGTGGGAGGACATCGCCTGGCTGCGTGAGCAGTGGGGCGGTCCGTTCCTGCTCAAGGGCATGGTGCGCGTCGATGACGCCAAACGCGCTGTGGATGCGGGTGTTTCGGCCATCACGGTGTCCAACCACGGCGGCAACAACCTGGACGGCACGCCGGCCGCCATCCGGTGCCTGCCGGCCATCGCCGACGCCGTCGGCGATCAGGTCGAGGTTTTGCTGGACGGCGGGGTGCGCCGAGGCAGCGATGTCGTCAAGGCCGTGGCACTCGGCGCCCGCGCGGTCATGATCGGCCGGGCGTACCTGTGGGGTCTGGCAGCCAACGGGCAGGCCGGTGTCGAGAATGTCCTCGACATCCTCTCCGGTGGCATCGACTCGGCATTGCGCGGACTGGGCCGTTCATCGATTCACGACCTGACTCCCGACGACATCCTGATCCCCGAAGGTTTCACCCGGACCCTCGGAGCACCGCGGGCCTGATACAGGCGTTGCAGGCGTGGCTAACGTTAACGCCGGCAAGGGGTGGCCACCCGCGACGCGCCCGGGAATCGAAAAGAAATCCATCGGGTAGGCGAACACTTGAGGCATACCAGGTGAATTGGGCCTACCATCGCGGGGTGGCATTGGCTCGCGAGCTCGGGAACTCGACGTCGAGTGAGCTACGCGACGCAGCGCCCGTTCTCCTGGTCCCGGTGGGCTCCACCGAGCAGCACGGCCCTCATCTTCCACTTGACACTGACACCCGGATCGCGACGGCGGTGGCGCATGCGGCCGCCGAGCGGCTCTGCGCGGCGGTTGCTGACGCCGGGCGGTATCTGGTGGGTCCGCCGGTGGCCTACGGCGCCAGCGGTGAGCACGAGGGCTTTCCCGGCACCGTCTCCATCGGCGCCGAGGCGCTCGAAAAGCTGCTCGTGGAGTTCGGCCGCTCGGCGTCGCGGTGGACGCCGACCGTGGTGTTCCTCAACGGACACGGCGGCAACATCGGCGCGCTGACGGCCGCGGTGCGGTTGTTACGCTACGAAGGCCGGGATGCGGTGTGGGCCTCATGCGAGGTGCGCGGCGGGGATGCACACGCCGGCCATACAGAAACGTCTGTATTGCTCCACCTTTCGCCCGGGGACGTCAGAATTGAGCAAACGCGCCCCGGCAACACCGCACCCCTGGTAGATCTGATGCCCGGGATGCGCCGCGGGGGAGTTGCGGCAGTAAGCGAGGTGGGAGTGTTGGGGGACCCGACCACGGCGACCGCCACGGCGGGCAGACAACTGTTCGATGAGATGGTTCGAGGCTGTGTCGACCGCGTCACGCGGTGGACTCCGCGTGCCGACGGAATGTTGACATGACCCAGCCCCGACTGCCCGACGGGTTTGCTGTGCAGGTCGACCGGCGTGTGCGCGTGCTCGGTTCCGGTGCCGCACTGCTGGGCGGGTCGCCCACCCGGCTGCTGCGTCTGGCGCCGGCCGCGCAGACCTTGCTCGACGGCGGCCGCCTCGAGGTGAACGACGCGGTGAGCGCCCAACTGGCCCGCACCCTGCTCGACGCCACCGTGGCCCATCCGCGGCCCGCGGGCGGTCCCTCGCACCGCGATGTCACCATCGTTGTACCCGTGCGCGACAACGTCTCCGGTGTCCGGCGCCTGGTCGGATCGTTACGCGGGCTAAAGGTCGTCGTCGTCGACGACGGCTCCACCACGCCGTTGACGTCGGCGGACTTCGCCGATGCGCACTGCGACATCGAGGTGCTGTCCCATCCCGTCAGCTGCGGCCCGGCCGCCGCCCGTAACTCCGGCCTGGCGGCCTGCACCACCGACTTCGTAGCATTCCTGGACTCCGATGTGGTGCCGCGGCGCGGCTGGCTGGAAGCGCTGCTCGGGCACTTCTGCGACCCGACCGTCGCGCTCGTGGCACCCCGCATCGTCGGGCTCACCAAGGACGAGAACGCCGTGGCCCGCTACGAGGCCGTCCGGTCCTCGCTGGACCTCGGTCAGCGCGAAGCCCCGGTGGTGCCCTACGGCACGGTGTCGTATGTGCCCAGCGCGGCCATCATCTGCCGGCGGTCGGCCCTGACCGAGGTCGGCGGCTTCGACGAGTCCATGCACTGCGGCGAGGACGTCGACCTGTGCTGGCGCCTGGTCGAGGCCGGCGCGCGGCTGCGCTACGAACCCATCGCGCTGGTCGCCCACGAGCACCGTACCAATGTGCGGGACTGGTTGGCGCGCAAAGCTTTCTACGGTAGCTCGGCAGCGCCGCTGTCGAGTCGTCATCCCGACAAGACGGCTCCGCTGGTGATCTCCGGCTGGACGATGGTGGTGTGGGTGCTGCTCGCGGTGGGGTCGAGGCTGGGCTACCTGGCGTCGCTGCTGGCGGCCGCGGTCACCGGGGGGCGCATCTCCAAGGCCATGCGGGCGCCCGAGACCCAGCCCAGCGACGTGGCGTTCGTGGCGACACGCGGCCTGGTGTCGGCCGCGCTGCAACTGGCCTCGGCCATCTGCCGGCACTACTGGCCCATCGCGCTGATCCTGGCGGCGCTGTCGTCGCGGTGCCGGCGGGTGGTGGTGATCGCCGCCATTGTCGACGGTGTGGTCGACTGGTTCAATCGGCGGCACAACGTCGAGGACGACGGCAAACCGCTCGGCGTGCTGGCGTATCTGGTGCTCAAGCGTCTCGACGACCTCGCCTACGGCGTCGGCCTGTGGAAGGGCGCCGTACAGGAACGCAACCTCGGCCCGCTCAAGCCGCAGATCAGGACGTGACGGACCGATCGCGTTGACGGCCCCTACGCACAGCGATGTGCTGATCATCGGTGCCGGTAGCGCAGGATCGGTGCTTGCGGAACGCCTTTCGGAAGACCGCGCCTGTACGGTCACCGTGGTGGAGGCGGGACCAGGCCCCGCCGACGACGGGGTCAGGGCGATGACCGACGACGGGCTGCGGCTGCCGATCGGGTCGGCCAGTCCACTCGTGGCTCGGTACGACACGACACTGACCGACGGGTCCCGGCACGTCGCACGGCTCGTGCGCGGCGCGACGGTGGGCGGGTCCGGCGCGGTCAACGGCGGCTACTTCTGCCGGGCGGTCCGCTCCGATTTCGCCGAGTGGGATCTGCCGGGCTGGTCCTGGGACGACGTCCTGCCGCACTACCGGGCCATCGAGACCGACCTCGATTTCGGCGATGCCGATCCCCACGGGGGAGCGGGCCCGATCCGTGTCGGCCGCACCCGCGACCTGCAGGGCAGTTCGGCTCTTTTCGCCGACGACGCGGCCCGGGCCGGGTATCCGTGGCTGGCCGACCTCAACGCCACTCCCGGCCTGCCGACGGGTGTCGGCGCGGTCCCGCTGAACATCGTCGACGGTGTCCGCCTCGGTCCCGGCGCGGTATTTCTGGTGCCGGCCCTCGGGCGGCCCAACCTGACCGCTCTGACCGGGCGGCGAGCCCTGCGGGTGGTCATTGTGCGCGGGCGGGCCATCGGGGTCGACGTCGTCGGCCCTGGCGGTGTGCAGCGGCTGGCCGCTGATCGAATCGTGTTGTGCTGCGGTGCGATCGGGACCGCGCATCTGTTGATGCTCTCCGGCGTCGGGCCGGAAAGCATGCTCGCTGCGGCCGGCGTCCGCACCGTGCTGCCCGCCGCCGTCGGCGCCCGCACCATCGACCACCCGGAGTGGGTACTGCCCACCACCTGGACCGTGGCGCCGGGACGCCCGGTGCTCGAGGTGGTGCTCAGCACCGCCGACGGTATCGAGGTGCGACCGTACACCGGCGGGTTCATCGCCATGATCGGGGACGCCGCGACGGGCCGGCCGGACTGGCCGCACATGGGCGTGGCACTCATGAAACCGCGCAGCCGGGGTCGTATCACGCTGGCGTCGGCGCAGGCAACGGTGCCGCCGCGGATCGAGCATCGTTACGACACCGTGGCCGACGATGTCGCGGCGCTGGCCGCCGGTGCCCAATTGGTACGCGAAATCGTTTACGGCACAACAGAACTCGGTGAGCCGTCGTGGTCGACATCGCAGCACCTGTGCGGCAGCGCGCCGATGGGATCACCTGGTGACGACGGTGCGGTGCTCGACGAGCGGTGCCGGGTCCGTGGACTCGATGGCCTGTGGGTCATCGATGGCGCTGCGCTGCCGTCGATACCGAGCCGCGGACCGCACGCCACCACCGTGATGCTGGCCCACCGCGCGGCCGAGTTCGTGCTCAGTTCTTCGATGTGAGCGATGATCACGACGGTGTCGAGTCGGGCGGCCGACGGTGCCGCGGTGGGTAGTCTGGTCAGGCGGGGAGGAGGTGTCGACCATGTCAGTCGAGGGGTTCACAGCATGACCGGCGGGCGAACCGATCCCCGGCCGGCCCGGTCGCGGGCGCGCCTGCTCGAATCGGCGACCGCACTGCTGCGGTCCGGCGGGCCCAGCGCGGTGACCGTGGATGCGGTGCTGCGGGGCGCGAATGTCGCACGAGCAACGCTGTACCGCCATTTCCCCAGTGGCAACGACCTGTTGGCCGCGGCATTCCACGGGTTGATCCCGCCGGCCCCGATGCCGCCCAGCGAAGGCTCGTTGCGCGAGCGGCTCACCACCGTGCTGTTGGCGTGGTCCGACCAGATCTCCGAAGTTCCCGCGTTGCTGACCGCGATGAACTGGCTGGCCCTGGGCCGCGACCTCGACCACATGCCGGGCGGCGCCGGCGACGCCGACAGTGCCGAGGTACGCACCCTGCGCGAGCGGATCGCCCAGCAGTACGCGGCGTCGTTCGACGTGATCTTCGAAAGTGACCAGGCCGCCGAAGAACTCGGTGATTTCGACCGGGTGACGGCCATGTTGCTCTTGCTCGGCCCGTTGGCCACCGCCCGGTTGAGCACGCTGCCCGACGTCGACTATGCCGAGACCGTGCGCGCCAGCGTCGAGGGCTTCCTGCACGTCTACGGCAAGCCTGTCATCTCAGGGAGTAACGAATCGGAAGATGTTTGAGCCCGCCGACGAACGTCGTCGCCGACAGCTCAGGCTCACCGGCCAACTCGATTGACTCCAGTCGTGGAATCAGTTCGGTGTAAAGGCTGTTCATCTCCATCCGGGCCAGCGCCGCCCCCAGGCAGAAGTGCACGCCGTAGCCGAATGCCAGATGGCGGTTGGGATCTCGACCCACGTCGAACCGGAACGGGTTGTCGAAAACTTCTTCATCGCGGTTGCCCGAGACATACGCGAGATATACCGATTCGCCCTCGGCGATCGGCACCCCACGCACCTCGGTGTCGGCGGTCGCGGTCCGCATGAACTCCTTGACCGGTGTGCTGATGCGGATCATCTCCTCGACCGCCGTCGGCATCAGGCCCGGATCGCCTGCCAGGCGTGCCAATTGGTCGGGGTTCTGGATCAGCGCGTGCAGGCCACCGGAGATGGCGTCGCGGGTGGTGTCGTGCCCGGCGCTGGCGATGATCACGTAGTAGGACGCCGTGTCCATATCCGACATCGGCCCGCCGTCGATGGTGCCATTGGCGATCGCCGACGCCAGATCCTCGGTCGGGTTCGCGCGCCGCGACGCGGTCAGTGTGGTGAAGTAATTGAAGAAGTCCGCGAGCACCGCCAACATGTCCTCGGTGCTGTCGCCACGCTGGTGCTCCTCGTCGTCCCCACCGAACATCTCCTGGGTCAGTTTGTGCATGCGCGGAAAATCGCTCTCGGGCAGACCCAGCAGCGAAAGGATCACGTAGAGAGGGAAATCGGCGGCGATGTCGGTGACGAAATCGCACTGCGGCCCCACGTCGCGCATCTTGTCGACGTAGCGCTTGGCCAGCTCGTCGACACGAATCTTCAGTGCGCGCATGGCCTTTGGGCGAAACCAGTCACCGCCGATGGCGCGGACTTTCCGGTGGTGCGGGTCGTCCATGTGGATCAGCGTGCGCAGTCCGATGCCGGCCTCCTGCTGTGCCTTCATCACATCGTCGGCGTCGGCGGGGGCCAGCAATGGTCGCGGGCCGGAGACGAACAACTCGTTGTCGCGCTCGATCGCCATGATGTCGGCGTGCTTGGTGACGGCCCAGAAGGGGCGGTACGGCGGGTTGTCCACCCAGGCGACCGGTTCGTTGGCCCGCAGCCAGCTCAGCGCGTCGTGCAGGCGTGCGTCATCGGCGTAGCCGGCAGGGTCGGCGAGCACCTTCGCCGGCTCGCTCGACGCGCGGTCGCTGCGGGGCACACTCACAGAAGCCATGGAACTCCTCATCCGGGGCAGACGGATAATTGACGGGTGTCAGGTTTCTTCAGTCTTACCGGTCGGCGGCCGTCCAGGGAAGGGGATGGCTGCGATCGGCTGACGTAGGCTCGGATGCCGTGCCGACCCGATCATCGACCCGTCCTCGGATCGCGGTCCTGGTGGTGGCGCTTCTGACCATCTGGGCCGCGGGGTGCGGCGGCGACAGCAACGCGGGGGAATCGAGCGCACCGCCGTCCCCTGATCCCGGCCTGTCCGCCGGTCTGGTGCACACCAGCGCCGGATCGGTGCGCGGTGAGGTGGCGCCGGGATACTCCCTGTTCCAGGCCATCCCTTATGCCGCTGCACCGGTCGGTCCGTTGCGCTGGCAGCCGCCGCGACCCGTGGCGCCGTGGCAGGGGGTGCGTGATGCCAGCCGGCCGGGCCCGAGGTGCATCCAGGATGTCAGCCGCGATCCCGGTGCGGGTCGCCGCGCCGACGACGAGGACTGCCTCTCGCTCAATGTGTACAGCCCGACCGGCGCCGCCGCGCTGCCCGTCATGGTCTGGATCCACGGGGGGGCTTTCGTCAACGGCAGCGCCGGTATGTACGACGCCCACCGACTGGCGACCAAGGGCGGCATCGTCGTCGTGACCATCAACTACCGACTCGGATCGCTCGGCTTTCTGTCACATCCCGCGCTCGGGCCTGCCGGGAACTACGGGTTGACCGATCAGCAGGCGGCGCTGCGCTGGGTGCGCGACAACATCGCAGCGTTCGGCGGTGACCCGGCCAAGGTGACCATCGCGGGGGAGTCTGCCGGCGGCATGTCGGTATGCGATCACCTGGTCTCGCCCGATTCGGCGGGTCTGTTCCGGTCGGCGATCATCCAGAGCGGGCCCTGCGGGGCGCAGGCCGACGCGCCCGCAGCGCGCAACGCCGGACTCGAATACGCCAAAGCTGTCGGATGTCCCGACCCGGTGACGGCGGCGGCATGCATGCGGGCGCTGCCCGCGACCACGCTGGAGAAACCGCTGTGGAACTTCCATATCGGCGACGACGGGTTGAGCGGGCCCGCGATCGGCACGCCCACGCTGCCGATCGACCCGGTCAGCGCTGCCGGCACCGACGCCGCGGCCCGGGTTCCGGTGTTGATGGGCACCAACCGCGACGAGTTCACGCTGTTCGCGGCCACCGAGTATCTCCGGCTGCACCGCGTTCCCACGCCCGAGGAGTATCCGGACGTGCTGCGCAAGATCTACGGGGCCGACGCCGCCGCGGTCGAGGCGCAGTACCCGCTGGGTTTTTACGGAGGCAGCGTCCCGTTGGCGTATTCGGCCGCGGTGACCGACAGCGCGTTCGCCTGCGTCACCGACCGGATGGCCGATGCTATGGCCACCGATTCGCCGGTCTACGCCTACGAGTTCAACGACCGAAACGCGCCGGCACCCGAGCCGCTGCGGCGCGTGCCGTTCCCGGTTGGCGCCAGCCATTCGCTCGAGCTGCGGTATCTGTTCGACATCGGCGGCGCAGGGCCGCTGGATCCCTCGCAGCAGAAACTGTCCGACCAGATGATCGGATACTGGAGCCATTTCGTGGCGACCGGAGCGCCCGTCGCGCCGGGAGCACCGGAGTGGCCGGCCGTCGGCGATGGCCGCGCCGGGCCGGTGATGTCGCTGCAGACCGACGGCAGCCGGGTGATCACGTCCTACGCTCAGGAGCACAACTGCGCGTTCTGGTCGAAACTGAAACGATGACCACTCCTGATCCCGACCAGTTCGCCCAAGCCTGGGTGGACGCCTGGAACCGCCACGACGTCGAAGCCGTGCTGGCCCACTTCCACGATGACGTGCTGTTCAGCTCACCCGTCGCGGCCCGCGTGCTGCCCGAGTCCGGGGGAGTGGTCCGCGGCAAGGACGCGCTGCGGCACTACTGGGTGACGGCGCTGGCGCAGCTGCCGGACCTGCAGTTCGAGGTGCTGGGTGTGTACCGCGGCGAATCGCTTCTCGTGATCAACTACCGCAATCAGCGCGGTGGCCTGGTCAACGAGGTGCTGGCGTTCGACGGCGACCTGGTGCGCGAGGGGCACGGAACCTACCTGGAGTAGGTCGGCTTTCCTTATATATGCGCGGCGCTAATCACGAGGCGTCACCCAGGTGGTGATGTCGGCGTGCACCACTTCGGTGCCGCTGCGGTCGGTGACGCTGACCGGGACCACGACCTCGACACCCTCGGTGATCGCCGCGAAGTCCGGCGGGTCGATCCGCGCGACGGCGCGCAACGATGTCGTCGCCTTCTGCAGGTACTGCACTGTCATCGCCTTGGGGATCCAGCGGTGTGTGGTGGGCACCGTGGCTTCCATCAGCATGCCCATCGCCACCTCGGCGGCGTTGCACGAGGCGATGGCGTGCACCGTGCGCAGATGGTTGTAGACGAAGGGCCATTTCGGGGCTGTGACCTCGGCGTAGCCCGGTTCCATCCGTTCGATGTGCGGCAGCACCGAGGCGAAGTAGGGGACCCGGACCATGGCGGCGGCCGAGAACAGGCGGGTGCCGCCGGGGTGATGCGCCAGGCGCTCCCACACGCGATACGTGGCGGTCGTAGTCGACATCCGGGCTATCTTACTCAGAAGTAAGGTGGCGGCAGCGGGTGCCGACAGGCATGGTGGAGGTGCTTGGCCGCCCAGTGTGCGTCCACTGCGATATTCCGGCCTCGGAATCGCAACCATCGCACACTCGGCGTCGGGAAGACGCCGACAGATTCCTGCTGACCAGGGATTTGGAGCAGGCCGAGATGTAAGGCATACTATTCGGGTTGCCTTGAGCCAGGATGGCGCTGATTGTGGCGTGTCCAGGACTTGGCATCCGACCTGCGCCCACACGGGCGCGTCCGGTCCCACTTTCGAGCGCGAAATTTTTCGCGAGCGAGGCTGCGCGAGGGCGACACACCCGACCGCGGGGGCCGGTGAACCAGAGACAGGTAAACAGCGGCGGCATTTCGCGCGGGATCCGTGCGGAGGCGACTGGGTAGACCCTGGATAGACGGCTGGCCCCGAAGGGGCCGTGAGAGTAGTGAGGTAGGAGAAGCGTGGCGGGACAAAAGATCCGCATCAGGCTCAAGGCCTACGACCACGAGGCGATTGACGCCTCGGCGCGCAAGATCGTCGAAACGGTCACCCGCACCGGCGCCAGCGTCGTCGGTCCTGTGCCGCTGCCGACCGAAAAGAACGTGTACTGCGTCATTCGGTCCCCGCACAAGTACAAGGACTCGCGGGAGCACTTCGAGATGCGCACCCACAAGCGGTTGATCGACATCCTCGACCCGACGCCGAAGACCGTTGACGCCTTGATGCGCATCGATCTGCCGGCCAGCGTCGACGTGAACATCCAGTAGGAGACCAGAAGAAAATGGCACGTAAAGGCATTCTGGGCACCAAGCTGGGCATGACACAGGTGTTCGACGAGAACAACAAGGTCGTTCCGGTGACGGTCGTCAAGGCCGGGCCCAATGTTGTGACGCGCATCCGCACCACGGAGCGCGACGGTTACAGCGCGGTGCAGCTCGCCTACGGCGAGATCAGCCCCCGCAAGGTGAACAAGCCGCTGACCGGTCAGTACAGCGCCGCCGGGGTCAACCCGCGCCGCCACCTGGCAGAGCTGCGTCTCGATGACGAAGCCGCCATCGGTGATTACGAGGTCGGCCAGGAACTCACCGCCGAGATCTTCGCCGACGGCGCGTACGTCGACGTGACCGGCACCAGCAAGGGCAAGGGCTTCGCCGGCACCATGAAGCGGCACGGCTTCTCCGGTCAGGGCGCCAGCCACGGCGCGCAGGCCGTCCACCGCCGTCCCGGCTCGATCGGTGGCTGCGCCACCCCGGGCCGCGTCTTCAAGGGCACGCGCATGTCGGGCCGCATGGGTAGTGACAAGGTCACCACGCAGAACCTGAAGGTGCACAAGGTCGACGCCGAGAACGGTGTGCTGTTGATCAAGGGCGCCATCCCGGGCCGCAACGGCGGACTGGTCATGGTTCGCACCGCGATCAAACGAGGTGAGAAGTAATGAGCGACCAGAACGATCGGAAAATTCCAGTTCTTGCCCCCGGTGGCAAGAAGGACGGCAGCATCGATCTGCCCGCCGCCCTCTTCGACGTCGAACCCAACATCGCCCTGATGCACCAGGTTGTCATCGCGCAGTTGGCCGCGGCCCGTCAGGGTACGCACTCCACCAAGACCCGCGGTGAGGTCTCCGGCGGCGGCAAGAAGCCGTACCGGCAGAAGGGCACCGGCCGCGCCCGCCAGGGTTCGACCCGCGCGCCGCAGTTCACCGGTGGTGGCGTCGTGCACGGCCCGAAGCCGCGCGACTACAGCCAGCGCACCCCGAAGAAGATGATCGCCGCCGCACTGCGTGGCGCATTGTCCGACCGGGCCCGCAATGAGCGGATCCACGCGGTCACCGAGCTGGTCGAGGGCCAGACCCCGTCGACCAAGAGCGCCAAGGCGTTCCTGGGCTCGCTGACCGAGAACAAGAAGGTGCTGATCGTGATCGGCCGCAGCGACGAGGTCGGCGCGAAGAGCGTGCGCAACCTGCCTGGTGTGCATGTGATCTCGCCCGATCAGCTCAACACCTACGACGTGCTCAACGCCGACGACGTGGTGTTCAGCGTCGAGGCCTTGAACGCCTACATCAGTGCGAATACGAAAGAGGAGGTGTCTGCCTGATGGCTACCGTGACTGACCCTCGCGACATCATCCTGGCCCCGGTCATCTCCGAGAAGTCGTATGGGCTGATCGAGGACAACGTGTACACGTTTGTGGTGCACCCGGATTCGAACAAGACGCAGATCAAGATCGCGATCGAGAAGATCTTCAGTGTCAAGGTCGATTCGGTGAACACCGCCAACCGGCAGGGCAAGCGCAAGCGCACCCGGGCCGGGTACGGACAGCGCAAGAGCAGCAAGCGCGCGATCGTTACCCTGGCCCCCGGCAGCAAGCCCATCGACCTGTTCGGAGCGCCGGCCTGATCGCCGGCAGAGAGACCTAGAGAATCATGGCTATTCGCAAGTACAAGCCGACGACCCCCGGTCGCCGCGGTGCCAGCGTCTCCGATTTCGCCGAGATCACTCGTTCGACCCCGGAGAAGTCGCTGATCCGTCCGCTGCACAGCACGGGCGGCCGCAACGCGCACGGCCGCATCACCACCCGGCACAAGGGTGGCGGCCACAAGCGCGCCTACCGCGTCATCGACTTCCGTCGCAACGACAAGGACGGCGTCAACGCCAAGGTCGCGCACATCGAGTACGACCCGAACCGCACCGCGAACATCGCGCTGCTGCACTTCGTGGACGGCGAGAAGCGCTACATCATCGCGCCGCAGGGCCTGAAGCAGGGCGCCACCGTGGAGTCGGGTCCCAACGCCGACATCAAGCCGGGTAACAACCTGCCGCTGCGCAACATCCCGGCCGGTACGGTGATCCACGCTGTGGAGCTGCGGCCGGGTGGCGGTGCCAAGCTGGCGCGGTCTGCCGGCGTCAGCATCCAGCTGCTCGGCAAGGAAGGCACCTACGCCTCGCTGCGTATGC
>CAMFLL010000137.1 GCA_945957405.1 uncultured Mycolicibacterium sp. | reverse complement strand
GTCCTGAACCCATACAAGTCAAAACCAGCCTTCGTCAGTGTCGCCGACTTCCACGGTCGCCTCCACCGAGATGAACCGGCAAATCGGCGGTTGTCGGGCGTGCGGTACCTTACGCGGTATCTCTTGCCCGCCTTGATCACGTGCGCCTCAATCGTCGCCACTACTCCAGGCTAGGGCGAAGCGTGGGCAAATTGTGGGCAAAGCCTTCCGACGATCCACCGGGCGAGTGTCTGAATCAGTGGTCAATCGCGAGGGCACACACCCGACTAAAATGCTCTTAGCAGCAGACTTAGAAGTCCCAGTCCTCGTCCTCGGTGACGACGGCCTTGCCGATGACGTAGCTCGAACCGGAACCCGAGAAGAAGTCGTGATTCTCGTCGGCGTTCGGCGAAAGAGCCGACAGGATCGCGGGATTCACGTCCGTCTCGTCCTTCGGGAACAGCGCCTCGTAGCCGAGGTTCATCAGCGCCTTGTTGGCGTTGTAGCGCAGGAACTTCTTGACGTCCTCGGTGAGCCCGACCTCGTCGTACAGGTCCTGGGTGTACTCGACCTCGTTGTCGTACAGCTCGAAGAGCAGCTCGTAGGTGTAGTCCTTGAGCTCGGCCTTGGTGGCCTCGTCCTGCTGGGCCAGCCCGCGCTGGTACTTGTAGCCGATGTAATAGCCGTGCACGGCCTCGTCGCGGATGATCAGCCGGATCATGTCGGCGGTGTTGGTGAGCTTGGCGCGGCTGCTCCAGTACATCGGCAGGTAGAAGCCCGAGTAGAACAGGAAGCTCTCCAGCAGGGTCGAGGCGACCTTGCGCTTCAGCGGCTCGTCACCCTTGTAGTACTCCATGACGATCTCGGCCTTGCGCTGCAGGTTGGCGTTCTCCTCCGACCAGCGGAACGCCTCGTCGATCTCCACGGTGGAGCACAGCGTAGAGAAGATGTTGCTGTAGCTCTTGGCGTGCACCGACTCCATGAACGCGATGTTGGTGTAGACGGCTTCCTCGTGCGGGGTCAGCGCGTCCGGGATGAGGCTGACGGCCCCGACGGTGCCCTGGATGGTGTCCAGCAGCGTCAGTCCCGTGAAGACCCGCATGGTCAGCTGTTTCTCGTGGGCTGTCAAGGTGCCCCATGACGGGATGTCGTTGGACACCGGAACCTTCTCCGGCAGCCAGAAATTACCCGTCAACCGGTCCCAGACCTCGGCGTCCTTGTCGTCTTGGACGCGGTTCCAGTTGATGGCCGAAACGCGGTCGATCAGCTTCATGCCATCGCTCACGGGAACCCCTTCAGACGTGCTTTCCGATGTGTGTCCGCAACACTACAACTGGGGTCCGACGACACGCCGCAACACAACACGTTGTGTCGCGGCGGATTCATCAGGCGGGCTTGGCGGCAGCCACCGGGGCCTCGATGAACCGGTATTCGTCGATGTCGAGCGACCGGGTGGCCAGCCAGTACTGCCACGTCATCCCGCTCCAGAGGCTCCGGTTGACACCATGGGCGTCGAGGTACCAGCTGCTGCAGCCGCCGGTGTTGAACACCGTGTGGGCCAGGTCGTGCTGCAGTTCGGCGTTGAACCGCTCGGCGGCCTCGCGGGTGGGCGCCAGCGCCTGCGCGCCGGCCTTGTCGGTGGCGGCGATCGCCTGGGCCACGTAGCGGATCTGCGACTCGATCATGAACACCACCGAGTTGTGCCCGAGCGCGGTGTTCGGCCCCAGCAGGAAGAACAGGTTGGGCATATCCCGCACGGCGATACCGCGCAGCGCCGAGATGCCCTCGCGGTTCCAGCGGTCGACGAGGTCTTCCCCGCCGGGGCCCTTGATGTCGACGTAGGTGTAGGAGTCGGTGACGTGGAAGCCGGTGGCGAAGACGATGACGTCCAGCGCGTGCTCGACACCGTCGGCGGTGACGATGCCGGTGGGCGTGACCCGCTCGATGCGTTCGGTGATGACCTGTGTCTTGGGGTTGGCGATGCCACGGTAGTAGGTGTCGGAATTCAGGATTCGTTTACAACCCGCGCGGTAGTCCGGCGTCAGTTTTCGGCGCAGGTCGGGGTCTTTGATGGTGCGCCGGATGTTCCACTTACCAAGCAGGTCACCGATTTTGAGCAACCGGGGCTGTTTGGTCATGGCGAACCCCACACCCTCGTGCATCCAGTAGATGGCGGCGCGCATCGCGGCCCTGGTGCCGGGCACGTAGGCGAACGTCCGGCGCAGCCACGGCGGGATCGGGTTGTTGGGCCGCGGCATCACCCAGGCCGGGGTGCGTTGATAGAGCTGCAGTTCGGCGACGTCTTTGACGATCTCGGGGACGATCTGGATGGCGCTGGCGCCGGTGCCGATCACCGCGACACGCTTGCCCGTGATGTCGACGCCGTGGTCCCACTGCGCGGAATGGAAAGCGGCGCCGGCAAATTCGTCGAGACCCGGGAAGTCCGGGATCAGCGGGATGTGCAGACCGCCCGCCCCGGAGACCAGGAACTGGGCGACGTATTCACGGCCGTCCTTGGTGAAGACGTGCCAACGCAGTTCGTCGTCATCCCAGTGTGCGCGGTCGACATTGCAGCCGAAGTGGATGTAACGGCGCAGTCCGTACTTCGCCGTCACGCCCAGCAGATAGTCCTGGATCTCAGGCTGAAATGACCACATGTGCGACCAGTCGGCCTTGGGCTCGAACGAGAATGAGTACATGTGCGAGGGGATGTCGCACGCGCAACCCGGATAGGTGTTGTCGCGCCAGGTGCCGCCGATCTCGTCGGCCTTCTCCAGGATCAGGAAGTCGACGCCCTGCTGCTGCAGGGCGATACCCATGCCGAGTCCGGAGAAGCCGGAGCCGATGATCAGAACGCGCGTCTGAACGGGCTGTGAAGCGGTCATGACGCCCAACATACCCAATGGAGCGGTACCGCCGGTACTAGGTAAAGCCTACTTGGCCAGCATCGCGATCGAGCGCCGTAGCTGCTGCTCCTGGGGCGCGGGCGGCAGCTCGTCACCTGCCGGTCGCGTACTGAAGGCGTCGACCATCAGCGCCGCGAAGCGCCGCCACGCGTCGGGGGCGGTATCCCCCGTCGCGCCGACGACGCCCGCGTTGGCCAGCAACATCACCACGACGTCGTCAACGGTCACATCACCCCGCAAGCTACCGTCCCGCTGCGCTCGCGCCATCAGCGCCCGCAGCTTCTCGACGGCCTCGGCGGTGCGCTGCTCGACGACGCTGCTCGGCGGACACGCCGTCGTCAACATCTCACGCAGCCCGGCGTCGCTTGCCTGTAGCGCACACAGCTCAAAGACCAACGCGCGGAAGCCGTTCCATGAATCGCCGTCGGCCAGGGCACGGTCGACGGCTTCAGTGAAGCGACTGATGTTGCGTTCGAAGGTGGCCGCCGCCAGGTCGGCCCGGGTGGGAAACCGCCGGTACAGCGTCGCGACACCAACCCCGGCGCGGCGGGCCACCTCCTCCAGCGGTACCGAGATCCCCCGGTCGGCGAACAACTCGGCGGCGGCGTCCAGGATGCGGTCGCGGTTGAGTTGTGCGTCGGCTCGCAACCGGGTCGACCCTGCGCGGGAAATCACAGCACCAGCGTAGCCGGACAAGTGGAGGGAATCTTCCGTTTAGGCGTAGCGTTGGCTGCAGTAAGTGGTGACAAGCCTCCACTTAACCCACAAGCTTTCGAATGGAGCACTGGACATGGCTGTACTGACAGACCGGCACGCCGGCAAGCACCGCGCCGGGACCGGCATCCGGGGTAACCCCTGGTGGACGCTGGCCGCGGTGTCGATCGGCGTGATCATGGTCGGCCTCGACGCCTCCGTGGTGGCGATCGCCAACCCACATATCGCCGCTGACCTGCACGCGTCGCTCGCCGACCTGCAATGGATCACCGACGCCTACATGCTGGCCCTGGCCGCACTGCTGATCTTCGGCGGCAAGCTCGGTGACCGGTACGGCCGCCGACGGGTGTTCTTCATCGGCGTCGTCGGCTTCGCCGTCGCCTCGGTGGGCATCGGCCTGATCGGGACGGTGCCAGGGGTGATCGCGCTGCGCGCCGTCCAGGGCGTGTTCGGTGCGCTGTTGATGCCCAGCACGCTCGCGATCATCCGCAGCACATTCCCCGCCGAGAAGCTCAACACCGCCGTCGGCATCTGGGGCGCCGCGTCCGGCGTGTCGATCGCCGCGGGCCCGATCGTGGGCGGCCTGCTGGTCGAGCACGTCAATTGGGAATCGGTGTTCTACATCAACGCTCCCATCGCGGCTGCCGCGATCCTGCTGGGCGCACTGGCCGTCGAGGAGAGCCGCAGCCATCAGGATCACCGGATGGACGTGGCCGGCATCGCGACGCTGTCCGGTGGGTTGTCCCTCATCGTGTTCGGCCTGATCAAGGCGCAGAACTGGGGTTGGCTGGCCAGCCAGACGCTGGGCATCATCCTCGCCGGCGTGCTGGCCCTGGCCGTATTCGTGCTGATCGAACTGCGCACCGAGCAACCGCTCCTGCCGATGCGGCTGTTCGCCAACTCGTCGGTGTCGATCGGCACCGTCGTGGTGGTGGTGAACTTCTTCGCCCTGTTCGGCACGTTGTTCTTCATGACGCTGTTCTTGCAGAACGTGCAGGGGATGAGCCCGGTCGAGGCCGGTGTGCGGACACTGCCGCTCAGTGCCGCACTGATGGTGAGCGCGCCGCTGTCGGGTGTGCTGACGCAGCGCTTCGGCCCACGTCCGGCCATGGCGGGCGGGCTCGCTGCCGTCGCTGTCGCACTGGTGTCGCTGGCGCGGCTGACCGCCGACTCCGGCTACAGCGCGCTGTGGCCCGCCTTCATGCTGCTGGGCGCCGGCATTGGCCTGGTCCTGACGGCCAGCTCTGACGCGATCGTCGGCAACGCCCCCGTCGACGACGCCGGTGTGGCCGGTGGCCTGCAGAGCACGGCCGTGCAGCTGGGCGGTGTGCTCGGCACGACCATCCTGGGATCGGTGCTGTCGAGCCGCGTCGGTGCCACCCTGTACGACGAACTCACCGGCGCGGGTGTACCCACGGCGGTCGCCGGTCAGCTCATGCCGACCAAAGAGCTTGTCGCCCAAGGGCTGAGCGCCAACGAGATTCCCGCCGCACCGCACCTGCCCGCGGCCCTGGCGCAGGCCGTCACCACCGGCAGCCACAACGCGTTCATGGCGGGTCTGCACACCTCAGTGCTGGTGGCGGCGGTCGCCGCCGGGATCGGCGCGGTCATCGCGCTGTTCACGCGGCGTACAACCGGCCCCGACCTGAGCTAGGCCTGCCGCTCGTCGTCGTCAAGCACGGCGGTCTCCCGGTTGTCCGCCCGGGGGACCGCCTTGTGGATGGGCAGCTCAGGATCGATCTTGATGCCGAGCAGCGCGGTGGTGCCGATGATGGCGCCCATCATGATGGTCGTCAGGTGGTCGATGAACTTGTCGCGTGCCATCCGGCGCGGACTGTCCGGCGCCGGGCCCAGCCACCAGTCCGTGGACGACGCCGCCGTGCCGAACGTCGCGAATGCCGCCAACTCGATCGACTCGCGGTCGAGTTCCATCTCGCGCAACTCGTTGTTGAACATCTCGGCCATCGCAAGCGTGATCTCGCGGCCCTCGTTGACGGCCCGCATCGTCGCTTCGGCCTGATCGGGAAACCTGCCCTGCAGGACGAATCGGACCACATTCGGATGGGCGTCGACAAGATAGACGTACTGCTCGATGCTCTTGCGGATCACCGCGTTGGCCGGGTCGGTGGCCAGGTTGATCACCGGGAAGATCTCGGCCCACAGCATGTCGCGCAGCCGCTCGCCGATGGCCTGGAAGAGGTCCGACTTGTCGGTGAAGTGACGGTAGATCTTGGGTTTGGCGGTACCGGCTTCTTCGGCGATCTCGCGCACGCTGACTTCGGGACCGTGCAGGTCGATGGCCCGGAATGCGGCATCGACGATCTCGGTGCGAACCTTCTTGCGGTGCTCCCGCCAACGCTCACTGCGCGCATCGACCTTCGCACCGGTGGCCTCATCATCGGCCCTCGGTTTCCCCCTTGGCACAACACGCACTCACAGCACATTACTCGCCTGAGTGCCCCTGACCTGGAAGTACGGGTGCACGCGGCGGTTCGGACCCGCTCACCAGGCACCGAGCGGCAGCGATCAGCAAATCTGCCTCCGACGGCCGTCCGCTCTGCGGCAAGTCCATTTGCCCCGGTCGGCTAGCATCGTCACAGCACTGACCCCGCAGCGTGGGTCACATTGCCCGTACATGATGCCCGATACATGAAATGAGAGTCGATCAGTGACGCAGCGATATGACTTGGTCATCGCGGGCGGGGGACCCTCCGGATCGGCCGCCGCCTGGCAGGCCGCCCAGACCGGCGCCAAGGTGCTGATCTGCGACAAGGCCGAGTTCCCGCGCGACAAGCCCTGCGGGGACGGGCTGACCGCGCGCGCCGTCAGTTATCTGCAGAAGATGGGCCTGGCCGACGAGGTCGCGACGTTCCACCGCGTCAACCGCGTGACGGTGTTCAGCCCGAGCCGATGGGAGCTGTCGTTCCCGAAGCGGCCGGGGATGCCTGACCACGGGCACACCGTCAGCCGCACTCACCTCGACTCGGTACTGCTCAAGCATGCCGAATCAGCAGGTGCCGAGGTGCGCCAAGGCGCCGAGGTGGCCGGCCCCGAGCTCGACGCCAACGGTCGCGTCATCGGGGTGGTCCTCAAAGGTGGTGAGAAGGTCTACGGCGACGCCGTGATCGCCGCCGACGGCGCCTACTCCCCGATCAAGCGGGCCTTGAAGATCGACTCCGAGTACAACGGCTACTCGGCCATCGCGATCCGCTCCGAGATGCACGCCAACCGACCCGATTCCGACAGCCTCGACATCTATCTCAAGCTGGTCTTCCAGGGTGATCAATTGCCCGGGTACGGCTGGGTTTTCCCGATGGGCAACGGTGTCTTCAACATCGGCCTCGGCTACGTCAACAGCTACAAGAACTGGCAGTCCATCAACGCGACCCAGTTCCTCGGCGAGTTCCTGCGCACCCTGCCCCCCGACTGGGACCTCCCGCCGATCGAGGAACTCAAGAAGAACAAGAGCGTGCGGGCCTGGCGATTGCCCATGGGCTTCACGGCGTGGCCGCCGTGGCGGCCCGGTGTGCTGTTCACCGGCGACTCGCTGGGCGCGGGCAAGCCCGCCTCCGGTGCAGGTATCTCAAAGGCGCTCGAATCCGGCCTGGCCGCCGGCGAGTGCGCCATCGCGGCACTGCAGAACGGCGGGCCCGGTGACTTCACCAACTACGCGCAGCGCATGGAGGCGGCGTGGGGTCGGGAGTACCGGCGCGGCCGCTACATGCACAAGCTGATCGGTCAGCCCAGACTCGCCAACGCCGGGGTCAAGCTGATCGACAACGCCGCGTTCCGGGACCGCATGCTCAAGGCGCTGTACAAGAAGGCCCAGGGGCCGCAGCACAGCTTCTAAACCCGCGCGCTCGGTCGTCGGGCAATGTCATCATTGCCCGACGAGTACACCCGAGACACGGGAGGGCGCCGGTGCGCAGCGAGGCTTCCCGCCTGGCCCGGTCGACGCTGTACGCCGTGGCCACGGTCCTCATCGGCTATCTCATCCTGCTGGCACGGTGGCCGTGGCTGCGCGACGAAGCGCCTCTGGGACTGCGGTGGTTCGGCGAACCCGGATCGTGGCCCAGCATCGCGATCGGCGCGGTACTGCTCGCCGCGGTGGCGCTGCTCGTCTTCCGGTCCCCCGGCGCTCGGCGGCCGGGGGCACCGCTGGCCCTGGTCGCCGGACTCGGCCTGCTCAGTGTGCTGATCGGCCTGATGTCGTACTGGTCCTGCTATGACGACGCCGGGGACCCACGGTTCTTCCGTCCGTTGATGTGGACGGCATCGCTGGTCAAGGGCAGCATCGATGATCACGCAATCGACGGCCAGACCTGCCCGTCTCCCACGCCGGTCGCGCTCGAGATCGCCCGCCTCTCAGCGCTCGCCGCGATCTTCCTGTCCGTGGTCGGGGTCGCGACGGCGCTGTTCCAGTCGCGGCTGGACCGCCTGCGGGTCCACTTCGCGCGCTCGGTGACCGCGATCGTCGACATGGACGACGATTCGCAGTCGATGGTCAACGCCGTCGCCCGGCAGATGAACCGGAGCGGCACACTCGCGGTGCTCACCGCCAACCCGGACCGGCCGTGTGTGCAGGAGGTACGCGCGAACGGCGCGCGCGTCGTCACCGTCGACTTCACCCGGCCGGAGACCATCAGGTCATTGTCGTTGTGGCGCAAGCTCAATGGGCTCTACCTGCTGTCCGCGGATCCCTCGGGCAATCTGCTGCGGTTACGCACCATCACCAAACGCCTCGACGAGGTCGGCAAGCGCCAGCGCCTCCCGCTGATCGTGCGGATCGACGACCCGTGGCAGGCCGAGGCCTGGCGTGCCCAGCATTTCGGCGGCTCCGAAACACGGTGGGCCGCCGACGCCGTGGGCAAGTACGAGGTCACCGCCAACCAACTGCTCGACCGCATCATCGGCCGCGACGATGTCCGACGGATCCTCATCTGCGGCACATCTCGACTGACGTTGGCGCTGTGCTCCGATCTCGCCCAGCGCCAGCTGGAGTACGACTACTACTCCGCACCCGACGATCCCGCGCTGCCCACAATCATGCTGGTGGCCGAGCACGCCGACGAGTACCGTCAGGACCTCGCCCATGCCCGCAGCCAATACGGATCCGGCGGCGCGAACATCGAGGCTGTCCCCAAAGCGCCTACCGTGCAGGTGCTCTCGACTCTCCTCGCCGACGGTAGCGACCCCGCCAAGACCGCGGTCATCCTGGTGGATGCCGACGGCACCACAGGACCCGCCGTCGACGTCACCACCGGCACCCGGCTCGCGGCCCGATTCCCGACCACCCCGATCCATGCGTGGGATCCGGCCGCCGAGGTGACCGAGGACCGGTTGTCGATAGTCGGGCGCCTGCGCACGTTCCGGCTCACCATGGACCTGCCGGGCGGTCAGGCGCAGGACGCCTGGGAACGTGCGGCCCGGCTCATCCACAACCGCTACGCCGCCGAAGCCGGCCATCAATCGGCGGCCAGCGTGCCGTGGTCCGACCTCGACGAGTTCTACCGCGACTCCAACCGGCGCCAGGTTCGCAATGCGTTGTGGATGGTGGAGCGGATCGGCGGACACACCTGGAACGTGTGGAACAGCCCCGACAACACTATGTCGATCACCAACCTGCGGGGCCGGGAACCGCTGGAACAGTTGCGGCTCATGGGTTTCGACCGCGATGCGGCGATGGGCATGGCACAGGCCGAGCACGAAGACTGGTGTCGCTACTACCGGAAACACAAGTGGCGCTACGGCACACCCCGCGACAACACCCGCAAGATCCATGACAAGTTGGTCGACTGGGAGGTCATCAAGGCTGATCCGGCCCTGCTGAACACCGCGCTGAGCAGCCTGTCGACCACCCTGGCGCGACTGCGCGAGCTGGGCTACCGCTCGGCGCCGGCGATCAGCCCGTGGCAGTCCTTCCGCCGCACCGGCACCGTGGTCGCCCAGCAGCGGGACGAACCTTGGTCGTGGACGACGCATTCCGGTGAGACGGCGCAGGCGCAGGCCGGGGACTGGTTGGTGCGTGATGCGTCCGATCCCGACGACGGACGGACCTGGTCGGTGCGTGATGACATCTTCCGGGCCACCTACACCCACATCGACGGCGACACCTGGGGCAGGCACGGCACCGTCTCGGCACGGCCGGCTCGCGTCGGTGAGGTCATCGCGACCCTGGAGGGCCCGGTCACCGCGGCTGAGGGTGACTGGGTGGTGCGCGGTGAACATGGCGAGCAGTGGCCCGTTCCGGCCGACGAATTCGCCAGCCGCTACGCGCCGAGACTGTAGTTCCGGTCGCCGCCACTCGGGCGATGCGTACTGGAGTTACAGCTTCGGGACGGACTGGAGCACGGGATGTTCGGCCCACCAGCGCGTCTCGATACGCCTGATCCGGCGGCGCTCCAGGTGGATCGCCAAGGCGCCGATGACGGTCGCCGCGGCCGCCGCGGTGACGGCTATGGCCAGCCATTCGTAGCGGCCGTACGCCATGGTCGCCACACTGGCGATGAACGCGACCGCGCCGACGGCAACCAGGAACAGGCCCGGCCAGAAGTACACGTCGATGAGCGATTCACCGGCGTGCTGATGGGTGGTGCGGAAATGGTCGGTCGGGTCGTGATGGGTGTCGCCCATGGCTTCCTCCTGCGATGAACTGCGGGAACGCGGACAACCGAACTATGTCGGTCCATCGCGTTCCCGCAGATCCCCCGCCGGGGTGATCGAGTGGGTTACCTAGCCCTGCTGCGCGGCGTACTCCTCCGGGCCCACTTCTGCGGCCGCCGGGTCCATCCAAAATATCTGCCAGGAGTGGCCGTCCGGGTCGTTGTAGCTGCGGCCGTACATGAACCCGTGGTCCTCGGTATCCCCCGCCGTGCCACCGGCGGCGATGGCGCGGTCCACCAACACATCGACCTCGTCACGGCTGTCGGCACTGAGGCAGATGACGCACTCCTTGGTGGTGGCCGCATCGGCGGTCTCCACCGGGTGGAAGGAATCGAAGAAGTCGCGCTGCAACAGCATCGCGAACTGGTTCTCGCCCAGCACAAGGGAAAGGGCATTGTCGCCGCAAAACTTCTCGTTGAACGCATACCCCAGGTCGGTGAAGAACGTCCGCGAGCGCTCGATATCGGCGACAGGAAGGTTGACGAACATCATTGCGTGCATTTCGGGTGCCTCCGGTGCGTCCGCGGGATCCGTCGGTGGATACCGTCGGAAATGTAGACCAGGCTCGGCCGAAAACTCATCGCGCCTGACCCAATTCCGGCTTTCAGCGCCGACCGCGGTCGGTCCGGCCCGGCATGCGCGCGACCTTCCCCGCGGCCGCGCGGGCGGCCTGCTTCGCCAGGGTCTTCTCCCGTGCGCTCCGTTTGGGTGCCGCCTCGGACTGTCCCCGCGACGAACCGGATCTGCGACCGCGCACGATCCCGACGAACTCCTCGATCAACGCGGGCTGCGGGCCGTCCGGGAACGCGAGCGCCACCGCGCAGGTGGGCGCGTCGGTGATCGGGCGATACGTGAGGTCTTTGCGGTGATGAAGCCGCGCCAGCGACTGCGGGACGATGAGCGCGCCCAGTCCCGCGGCGACGAGTTCCACTGCGTCCGATGTGGTTTCGGGTCGGTGATCGACCGGGGTGCCGGGCATGTCTGCCCAGGCGACGACGTCGTCGAGCGGGAGCAGGATGGGCTCTCCCTCGAGGTCCGCGGCGCTGATCTCGTCGACCGCGCTGAGCAGGTGATCTGTGGGCACGACAGCGACCGTGGTCTCGTCATAGAGAGGGATGACGGCCAGCCCGGACGTGTCGGCCGGAAGCCGGAGGACCGCCACGTCGACAGCGCCGGCCCGGACGCCGGCGGCAGCGTCCGCCGCGGCGACCACACGCAACGTCAGCGGCACATCGGGGTGCCGATCCGCCCAGGTCCGAGCCCACTTCGCGGGCGTCCCACCGGGGACGTAGCCGAGGGTGAGCGGGGGCCGCGGGGATGACGCCACGGTCTCAGGCTACCGTTGGGCCCTCATCGATAAGCTCTAGTCATGAGCAGGCCCAACGCACAGTCCATGAAACCCGCCACGGCGGCCAAGAAGCTTGACGTGTACTTGCCCGCGACGCCTGTGGAGTTCCAGGGAAATGCCATCACCCGCGCCGAACTGGCCGCCCTGCAGGAGGATCCGCCGCAGTGGCTCAAGGATCTGCGGAAGCACGGGCCGCATCCGAAGAACCTCGTGGCAGCCAAGCTGGGCGTCTCCATCGCCGGTCTGGCGCGCGGCGGCGTCACCGAGGCGCTGACCACCGAGCAGATCGATGCGCTGCTCGAGGAGAAGCCCGACTGGCTCGTCGCGGAACGCGAGAGCTACCAGCAGGTGCTGCAGGAGCAACGACGCCTGAAGGCGCTGCACGCCGAGCAGGCCCGCGAGAGCTGACCTGCCTGCAGCGCCACGTCGCTACAACATGCAGCTGACGCAACCCTCCACCTCAGTGCCTTCCAGCGCCATCTGGCGCAAGCGGATGTAGTACAGCGTCTTGATGCCCTTGCGCCAGGCGTAGATCTGCGCCTTGTTCACATCGCGGGTGTTGGCGGTGTCCTTGAAGAACAGGGTCAGGCTCAGCCCCTGATCGACATGCTGCGTGGCAGCGGCATAGGTGTCGATGATCTTCTCGTAGCCGATCTCGTAGGCGTCCTGGTAGTACTCCAGGTTGTCGTTGGTCAGATAGGGCGCCGGGTAGTAGACACGACCGATCTTGCCTTCTTTGCGGATCTCGATCTTGGACGCCACCGGGTGGATCGACGATGTCGAGTGGTTGATGTAGGAGATCGAGCCCGTCGGCGGCACGGCCTGCAGGTTCTGGTTGTAGATGCCGTGCTGCTGCACCGACTCCTTGAGCCGCGTCCAGTCCTCCTGGGTGGGGATGCGGATACCGGCGTCGGCAAACAGCTGCCGGACACGCTCGGTGGCCGGCTCCCACGCCTGTTCGGTGTACTTGTCGAAGAACTCACCCGAGGCGTACTTGGAGCGTTCGAAACCCTTGAAATGCGTACCACGTTCGATTGCAATGCGATTCGAGGCCCGCAGGGCGTGGTAGAGCACCGTGTAGAAATAGATGTTGGTGAAGTCGACACCTTCTTCGGAACCGTAGAAGATCCGCTCCCGGGCCAGGTAGCCGTGCAGGTTCATCTGCCCGAGACCGATGGCGTGCGAGTCGTTGTTACCCTGCTCGATCGAAGGCACCGACGTGATGTGCGTCTGATCGGACACCGCCGTCAGCGCGCGGATGGCGACCTCGATGGTCTGGGCGAAATCCGGCGAATCCATGGCCTTGGCGATGTTCAGCGAGCCGAGGTTGCACGAAATGTCTTTGCCCACCTTGGAATACGACAGGTCGTCGTTGAACTCCGACGGTGTGGAGACCTGCAGGATCTCCGAGCACAGGTTGGAATGGGTGATCTTGCCCTCGATGGGGTTGGCCCGGTTCACCGTGTCCTCGTACATGATGTACGGGTAACCGGACTCGAACTGCAGCTCAGCCAGGGTCTGGAAGAACTCGCGGGCCTTGATCTTGGTCTTGCGGATGCGGGCGTCGTCGACCATCTCGTAGTACTTCTCGGTGACCGAGATGTCGGCGAACGGCACACCGTAGACCCGTTCGACGTCATACGGCGAGAACAGGTACATGTCCTCGTTCTTCTTCGCCAGTTCGAACGTGATGTCGGGGATCACCACGCCGAGGGACAGCGTCTTGATCCGGATCTTCTCGTCGGCGTTCTCGCGCTTGGTGTCCAGGAACCGGTAGATGTCGGGATGATGGGCGTGCAGGTACACCGCGCCTGCACCCTGACGCGCGCCGAGCTGATTGGCGTAGGAGAAGGAGTCCTCGAGCAGCTTCATGATCGGGATGACACCCGAAGACTGGTTCTCGATGTTCTTGATCGGGGCGCCGTGTTCGCGAATGTTGGACAGCAGCAAGGCAACTCCGCCGCCGCGCTTGGACAGCTGCAGCGCCGAGTTGATGGAGCGACCGATGGACTCCATGTTGTCCTCGATGCGTAGCAGGAAGCATGACACCGGCTCACCGCGCTGCTTCTTACCCGAGTTGAGGAACGTCGGGGTGGCCGGCTGGAAGCGGCCGTCGATGATCTCGTCGACGAGCTTCTCGGCCAGGATGGTGTCACCGGCGGCCAGCGTTAGGGCCACCATCACGACGCGGTCCTCGAAGCGCTCCAGGTAGCGCTTACCGTCGAAGGTCTTCAGCGTGTAGCTGGTGTAGTACTTGAACGCGCCGAGGAACGTCGGGAACCGGAACTTCTTGGCGTAGGCCCGATCCAGCAGCGTCTTGACGAAATTGCGGCTGTACTGGTCGAGGACCTCGCGCTCGTAATAGTTCTTCTGGATCAGGTAGTCGAGCTTCTCGTCCTGATTGTGGAAGAACACCGTGTTCTGGTTGACGTGCTGCAGGAAGTACTGATGCGCCGCTTCGCGGTCCTTGCCGAACTGGATCTTGCCGTCCTTGTCGTACAAGTTCAGCATCGCGTTGAGGGCGTGGTAGTCGGTCTCCCCCGGCAGCGCGTGCGCGTCGGTGGTTACAGGCTCTGCAGCTGTGACGGTTGGTGGCACGTCTGGTCCTTCCAGAATTCCGCTAGTCCCGCGCGGACGGCGTTGACGTCGTCCTCGGTACCCATGAGTTCGAATCGGTAGACAAAGGGGACGCCGCACTTGCGGGACACCACTACGCCCGCGTAGCCGAATTCGGCGCCGAAGTTGGTGTTGCCCGCGGCGATGACGCCGCGGATCAACGACCGGTTGTGCTCGTTGTTGAGGAACGCGATGACCTGCTTGGGGACGTATCCCCCGTGATCGGGATCGGGACCGTTGGCGTGTCCGCCGCCGTAGGTGGGCAGGACCAGTACGTAAGGCTCGTCCACCTCGATGCGGTCACGCAGGGGGATGCGGATGGCCGGGATCCCGAGCTTCTCGACGAAGCGGTGGGTGTTCTCCGACACGCTGGAGAAGTAGACGAGGTTGCTCATCTGCTTCTCCTTCCCCGGGGACTGACTGGTTATGCGGTGGCGGCGACCATTCCGGCCAGGCCCTTGATGCGGTCCGGCCGGAAGCCCGACCAGTGGTCGTTGCCGGCCACCACGACGGGCGCCTGCAGGTAACCCAGGGCCATCACGTAATCGCGGGCCTCGGTGTCCAGCGTGATGTCGACGACGTCATAGGCGATGCCCTGCTTGTCGAGCGCCTTGTAGGTGGCGTTGCACTGCACACACGCGGGCTTGGTGTACACGGTGATGCTCATATCGGTACGACTCCCTCATTCGGTTCAGCGAAGTTGGCGAAACTCGGCTTGCGTATGTTCGGACTGGTTCACGGAACGGGTTCACTACTGTTCAGCAGACCGCGGTGCCCCGAAATTCCGTGTGTCCGGATCCGCTTTGACCGACGCGTCCGGGAGCGGACCAGATCGGATTCTGCAGTCCGGCTGACCTTGAGAACGCTGGGGTCTGTCGGCTCGTCAGACACTACACCTAGTGGCAGACATTGCGAAGAGATACCAGATGTTCTGAACAACATTCGTGAAATTCCCTGGTGGTAACCCATCTGCCTGGCGTGTCCACCGGCGTGTCGCAGATCACAACTCAGCGGGATCGACCCCCAGATGCGGTTCATGCAGTCAGGTGTAGCACCACCCACCGACACGACCGGGGGCCCACGGGAGCCACCCGGGTCGCGATCCGATAACAGCAAAGCCGCCCGCGGGTCAAGCGTGACCCGCGGGCGGCTGCTGGAAAGTTGTGTCTCAGCCCGCTTCGGCGGCGAGCTTGCCCACGATCTCGCGGACGTTGGCCACCAGTTCGGCGGCCTCACGGGGATGCCTGCCGTCGAGCGCCTTGGCCGGCAGCGACAGCTCCAGGCCCTCGATCACCCGGGGTCCGGCGATCCCGAACGACTTACGGGTCTCGTCGTGTGCCCACACACCGCCGTACTGGCCGAGCGCGGTCCCGATGACCGCCGCCGGCTTGTCCTTGAGCGCGCTGTTGCCGAAGGGCCGCGACAGCCAGTCGATGGCGTTCTTCAGCACACCCGGGATGCTGCCGTTGTATTCCGGGGTGATCACCAGCGCCGCGTCCGCACCGGCCGCGGCGGCGCGCAACGCCACCACCGGCTCCGGCGCGTCGGCCGTATCGAGGTCCTCGTTGTAGAACGGCAGCTCGCCGAGCCTGTCGAACACTGTCAACTCGACACCGTCAGGGGCGTTCTCGATCGCCGTCTCCGCGATCTGACGGTTGATCGAGGCCGCGCGCAAGCTTCCCACCAGCACCAGCACTGTGGTCTCAGCCATCCTCAGTTCCCTTCGTTCTTGTCGTCCGATACTCCCACGACCTAACCGGACCGTGGTCCGAATTATTCCGGCTGAGTTAAAGTGCAGAACATGAGTCCCGGGACCGACCAGGCAGATCGTGCCGGGCTACCTGTATCCGCGGTCCACCCCGAACGCGGCGACGCCGCCAGGAACCGGCTGCTCCTGCTGGATGCGGCCCGCCGGTTGATCGCCGAGCACGGCGCCGACGCGGTCACGATGGACGATATCGCCACGGCGGCCGGTGTGGGCAAGGGCACGGTGTTCCGCAGGTTCGGCAGCCGCGCCGGGCTGATGATGGTGCTCCTCGACGAGGACGAGCGCGCCAGCCAGCAGGCGTTCCTGTTCGGACCTCCCCCACTGGGGCCCGACGCGCCGCCGATCGACCGCCTGGTCGCGTTCGGACGCGAGCGGATCCGCTTCGCGCACGACCACCACGCACTGCTGTCGGACGTCAACCGTGACGTGGCGACCCGCCACAGTGCGCCCGCGCTGGTGTTACGCAGGCACGTGCACGTGCTGTTGGAGTCTGCGGGCACCACCGGTGACCTCGACGCCCAGACCGACGCGCTGCTGGCGCTGCTCGACGCCGACTACGTCGAACACCAGATCGCCGACCGGAACCGGACCATCGACGACATCGGTGCCGCCTGGGAGAGCCTGGCACGCAAGCTCTGCGGACGATGACCGCCCAGGCCGGCGCCCGGCCCTGGATCCTCCATGTCGACCTCGACCAGTTCCTGGCATCGGTCGAACTGCGTCGCCGCCCCGACCTCGTCGGCCTGCCGGTGATCGTCGGCGGGAACGGGGATCCGACCGAACCACGCAAGGTGGTCACCTGCGCCTCCTACGAGGCCCGCGAGTTCGGGGTGCATGCCGGCATGCCGTTGCGCGCCGCCGCACGCCGCTGCCCGGACGCCACCTTCCTGCCGTCGGACCCCGCCGCCTATGACGCCGCGTCCGACGAGGTGATGGGGCTGCTGCGCGACCTCGGCCATCCGCTGGAGGTGTGGGGGTGGGATGAGGCGTATCTGGGCGCCGACGTCGGCGACCCCGTTGCGCTCGCCGAACGCGTGCGCACCGACATCACCGGCGCCACCGGGCTGTCGTGTTCCGTGGGTATCAGCGACAACAAGCAGCGCGCGAAGGTGGCCACCGGGTTTGCCAAACCGGCCGGGGTCTTCACGCTCACCGATGCCAACTGGATGGACGTCATGGGCGAGCGCCCGGTCGATGCCCTGTGGGGTGTGGGACCAAAAACCGCCAAAAAGCTTGCTGCCCTTGATATCACCACGGTGCGGGCATTGGCAGGCGCCGACGCGGAGATGCTCACCAGGGCATTCGGACCCAGGACCGGATTGTGGTTGTTGCTGCTGGCCAAGGGCGGCGGTGACGATACGGTGAGTTCCGACCCGTGGGTGCCCCGCTCGCGCAGCCATGTCATCACGTTCCCGGCCGATCTGACCGACCGCGCGGAGATCGATTCGGCCGTCACCGAATTGGCGCAGCGCACGCTCACCGAGATCGCGGCCGACGGCCGGATCGCGGCCCGCGTCGCGGTCACGGTCCGCACCAACACCTTCTACACCCGCACCAAGATCCGTAAGCTCACGGCACCCAGCACCGATCCGGATGTCATCACCGCGACCGCCCTGGCCGTCCTCGATCAATTCGAATTGGACCGCCCCGTGCGACTGTTGGGCGTGCGGCTCGAACTGGTCATGTGAAGCGCTGGTAGCAGATCTCGCCCGCACCCGCGTCGACGAGGCCTGACCGGAACGCCACGATCCGGGTGAAGCCGGCGGGCACGGTGACTCCGTTGACATCGGTGGCGACCTGTCCGTTGGTGAGCAGACCCGCGACGGCCTCGTCGATGTCACCTGCGGTGAGCACCAGACTGTCCCCGGTCGGCAGGTCCACGGGCTTGATCAGCTTGCCCTGCGCCGCACCGGTCAGGCATGCGGTGCGCAGTGCGGCCGTCGGCGAGTCGAGGGGCACCCCCCGATCCTGCTGGATCGCCAGCATGTAGCGGGACACCACGATCGACAGGGCGGTGTTGTCTCCTTGCACCAGAACGTAATCGGACTCATCGCCGACCTCGCCGAGCTTGCGCAGAGCCGCGAGATCCACGGCGATGGTCCTGGTGGCCGGGCAGTACGACGCCGGCGGGGTCGGCTCGGCATTCGGGCACTC
>CAMFLL010000136.1 GCA_945957405.1 uncultured Mycolicibacterium sp. | reverse complement strand
GCACCTCCTCGGTGAGCACCACCACGATGCCGTCGTCGTCCTGATCGAAGACCGCCTCCGAGGTCATCACGCATACGCCCGCGCCGATGCACACGCCTTCGTCGGCATGCACTTTCACCATGTCACCGCCAGCGCCCGCAGCCCGTAGATGAAATGGAACGACCGGAATGCCACGTCCTCGAACGGCTCTGCCAGCGCCAATGTCGGGAACCGTTGCAGCAGTGCGGGAAACGCGATGCGCATCTCCATCCGGGCCAGGGGCGCGCCCAGGCAGTGGTGCACCCCGTGCCCGAAACCGAGGTGGCCCATGGCGCCGCGCCGGATGTCGAGCAGATCGGGATCATCGACGAAAGCGGGGTCCCGGTTGGCGGCGGGCAGGGACGCGAACACCAACTGGCCGGCCGCGATCGGGACGCCGGCCACCACCACGTCGGTGGTGGTGATGCGGGGGATCGAGGTGTGCAGGATCGAGAGCCACCGCAGCAGTTCCTCCACCGCGGGCGCGGCGGCGGCCGGGTCGTCGCGGACCGCGGCCAGCTGATCGGGGTGCCGCAGCAGCGCCAGAGTGCCCAGGCCGAGCATGTTGGACGTCGTCTCGTGGCCGGCCAACAGCAACAGGCCTGCGATACCGATCAATTCGTCGTCGGTCAGCTCGTCCCCGTGGTCGCGGACCAACATCCCCAGCAGGTCGTCGTTCGGGTGCCGACGGGCATCGGCGACCAGCGTCGCCATGTACTCCCGGCCCTGCCTGGCCAGTTCGATCCGCTCCGGGATGGGCAGGGACAGGTCGAGCTGGCGGGCGGTGCGGTGCTGGAAGTCGGTGCGGTCGGCATAGGGCACCCCGAGCAGCTCGCAGATGACCAGCGACGGAATGGGGAGCGCGAAGTCGGCGACGAGATCGGCTGGGGGCCCAGCCGATTCCATGGCATCGAGATGCTGGTGCACGATCTCGACGATGCGCGGCTCCAGCCGCTTCATCCGTTTGACGGTGAACTCACCGGTGAGCATGCGGCGCAGCCGCTGATGTTCGGGCGGGTCGAGGCTCAGCAGATTGCCAGAGCGGTTCCTGGCCTGCTCGTCCTCGTCGACCGGCGGTGCGCCCGGCACCACGAAACCCGGTGGCCGGGCGTTGGAGAACCGTTCGTGGTCCGACAGCACGGCCTTGACGTCGTCATGACGCGTGACCAGGTGGACGGGCATCCCGAAGGCGTTGACGACGGTCTTGACGCCGTCGGTCTCCTGGATGGCGCGCAGTTCCGGTGTCGGATCGAACGCGTCGCGGCGCATGTGCACGGGTATTTGTGGGGCAGTGGCTGTGTCCGCCATGCTTCGACGCTACGCGCGCTGCAGGAAATCCCCGATCAGCGTGTTGACAAGCGGTGGGTTCTCCAGCGCCGCGAGGTGCGCGACGCCGTCGAGCACCGCCGTCGACGCGCCCGGGATGGCGGCGGCCATCGCCATGGTCTCGGGGATCGGGAATGTGGCGTCCTCGGCGCCGGCCACCACCAGGACCGGGGTTCGGACCGCGCCGAGCAGCGATCGTTGGTCCGGGCGCGCGGGCACCACACTGCGGACGGCCCAGGCCGCCGACGACACGTCGACCGACTGAACGGCCCGGCGCACCGTGTCGACCACGTCGGGGCGCGTCGAGAACGTCGTCGGACCGAGGAAAGCCTTGAGCACCGAGGAGGTCAGCGGCGGCCGGATCGCGCCCAGCGCCTTGGCCACCCGAAGCAGGAAGCCGTATTCGATCTTCTGGCGCCGCCCGGCCGCCGATGCCGTGCAGTTCATCAGCACGCTGCCGCCCACCCGGTCCGGACAGGTCGCCGCGAACGTCGCGCCGATCATGCCGCCCCACGAGTTGCCGATGACGTGGGCGCGGCCGATGTCGAGGTGGTCCAGAACGTCGGCGATGGCGCGGGCGCAGTCGGCGAAACTGAACATCGCGTGCAGTGGGTCGCTCCGGCCGTGGCCCGGTGGGTCGACCAGGATCACCTGATAGCGCTGTGCGAAATGCTGGGCCTGCGCGGTCCACATGTCGCCGCTCATCAGCAGACTGGGCCAGAACAGCATGGCCTCGCCCGTGGGTTCGCCGACCTGCACGCGCAGTCCGCCCAGTGCCGTGGCGATGTGTTCGGTGCGCACGCTCACACGGTAGCCAGGGGCGATGGCCACCACACCTTCGGCCCGATCATCGTGAACAGGGCCGGGATGACGACGGTGCGAACCAGGAAGGCGTCCAACAGGATTCCCAGGCCGACGATGATGCCCAGTTGGGTCAGCACGATCAGCGGCAGCACGCCGAGCACGCAGAACACCGCGGCCAACACGATACCCGCGCTGGTGATCACCGCACCCGTGGCCGACACCGCCCGCACGATGCCCTCGCGGGTGCCGTGCCCTTCGGTCTCCTCGCGGGCGCGGGTCACCAGGAAGATCGTGTAGTCCACGCCGAGGGCCACCAGGAACAGGAACGCGAACAACGGTGTGCTGGTGTCCAAGCCGGGAAAACCGAACACATGGATGCTGACCCAGCCGCCCAGGCCCAGTGCTGCAAGCGCCGACACCACCGTGACGGCGACCAGCAGTAGCGGGGCGACCACCGCACGCAGCAGAACGAACAGCACGCCGAGGACCACCGCCAGGATGGCCGGGATGATGACCAGCCGGTCCCGGGCCGCGGCGTTCTTCACATCGAGGGCCTGCGCATCGGATCCGCCGACCAGTGCGCCGGGGTCCACCGCGTGAACCGAATCACGCAGTGCAGCAATACTTTCGAATGCCTCGTCGCTCGCCGGGTCACCGTCGACCACCACCGACCACTGAGTCGCGCCCGCGCCGTCGTCGCCGGCGCGCGTCACCGAGACGACACCGCCGGTGCCCTCGATGGCCCGCTGGATCGCCTCGGTCTTCGCCGAGGCGGCGATCACCCGGGTCGGGTCGGTCAACCCGCCCGGGAAATGCTCGGCCAACGTCTCGAAACCGGTGACGGACTCCGCCTTCACGCGGAACTGCTCGGTCTGCGTGAGGCCGGTGCTGGTCCCCAGCAGTCCGCATGCCAGCACCGTGAGCCCCGCCAGCGCCGCGATCAGCACCGGTACAGGCCTGCGTGCCACCGCCGTGGCGATGCGGTGCCAGACACCGGCGTCGGCCAGGCCGCGCTCGTGCAGCTTCGGGATGAAGGGCCAGAACAGCCGGGTGCCGCAGACGGCGAGTAGCGGCGGCAGCACCAGCAGTGAGAAGACCGCGGCGACAACGAGTCCCGATGCCGCCTGCAGGCCGAGGCTGCGTGTGCTCGGCGAGGACGCCAGCAGCAGGGTCAACAGTGCCAGCACCACCGTGGCGTTGCTGGCGATGATGGCCGGGCCCGCGGTGCGGACCGCGGTGGCCAGGGCCTCGCGATGGGCGCGGGTCCGGCCGAGTTCCTCGCGGTACCGCGAAATCAGCAGCAGCGCATAGTTGGTGCCCGCGCCGAACACCAGCACGCTGGTGATACCGGCGGTCGAACCGTCGGCGGTCAGGCCGGCCAGCGAGGTCACGGCCCCGCCGACGGTGGCGCCCACCCGGTCGGCGATGCCGATGACGACCAACGGGACCAGCCACAGCACCGGTGAGCGGTACGTCAGGATCAACAGCACGGCCACTACGGCGGCCGTCACCGCGAGCAGCGTGATGTTGGCGCCGGAGAATGCGCCCGCGATATCGGCGCCGAACGCCGGCCCGCCGGTCACCTGGGCCCGCAATTCCCCTGGCAGACCGTCGGTTGCCGCCGTCCGGAGCGAGGTGACGGTATCGCTGAGCGCGAATCCGGACAGTCCGGTGTCCAGCGGGACGGCGGCGAGTCCGGCCTGCCCGTCCTCGGAGACCGACAACGGCGGCCCGGCCGGGGCGGCCCCGGCCTGCTGTGCCATCCGCAGCCGGGCCTGCTCGGCGGCGTCGCGGTCGGCGGGGCGCAGCGGAGTGCCGTCGGTGCGGGTGACCACCAGGATCACCGGAGCCCGGTCGCCGCCGGGGAACTGCCGGGCCGCTTCGGCGGCGCGCGCCGACTCCGCCGACGGCGGCAGTGACACAGGCGATTGCGAGGCCGAGTCGTTGCTGCCGGCCAGCGCCATCAGCGCACCGGAGGCCACGAGCACGAGCAGAGCCAGCACCCACGACCGCGGCGAGGTGACCAAGGTGGCAAGACGGTTCCAACTCACGACGGCCAACATACCCGGATTATTAATCTACTTAAACATTAAACAGATGAAATATCTCGGGATAGGGTGGTGGGATGTCGCGGCGGGCCGAGTTGGAGGGATTGCTGGCCGGCGATGTGCGCGCCGTCGCCGCCGAATCCGAACAGATCGGCCGGGTGTTCGCCGCGCAGAACCAGCTGTCCGCCAACGACTTTCGAGCACTGGTGTACGTCATGGTGGCCGATGACGCGGGCCGGCCGTTGACCGCGGGCGAGCTGCGGCAGCGGATGGGTGTGTCAGGGGCGGCCATCACTTACCTGGTGGAGCGGATGATCGAGTCGGGCCACCTGCGCCGTGAATCCGATCCGGCCGACCGACGCAAGGTCATCCTGCGCTACGCCGACGACGGGCTGGCCGTCGCCAGGGCCTTCTTCACGCCGTTGGCGCAGCATCACCGCGCGGCGCTGGCGGAGGTGTCGGACGCCGATCTGGCCACGGCGCACCGGGTCTTCGACGCGCTGCTGGCCGCGATGCGCTCGTTCTCCGCCGACCTCACCGGTTGAGGCTGGCTTCCTCCAAGTCCAGATCGTGCAGCAGGCTGCGGAGCACTTCGTCGTCGATGCGGTCGGCGTCGCGTTCGGCGATCAGGGTCTCGCGCTCGGCGCTGAGCATCGCCAGCCGCATCTTGCGCATGGCGGCGCTGGGGCTGGCACCCAGCTCGTCATCGCCGCGGCCCAGCCGTTCCTCCCAGGCGCTGTTCTTGCGGTGGTCGTTCCAGCGCCGCAGCACCGCGGCGCCGCGTTCGTAGACCTCGCTGGACCGCCCGGAGTCGCGGGCCTGCTGCAGCAGTTCGTCGAGGCGCCGCGCCGCCGCATCGGCGGCCCTGGTCCTGGCCGCCACGATGGCCAGGGCGTCGGCGTGCTGCTGATCGTCGTCGCCCACGTCGAGCCGCCGGATCAGCCACGGCAGTGTCAGACCCTGCAACAGCAAGGTGCCCACCACCACGACAAACGTCAGGAACACGATGTGCGGCCGGCCCGGAAACTGTGCATTCGACAACGTCGTCAGGGGCACACCGAACGCGGCGGCCAGCGACACCACGCCCCGCATCCCGGCCCATGCGACGACGAACACGCCGGCGGCACTGGGCCGCGGGGCCCGGGTGCCGTCGGGGTTGCGTGGCGCGGGCAGCACGAACGCCGAACCGAACACCCATGCCAGGCGCACGCCGAGCACCGTCGCGAACACCGCCACCGACGACAACAGGATGACGCGGAACGGAATGCCCTCCATCTCGGCGATCACCTGGGGCAGTTGCAGGCCGATCAGCAGAAACGCCAGCGATTCGAGCAGCAGCTGGACGGCACGCCACACCGCGTCGTCCTGCAGTCGTGTCGCGAATCCGGCGTTGGTCGAACGCTGGCCCATGATGAGCGCCGCCGAGACCACCGCCAGCACGCCCGAGCCGTGGACCTCCTCGGCGATCAGGTACAGCACGAACGGCGCCACCAGGCCGATCGCGCTTTCGGCCAGCGGGTCGTCGAGCCAGGCGCGGATCAGGACGATCGCCTTACCGATCACCACGCCGACGAGCACGCCGCCGATGACGGCCCACACGAAGACACCGGCCGCATGACCCGGGCTGGCGGCCGCACCGATGGCCGCGGCCAACGCGACCTTGTAGGCCGTCAGGGCGGTGGCGTCGTTGAGCAGGCTCTCCCCGCCGAGCAAGGTCATGATCTGGCGCGGCAGCCCCAGGCGGCGACCGATCGCCGTCGCCGACACCGCGTCGGGCGGGGCGACGATGGCGCCGAGGACCAGACCGGCGGCCAGGGTCAGTTCTGGCACTGTGCGGTACGCGACGTAACCCACGGCGAAGGTCGTGGCCAGCGGCAGCCCCACGGCCAGCCAGCCGATCGGTGCGAGATTCTTACGCAAGTCCACATAGGAGCTCTCCAGGCCCGCCGACCACAGCAGCGGCGGCAGGATGACGAACAGCACCAGCTCGGGGTCGAGCACGATGTCCGGGATGCCGGGGATCAGGCCGACCGCCAGCCCGGCCACCACCAACACCAACGGCGACGACAGGTTGTAGCGGCGGGCCAACGCCGAAATCAGCACCGCCCCCACCAGCACGGCGAGCAGTTCGGCAGACATGGCGTTGACCTCCGCTCGTGTGGGTGCACCTATCCTTGGACACCATGTGCCTCAACTCCCTGGCTAGCATGCAGGATTCCCCGCGGGGGTGCGCACGGTGAGACGATCGCGCCGCCCCGAACCCGTTGCGGTCCGTGGTTGTGCGCATCTGACCGCCGCCGCCGATACCGAAGAACCCGCGCGCTTGTCCGAGGACTGCCAGGAGTGCGCCGCGGACGGCAGGTCCACGTGGGCGCATCTACGGATGTGTCTGACCTGCGGGCATGTCGCCTGCTGTGATTCGAGCCCGGGCCAGCACGCCACCGCGCATTTTCAGGCGACGGGACACCCGGTGATGCGGTCGGTGGAGCCCGGCGAGAGTTGGCGGTGGTGCTATGTGGATCTGGAGCTGCTGGGGTGAGTGACGAGGACGAACGGACCGAGACCGACACCGACACCGTGCCCCCGGCGCCCACCGAGCCGGAACCGATTCCGGACGTCACGGACTCGACGGACGGGACCGACGCGGAGGACCCGACCGATGCGACCGACGCAACGGGCGAGCCGGAACCGGCCGAACCCGAGAAGGCCACCCGCCCGAAGGTGATGCTGATCGGATCCGGCGAGCTGGGCCGCGAACTCGTGATCACGTTCCAGCGCCTCGGAGTCGACGTGGTGGCGGTCGACAGCCACGCCGACGCACCCGCGCACGGCATCGCCGATCAGACCTGGGTCGTGCAGCTCACCGATCCCGACGCCCTGGATGCCGTGGTCGAGCTGGTCAAGCCGGACTACGTGGTGACCGCCACCGACGCCGTCGCCGCCGACGCGCTGGCCGCCGCGGAAACCCGCGGTATCGACGTGGTGCCCAGTGCCCGCACGGTCCGCATGACGCTGGACCGCGAAGGGATGCGCCGGCTCGCCGCCGACGAACTGGGCCTGCCGACGGCGCCGTTCTGGTTCGCCGGTTCGGTCGACGAACTGACCGCCATCGCCGAGCACGCGGGGTTTCCGCTGGTGGTCAAACCGCTGGTCGCGGTGCCAGGCGAGGGGCAGTCGGTACTGCTGCGGCCCGACGACATCGGGCCGGCCTGGCAGCGTGCCATCGCGGGTCCGATGGCCGGTGGACGCTTCGCCCAGCACCGGGTGCTCGCCGAGACAGTTGTGGAGATCGACCACGAGGTGACGCTGCTGACGGTGCGCACCGCAGGCAACGCCGTGCACTTCTGCGAACCGATCGGGCACCGGCAGGTGGCGGGCGCGCTGGAGGCCTGGCAGCCGCAGCAGATGTCCGACGCCGCACTGGGTGCCGCGAAGTCGATCGCGGCACGCATTGTCGGTGCGCTCGGCGGCCGTGGCGTGTTCGGTGTCGAACTGCTGGTCCGAGGCGACGAGGTCTATTTCTCCGACGTGACGGCGGTGCCCTACGACAGTGCGCTGGTGACGCTGCGCACCCAGCGGTTGTCGGAGTTCGAACTGCGGGCCAGGGCGACGCTGGGCCTGCCCGTCGACACCATCATGATCTCGCCGGGCGCCGCGGAGGTGGCCTACGGTGAGCCCGGCGACTTCACCCACGTGGCCGCGGCGTTGTCGAAGGCCCTTGAGGTGGCCGAGACCGATGCACGGATCTTCGCGCGGCAGGCCGGCAGTGCCGGAAGCGTCAACGGCAGGCTTGCGTTGGCGCTGTCCACGGCGCCCGACATCGTCAGGGCGCGCGATCGCGTCCGCCAGGCGGGGATCGCCATGCGGGAGTTGCGGCAGCCGTGATCCGATCTCGTGAGGACGCCGATGCGGACGCCGAATCCGGGTCAGGCGGTAACACCGCAATGCCGTTCATCGCGGCCCTGGTGATCATCGTTGCGGTGGTGATCGGCATCGGCGTCATGACGCTGCGCAACCGGGGCGGCGACAGTGAGCGGGAGGCGGTGGTGCGTGCGGCGCTGGCCCAGAACGACGCGTTGCAACGCCTGGACTACGGTGGGTTCCGTGCCAGCACCTGTGCCACCGAGGCCGGTGTTGAAGCGGATGTGATTGGCGCACAGAAGAAGTCGGTGACCGAGAAAGGTGCGCGCTACGTCGACAATGTCACCGGCGTGACGGTCGACGGGGACAAGGCCACCGCCACCGTGCAGTACCACTTCGACAGCGATAAGGACGCCAAGATCGACACGGCCACCTCCTTCGTCCGCGAGGACGGCACATGGCGGGTCTGCACGGCCGGTCCCCGGTGAGCATGCCGCGAGCGCGGTGCCGACACAGCCGCGCGGCCGGCCCCGACGCACGCTGGACCGTGGGCACCCAGACAGATGTGGAAAACTCGCCTCGTGAGCTATGCAGGAGACATCACGCCGGAGGAGGCGTGGAAGATGCTCAGCGAGGACCCCGATGCGGTGCTCGTCGACGTGCGCACACAGGCGGAATGGACATTCGTCGGGGTACCCGACCTGACCAGCCTGGGCCGCGAAGTCATCTTCATCGAGTGGAATCGCAGCGACGGGACGCGCAACGGTGACTTCGTCGCCGATCTCACGGCGGCCGGGATCACCCCCGGCGAACGGCCGGTGATCTTCCTGTGTCGCTCCGGTAACCGCTCCATCTCGACCGCCGAGGCCGCGACGGCCGCGGGCATCGCGCCGTCCTACAACGTCCTGGACGGGTTCGAGGGCAACCTCGACGAACACAAGCATCGCGGCGCCACCGGGTGGCGGTCCATCGGTTTGCCGTGGGTGCAGTCATGACCGACGCGAAACCGCCCGTGCCCTCGGTTCGGATCCCGACCCCGCTGCCTGAGGGCGTCAGCCAGGCCACCATCGGTGTGCGCGGCGGCCTGCTGCGGTCGGGGTTCGAGGAGACGGCCGAGGCGATGTACCTGACCTCGGGCTACGTCTACGAGAACGCCGCGGCCGCCGAGATGGCGTTCACCGGCGACATCGACCGCTACGTCTACTCGCGGTACGGCAACCCGACGATCTCGATGTTCGAGGAACGGCTGCGCCTGATCGAGGGCGCCGAGGCGGCGTTCGCCACGGCCACCGGCATGGCGGCGGTGTTCACGGCACTGGGCGCCCTCCTGGGTGCCGGTGACCGCCTGGTCGCGGCCCGCAGCCTGTTCGGCTCGTGCTTCGTGGTGTGCAACGAGATCCTGCCGCGCTGGGGTGTCGAGACGGTGTTCGTCGACGGTGACGACCTCGACCAGTGGGAGCAGGCGCTGAGCACGCCGACGCAGGCCGTGTTCTTCGAGACACCGTCGAATCCCATGCAGTCGCTCGTCGACATCGCCGCGGTCAGTGAACTCGCGCATGCCGCGGGCGCGAAGGTGGTGCTGGACAACGTCTTCGCCACACCGCTGCTGCAGCAAGGCCTGCCGTTGGGCGCCGACGTCGTGGTGTACTCCGGCACCAAGCACATCGACGGTCAGGGCCGGGTGCTCGGCGGTGCGATCCTCGGTGACAGGGAGTACATCGACGGGCCGGTGCAGACCCTGATGCGGCACACCGGGCCTGCGCTGAGTGCGTTCAACGCCTGGACCCTGCTCAAGGGTTTGGAGACGCTGGCCGTTCGCGTCAACTACAGCACCGACGCCGCGCTGCGGATCGCCGAATTCCTCGAGGGCCATCCCGCCGTGCGCTGGACGCGGTATCCCTTCCTGCCCTCGCATCCCCAGCACGATCTCGCCAAGCGCCAGATGTCCGGCGGCGGCACGGTCATCACCTTCGAACTCGACGCCCCCGACGGCGGCGGTAAACAGCGGGCTTTCGAGGTTCTGGACCGGCTCGACCTGATCGACATCTCGAACAACCTCGGCGATGCGAAGTCACTGATCACGCACCCGGCCACCACCACACACCGGGCGATGGGCCCCGAGGGACGGGCCGCGATCGGGCTGGGTGACGGGGTGGTGCGCATCTCGGTCGGCCTCGAGGGCACCGAGGATCTGATCGCGGATCTGGACCAAGCGCTGAAGTAGCGACGGGTTGGCTTCACCGTGATGGGAAGCCTTGGCACGCAGGTGATGACACCACTGCGGGCGTTCGCGCTGCATTCGCCGCATCGAGGGCCTCCGGCGCGCTATAGTCGGCCGGTGATCAGCGGAAATGCGCTGACCGGGCGGGACAGTGAACTGGCGACCCTTCGTCGGGCATTGAGCGGGGTCGGCAATTTCGCGGGTGTGGTGATAGCCGGTGCTGCCGGTGTGGGGAAAACCAGGCTCGCGCGTGAGTTGCTGTCCCAAGCGGCGGCGGCGGGCACCAGGACGAACTGGATCGTCGGCACCACATCGGCGCGACCGATCCCGTTGGGGGCCTTCACCGCCTCGCTGGGGGAGACCGTCAACGAACCCGCGCCGAGTGTGCGCCGCGTCATCAATTCTCTTGTCGCCCAGCAACGTCAGGGCCGGATGCTGATCGGCGTCGACGACGCACACCTGCTCGACGGTTTCTCGGCTCACGTGGTGCACCAGATCGCCCAGACCCGGGAGGCCCGGCTGGTGGTCACGGTGCGCACCGGCGCCGGCGAACCGGATGCGGTGAAGGCGCTGTGGAAGGACGGCCTGCTGGCCCGTCTCGACCTCGAACCGCTCTCGGCGGACTCGACGCGCGCGATGGTCGAGAGCGTGCTCGAAGGCCCGGTGGATGCGCGTAGCGCACAACGGTTTTGGCGGCTCACCGGCGGAAACGCGCTGTTCCTCCAGCAGTTGCTCAAGGATCAGGTGGCGGCGGGCCGGGTCCGGCAGGTGGCTGGGGTGTGGATGTGGGACGGCGACGTCGCGGTCTCCCAGAGCATGACCGA
Organism: uncultured Mycolicibacterium sp.; assembly: GCA_945957405.1. Taxonomy (GTDB): domain Bacteria; phylum Actinomycetota; class Actinomycetes; order Mycobacteriales; family Mycobacteriaceae; genus Mycobacterium. The sequence continues at coordinate 7,184 of CAMFLL010000136.1, read as the reverse complement.
CCTGGTGGGTAACCAACTCGACCGGCTGGAACCCGAGCTGGCGACCGTGGTCGACACGTTGTCGCAGTACGAGCCGCTCAGCGTGGACCTGCTGATGGAGTTCGTGGACCGGGCCGACATCGAGAAGGCCGAACAGATGCATCTCATCAGCGTCGAGCGCAGCGGTGGCGCCTTGATGGCCCGTCTCGCGCATCCGCTGTTCGGTGAGTTGCGCCGCGGCGCCGCCGGCGAGCTGCATCTGTCGAAGGTTCGCGGGGCGCTGGCCCAGCAAATGGGCAAGCAGAACGACACCGACCCGCAGGCCGTGGTGCGCCGCGCGCTGTTGACGCTCGATTCCGATCTACCGCCCGATCCCGAGCTGTACGTCGAGGCCGCCCGGCACACCATGACGCTGCTCGATCTCGATCTCGCCGAACGGTTTGCCTGTGCCGCGGTGCAGGCCGGCTCCACCGAGGCCACCGAGATCCTGGCCGTCAACCGCTTCCTGGCCGGCGACGGTGCGGGTGCCGAAGAGTTCCTGTGCGTGCTCAGCGAGCGCGACGGTGTCGACCGCCACCGGTGGGTGAGCCTGCGTGCGGCGAACTACATCTGGATGCTGGGCCGCGCCGACGACGCCGCAGCGGCGCTGGCGACGCTGGCGGGGCCCGACGAGACCGATGATCAGCGGGCGGTCCGGTATTCGGTCGAGGCATGCCTGGATGCCGTGTCGGCACGTTGCCTCGATGCCGAGCGTAAGGCGCGCGAAGCTCTGGCCTGCGACGCGTTGTCTGATCTGAACGCCATGCTGGCCTCGGTGGCATTGATCATGGCCAGCGGCGCACTCGGGCATGCCGACGAGATCGGCGCGGTGGGGCAGGCGGCGCTGGACCGTGCGAGCACGTCATATGAGTCCTCGCACATGCGGTTCTGGTTCGGCGGGGTGTACGCCCGCGCCTGCCGGCTGACCGGCCGGCTGGAGGAGTGCCGGCGCGCCGCGGGCACACTGTCGGCGCTGGCCGCCGACATGCCGGGCCTGGCGTACGCCAACCTGGTGTTCCTGACGGGAGTCGCGGAACTGATGCGCGGGGAGGTGCGCCCGGCGGTCAAGATGCTGCACGAAGCCCTCGCCGGGGTCGAAAACCACGGCATCACAACGGGTTTGCGGCCAGCCTGCACCTTCGGGCTGACCGAGGGACACGCCAAACTCGGTGAGGCCGAACCGTCGCGGCACATGTTCGTCGAGGCCAGTGCCAACGTGCCACCGAACTACTTCTTCATGCAGACGGGGCTGGCGCTGGCCAACGGCTGGATGCTCGCGGCCAACGGTGGGCTCACCGACGCCATCGAAACGGTGGTGGCGGAGGCGAAGGTGGCCCGTGATCGGGGTCAGCCCACGCACGAGGTGGCGTGCTTGCAGGCCGCTGTGCAGTGGGGTGTGCACAGCGGCCTGGAGGACATCGCGGTCCGCGCCAGGGAACTGGCCGACGAACTGTCGCTACCGGTGGCGGATGCCGTTGCGCTGCATGCTGAGTCGCTGCTGGCAGGGAACGGGGAGGGACTGCTGTCGGCGTCGGAGGCGTATCAGGCGTACGGCGACCGGGCCACCGCCGCCGACGCCGCCGCGCAGGCCGCGGTGGCGTTCACCGGTGCGCAGTCCCGCAGCCGGGGCCTGTATGCGGCATCGGTGGCAGCGCAGCTGTCCGAGGAGTGCGGCGGGTTGTGTACGCCGGCGACGCGCAGCCCGGCCACACCCACGCCGCTGACCGGACGGCAGCGCGAGATCGCCGAACTGGTGGCGGTCGGGCTGTCCAACAAGGACATCGCAGACCGGCTGTACACGTCGGTGCGCACCGTGGAGGGGCACATCTACCGGGCGTGCCAGCGGGTCGGGGCGTCATCGCGGGCCGAACTCGCCTCGATCATGCGCAAGGGTATGCGCGGCGAATCAGGTTGACGGTCCGGTAGTCCTTCTCGATGACACCGGTGGCGTTCTGCGCCCGCTGTTCGTAGCCGGCCCTGGCGGCGGTGTCGAGGTTCAGGAACACCGTGTCGTTGCCCATCTTGTGCGACAACCAGCGCCGCGCCCGTGGCGGCAGCAACTGCGTGACGGCGCTGATCGGGCGTAGCGCGGCCGGCACCGACAGATGCGTGATCGACGGCTTGTCGAGGACTTTGAGCACCCCGGCGGCGATGTCCTCGGGCTGGACCGGCTTCTGCGATGACGATGTGTGGGTGCCGGCGATCAACTCGGTGTTGGTGAAGGTCGGCAGCACGACACTGACCTTGACGCCCTGCGGTGCGAACTCGTCGGCCAGGGCCGTGGACAAACCCACCACAGCGAACTTGGTGCCGGCGTACACGACCTGCCCGGGGACCGCGACCATGCCGGCCAGCGAGGCGATGTTGACGATGTGGCCGCCGCGACGCTTGACCATCTCGGGCAGCACCAACCGGCAACCGGTCAGCACGCCGTAGAAGTTGACCTCGATCGAGGTCCGGATGGCCTGTTCCGTCTGCGCGAGAAACGGGCCGACCGGCATGACGCCCGCGTTGTTGATCAGGACGTCGATCTGGCCTGTCCCGTCGGCGCGCGCCTTGTCGAGGAACATCGCGAACGACTCGGCGTCGGTGACATCGACCGGATAGCCGGTGACCTGTCCCAGCCGGTTCAGTTCGGTCACGGCCTTGTCGAGAACCGCCACGTCGCGGTCACCGATCACCACCCGCGCACCGCGGGCGAGCAGCGCTTTCGCGGTGGCGTAGCCGATACCCCTGGCCGCGCCCGTGATGACGACATTCCTGCCCCGGATGTTGTCCATGCGGCCGAACTTTACACCTGTCAAGTTTCTGAGGCCACGGGCTCCAGATGGCGAGCAGTCGCAAACTCGCACAAAAATGGGGTAAAAGATGCGAGTCCGCGTCTGCTCGCCGGTTCGGGCGGACAGTGGTCGTCACCGCGGATCGTCAGTGTGGTCGACGCCTCAGGTTGGTTTTCGGTTGCCCGCCTGGCAGAACATTCGCTCATGGTGAGCAAAACCGGGGTTCTGGAATGCGGGCCGGGGGCGTGCGTTAGACCCTTAGGTGATGACCGGAACCGTTGGTGAGCTGCAGTTCGCGCGCGTCGCGCAGGATGATGCGCTGGCGGCACCGCTGCTGGCCGAATTGGCGGTGGAGTACTCACAACGTTACGGCGGTCCGTTGAGTGCGCACCTGGCGGCGTTGCACGATTTTCCGGCGTCGGAGTTCGCCCCGCCACACGGCGGCCTGCTCATCGGTGTCATCGGCGGAGTACCCGTGACCGGCGGCGCCTTTCGCAGATTCGACGACGACACCGCGGAGCTCAAGCGGATCTGGACCGACGGCAACCACCGTCGTCGCGGCCACGCCAAAGCGATGCTCGCCGAGCTGGAATGCGACATCGCCCGCAGCGGCTACCGGCGGATCTACCTGATGACCGGTGACCGGCAGCCCGAGGCCGAGCGGCTCTACGAATCCGCCGGCTACACGCGCCTCGACAAACCGCTGCCCAGCGCCGGGCCGGTGTATCCGGTCGCGTTCGGGAAGATCCTCGTCGCCAACCGAGACGTAGGAGCATCATGACAGTTCCACTGTCCATCCTCGACCTCTCTCCGATCGCCGCGGGATCGGATGCGACTGCCGCGCTGCGTAATTCAGTGGATCTGGCTCGGCATGCCGAACAGTGGGGCTATCGCCGCTACTGGCTCGCCGAACACCACTTCGTCGCCGTCGCCAGTTCGGTTCCCGCCTTGGTGATCGGTCAGATCGCCGCGGCCACCAACAGCATTCACGTCGGTGCCGCGGCGGTTCAACTGGGGCAGACCACCGCGGCGGCGGTGGTCGAGAGTTTCGGCATCCTCGACGCCTACCACCCGGGCCGTATCGATCTCGGGATCGGTCGGTCCTGGCAGCGCCGACGCGAAGCGCAACACGCCCGACCGAAGTCCGAGCGCCCACCCCGCGAGTGGCACGAGATCGACGGCGTCGTCATCCCGACGCCCTTCGACCAGAGTGCGCTGCTGTCGAGCGATCGCATCAAGGCCGGGATGTCGCTGCTGCAGCAACCCGAGGCGATCGCACCGGATTTCGGCGATCAGGTGGACGACATCCTGGCGCTGATCGCCGGCACCTACACCACCGGAAGTGTCGACATCCATGCCGTTCCCGGCGAGGGCAGCGGTCTGGTGCCGTGGGTGTTCGGCAGCACCCGGGGCCAGAGCGCCCGCGTCGCCGCCGCCAACGGCCTGCCGTTCGTGGCGAGCTACCACATCACACCGGCCACCGCGCTGGAGGCAGTTGAGGAGTACCGCAAGGGGTTTCGGCCGTCGGCCACACTGGCCGAACCCTATGTGGTCGTGTCGGCCGATGTCGTGGTCGCCGAGGACACGGCGACGGCCAGGCAGCTGGCCGCCAGCTATGGGCACTGGGTGTACTCGGTCCGGGCCGGCGGCGGAGCGCAGCCCTATCCCGACCCTGACGACTGCCCGCCGCTGACCGAGGAGCAACTCGCAGTGGTCAAGGACCGGATCGCCACACAGTTCGTCGGTGACCCCGATGAGGTCGCCGACCGGTTGGCGGCGCTACAGCGCGTCAGTGGCGCCGACGAGCTCGTGATCACGTCGGTGACGCACCGCCACGAGGACCGGCTCCGCAGCCACCAGTTGATCGCAGAGCGGTGGGGAATACCCTGACCGTTCGGGAGGGTAGGCACCGCAAGCCGATTTACCTGGCGGCACACTTTCCCGGGGTCGACAACACCACGGTGTGGACCGATCCCACGTCGGGCGGCCACACCCCGACTCCAGGATCGCTTCGGCTACCGCAGCGAATATCCTGCCGGCGGCACAGTGTGTGACATGCTGGGGCTCAACGGGTTTAGATCACTGCCCGCGCAACAGGTCGGCGGCCTCGGTCTGATAAGCGTGCTCGGCCCAGCCCAGCGGGGTGGCCCCGAACCGGTCCTCGGTGATCATGGGATCAGCACCCGCGTCGAGTAGGCGGCGGATCAGCGCGAGGTCACCATCCCACGCCGCGTGGTGCAGTGGTGTCGCACCGTCGTCGTCCCGACTGTTCGGATCCGCCGGGAACGGATGCGTTACCACCTCGACGCCGGCGACGTCGATACCGTTGCGCCCCAGCAGGTCCAGGCGCGCAGCGAAACCATGCCCGGCGGCCCAGTCGATCTGGCGGCGCCACATCTGCTGACGCGTTTCCATGGCCTCGCCCAGGCGTCGCTCCCACGGGCTCGGACCGGCATCGGCTAGGCCGTGTGCGAACAGCAGGTCGAGGTGCGAATTGTCGGCTCGGAACATCCGGTTGTAGAGGGTCTGCTGATCGGCCGGGTGCGCACCGCGCTGTAGCAGCAGCGTCGCGAGCTCGGTCGCGTAGGGATGCCTGGGTTGGCGGCGCGGGCCCTGCTCGCCCTCGCCGAACACGCCGGTCAGCACGGTGAACGGCGTGGACATACCGCGCCACAGGTAGCCGGCGTTCGGGTCGGCGCCGGCGTCGAGCAGCAGGGTGGCCACTGCCAGCACCTCGTCCAGACTGCGCGCCAACGGAACTCGTGAATAGGCCAGGTACATCAGCGGCTGCCAGCGCAGCGGGCCGCCCGCCATTGCCGCCGTCGCCGGGCTGATGGCGAGACTCCGCGCCACCGCCGCGGAGTCGGCGGCCGATGCCGCGGCCCACACGTGCTGATCCACCAGGCCGGGGTCGGCGTCCAGTGATGCGGCGGCCGACGCCCAGCGCGGTGGGGCGTCCGAGTCGTCGTAGCGCAGTGACGCCAGCGAGCAGAAGCGGTCGGCCGTGTCGAGCGCATCATCGTCGACGGTGCTGGGGTCGAACGACAGCGCGGCCGCCGAGGCCAGGTAGCCCGCCAGGGCCGGCCAGCCACTGAATCCGTAACCGCGCGCCACCGTCAACTGCGCGTCGTGCAATGCGAACTGTGCGGGCGCTGCGAGGGCGATATCGGGCCTGGGATGGTGGTGACGGACTGCGGCTACGGCGTCCTCGTCGCCGGCACGCACACCACGCTGCAGACGTCGGGCGTCGGCGCGCAGCCGGTCCAGGGAGGGATTGTCGGGCAGGGAACTGGCCATATCGGCCTCCTCTCGTAGCCCGGCGTCCGCGAAGCTGGGCCGAAAGGAGGTCGGCACACGACAAACAGAGCAGGGAGGCTGGGCCTCTTCGAGCGGACATCAGGCGGTCCTGCACGCCTGATGATGACGCTACACCGATCGGGCCGCCTGCTCGGTGAGCTCACGGATCGGACCGCGCCAGACCTCACCGTGGCCGGGGAGCAGTACCTCGGTCTCCAGCAGGCCCAGCGCGTCGAGTGACCGGACGCAATCGGCCTGATTGTGGTTGAACACCGGATGTAGAAGCTGCGGACCACGTTTGCCGCTGGTGGGGTGTCCGGTCACCAGTGCGTCACCGGACACCAGCACGTCGTCGACCAGATAGCTGCAGTGTCCGCCGGTGTGCCCGGGCGTCGGCACTGCCAACGGATGACCCGGCAGCTGGGCGGCGACATCCTCGGTCAGCGCCTGCGTGGACGGTATGCCGCCGTGCATGAATGCGCCCTTGCGGGAGATGTCGATCGACCATTTCAGCCACCGCGGTTGCCAGGCGTGCATCGCAACGCTTGCCGGGGAGGCCTGTTCGAGGTATTCGCGCTTCGAATGGCCCACCTCGTCGGCATGGCAGTACACCGGTGTGCGGTGCTCGGCGGCGAACCAGATGGCCGTGCCGAAATGGTCAATGTGGGCGTGGGTCAACAGGATTGCGGTCACATCGCCGGACTGGTAGCCCAGCTCGCGCAGCGACTCGAGGACTTCGTGACGTTGCCCGGGAAACCCCGCGTCGATCAGGACCACGCCCTGGTCACCGGTGACCAGTGTCCAGTTGACCAGCGGGGTATGGGCGATGTGCACGACATCGGTCACCTGAACCAGGTCGTTCAGTGCAGATGCCATCACGCGAGTCTAAGACGCTCCCCACACCCCCTGCCGCGAGCGCTCACCTGGGTACGGTTTTGTGCCCTTTTTCTGTACCTCAGCGAGCGCTCGGCCGATGGGCCGTGGAATACCGAGGCGACCCGGGGAGTAGAAATGGGACGTGGCTGAATTGAAACTGGGGTACAAGGCGTCTGCGGAGCAGTTCGCTCCGCGTGAGCTGGTGGAGTTGGC
>CAMFLL010000135.1 GCA_945957405.1 uncultured Mycolicibacterium sp. | reverse complement strand
CGCGACCGGGGGTGGCTGCGTGGCGACGTTGCCTTCGACGAACTCGTCGAGACCACCGCGGTGCTGTGCAGCGTGGAGACCTACCTACAGGTCACCCTCCGCGCCGGTTGGACCCCAAAGGCCTACCGAGACTGGCTTCGCCGGATGCTGGCCGAAACGGTCTTCCTTCCGCCACCGGCGGATTGACGGCGGGCCGCGCTACACCTCGCTGGGCTGCTTCTCCGGCGGCGTCGTGGGCCACGGAACCGGCCGCGGCCGCTGCCGAACACGCTGCGGCCACCAGAACCACTTGCCCAGCAGCGCCGCGATGGACGGCGTCATGAACGAGCGGACCACCAGGGTGTCGAACAGCAGGCCCAGGCCGATGGTGGTACCGACCTGCGCGATGACGGTCAACTCGCTGACCGCCATGGAGGCCATGGTGAAGGCGAACACCAGGCCCGCGGACGTCACCACCGACCCACTGCCGCCCATGGCCCTGATGATGCCGGTGTTCAGCCCCGCATGGATCTCTTCCTTGATCCGGGAGACCAGCAACAGGTTGTAGTCCGCGCCCACGGCCAACAGGATGATCACCGACATCGCCAACACCATCCAGTGCAGTTCGATCCCGATGATGTGCTGCCACAACAGGACCGAGAGCCCGAATGAGGCACCCAGGGACAGCACCACGGTGCCGACGATCACCGCCGCGGCGACGACACTCCTGGTGATGATCAACATGATGATGAAAATCAAAGCCAGCGAAGCGATTCCGGCGATGATCAAGTCGTAGTTGGCGCCGTCCTGCATGTCCTTGAAGGTCGCCGCGGTGCCACCGAGGTAGATCTTCGAACCTTCCAGCGGGGTGCCCTTGATGGCCTCCTTGGCGGCCAGCTTGATGGCATCGATCCGGGCGATGCCCTCGGGGGTGAGCGGGTCACCCTCATGGCTGATGATGAAGCGCACGGCATGACCGTCGGGCGACAGGAACTGCTTCATCCCACGTTTGAAGTCGGGATTGTCGAACGCCTCCGGCGGTAGATAGAACGAGTCGTCGTTCTTGGCCGCGTCGAACGCTTCACCCATCGCGGATGAATTGTCCTGCATGGCTTTCTGCTGTTGCTGCATACCGTTCTGGGTCTGGTACATCGTCAGCATCATGGTCTTCATCGACTTCATCGTGTCGATCATCGACGGCATCAAGGCCACCATCTGCGGCATCAGAGTGTCGAGGCGTTCCATGTCCGGCATCAGGTTCTGGATGTCGTCGGTCATCGTGTCGATACCGTCGAGGGTGTCGAAGATCGACCGGATCGCCCAGCAGACCGGGATGTCGTAGCAGTGCGGTTCCCAGTAGAAATAGTTGCGCAACGGCCGGAAGAAGTCGTCGAAATTGGCGATGTTGTCGCGCAATTCCTGGATGTCGACGACCATGCCCTTCATCTTGGTGACCATGCTGTGCGTGGTGTCGGCCATCTGCACGGTGATGGAGTTCATCTTCTCCATCGAGTCGATGGTCTTCTGCATGTCATCGGCCTGCTTGAGCATGTTGGCCGTGGTGTCGTCGCTGTACTTCTGGTTCAGCTGCTGGGTGGTGCCCTGCTGGCTGATCAGGAACGGGATCGACGTGTGCTCAATCGGCGTGCCCTGCGGACGGGTGATCGCCTGCACGCGGGACACCCCCTGGACATCGGAGAGTTCCTTGGCGATCTTGTTGATCACCAGGAAGTCGGCGGAATTGCGCATGTCGTGATCGGTCTCGATCATCAGCAGTTCCGGATTGAGCCGAGCCGCTGAGAAGTGGCGATCCGCGGCGGCGTATCCCGCGTTGGCCGGCAGGTCCGCCGGCAGATAATTGCGGTCGTCGTAGTTGGTCCGGTAGCCGGGCAGCGTCAGCAGACCGACCAGTGCCACCGCAATCGTGGCGACGAGGATGGGCCCGGGCCAGCGGACGACGGCGGCGCCGATCTTGCGCCAACCCCGCACCCGCAGGGCACGTTTGGGCTCGAGCACCTTGCCGAACCGGCTCGCGACGGTGATGACCGCAGAGCCGAGGGTGAGCGCGCACAGCACCACGATCACCATGCCGATCGCCAAGGGAATACCCAGCGACTGGAAATACGGCAGGTTGGTGAAGTGCAGACACAGGGTGGCGCCAGCGATGGTCAGACCCGAGCCGAGCACCACATGCGCGGTGCCGTGGAACATCGTGTAGTACGCCTGCTCCCGGTCCTCACCCATACTTCGGGCTTCCTGGTACCGGCCGATCAGGAAGATCGCGTAATCGGTCGACGCGGCGATCGCCAACGTGACCAGAAGACTTGTGGCGAATGTCGAAAGCCCGATGATGTTGTGGTAGCCCAGGAACGCCACCAGGCCACGCGCGGCGGCGAGCTCGAGCACCACCATCAGCAGCACCAGGATCACGGTGACGATCGAGCGGTACACCAGCAGCAGCATGATGATGATGACAGTGAACGTCAGCGCCTCGATCACCCGCAGGCTGCGGTCGCTGGCGATCTGCTGATCGGCGGTCAACGCCGCGGCGCCCGTGACGTACGCCTTCACACCGTCCGGCGGTTTGACGCTGTTGACGATGTTCTGGACTGCCTCGATCGAGGCGTTGGCCCGCGGATCACCCTGATTACCAACGGTATAGACCTGGACGTAGGCAGCTTTGCCGTCGGGGCTCTGCGCGCCGGCGGCGGTCAGTGAGTCGCCCCAGAAATCCTGGACGTGTTCGACGTGCTCTTTGTCGGCCTCGAGCTTCTTCACGATCTCGTCGTAGAACTGGTGCGCGTCGGCTTCCAGGGGCTTGTCGCCTTCGAGGACGATCATCGCCGAGCTGTTGGATTTGAACTCCTGGAACACCTCGCCGACCCGCTTCATGGCGATCATCGACGGTGCCGCGTCGGGGGTCATCGGAACAGCCCGGAGCTGGCCGACCACTTCGAGCTGCGGCACCACGACGTTGGCCACGGCGATGATGGCGATCCAGGCCAGGATGATCGGCACCGCAAAGGTGCGGATCAGCCGCGGAAGTCGGTCGCGCCTCGCCTGCTGCGCAGTGGGGATGGCGTCAGTGGGAGCATCGCTCGTGGGGGAACTCATGCGTTTTTCACCAAGCAGAAGGTCTGGGCGTTGAGGCCATCGGTGGTCTTTTCGTCCTTGATCTCGTCATCGACGGTGATGCGGCACGAGATCGAGCTGCCGTCGCCCTGGGCGACGATGTTCGGAAACGCCGACGGGTTGGTGGTCGTCAAGGTCAACGACCAAGGCAACATCGCGCCGTCGACCCGCTGCGGCTTGGCGTCCAGATCCAGATAGTTGATGTCGGCATAGGCGCCCGGGTCACCGAAGATCTCGTACTTCACCACTTTGGGGTTGAACGGTTCGGTGTCCTGCGCGGGCTGGTTCGACATGTAGCTGGGATCGGGTGCACCGAAGAACGTGCGGACCCGCATCACGGTGAATCCCGCGACCAAGACCACCGCGACGATCACCAGCGGTATCCAGGCTCGAGTCGCTGCCTTGATCACCGTGCAGCGCCCCGGTCGGCGGTGTGCGATCCGAACATCGGCGCTCCTTCTCCGTCGCCGCCGGAACCCGACGATATTGATATCTTCCGAATACGCTGCCAATCGGCAGACTCAACTTAGCCAATCGGCTAAGAGGTGGCAACCCGCGCCGGAAGTGATACAGATGACAGATACTGAGCACGCCAGCCGCGCTGTTGGGCTCGAGGACGAGGGGGCCAAGGTGGCCAAAACCGCGCTACCACGTGGTTTCGCCAAATCACGGGTCATCGACGCCGCCCTCAAGCTGTTTGCCGAGCACGGCGTCAACGGCACGTCCCTGCAGATGATCGCCGACGAACTCGGCGTCCGGAAGGCGTCCGTCTACTACCAGTTCCCGTCCAAGGACGAGATCGTGCTCGCGGTCGTCGAGCCTGTGTTCGAGGATCTGAAGCGGCTGGTGAAGATCGCCGAGGCGGTCGATTCCGAGGTCAGCCGCCGCGAGGTGGCGATCAGCGGTCTCGTCGAACTCGCGGTGCGTCATCGCCAGGTCACCGCCGTGTTCTATATGGACCCCGCCGTCGACGCGCTGGTGCACTCCACCGCCGAATTCATCGAGGTGACCGATCGGCTGGCGACCATGCTGACCGGCGATCAACCCGATATGGCCACCCGGGTCACCGTCACCATGATCACCGCCGGAATCTACGGCACCGCAACACATCCCGAACTGACGGATGTTCCCGACGACGAACTCCACCGCATCCTGCTGCAATGTGCACAGCAGTTGCTGCGGTCGGTGGCAGCCGATCTCTGAGGGCTACGCTGAAACCATGTGCGAGGCGACAGACGCCGCGCATGAACTGCACGATATCGCCGCCCGGTTCGGCGACATTCTGTCGCTCATGCTGACCACCAAGCGGCGCAACGATGTTCGACGAAACAAGACCGGCGACCCCACGTGGACTCAGCACCTGATCTTGAAATCGCTCCTCGACGGGCCCATTCCGGGCACCGGGCTGGCGGATCTGCATCTGCTCAGCCGGCCGGCGCTGTCGATCATCGTCGACCGCATGGAACGCAAGGACCTGGTGCGCCGGGTGTATGGGGCACTGGATCGGCGAACGGTGCTCATCGAGATCACGACGCTGGGCCGGGAGGCGTGTGAGCACGCCGATTCGCAGATCCGATGCGACGTGGCGGCGGTGCTGTCAGATCTGACGGTCGAGGAGTGCGCCCGCCTGGCGCGCGTCGTGCCGGTGCTGGAGCGTTTGGTGGGGTATTCAGGTCGTCACGGTTGACTTCGTGGCCTGCGCCGCGGCAAGCGTCGCCATGGTGAAGCCGGCCGGGAACGGATCCGTGGGGTCGACGCCGTACTGCGCCGTGCCGGTGATCCAGGCCTGACCGGTGAACGACGGAATGACAGCGGGATACGGACCGACGGTGGTCAACGCGTCGATACGGCTGAGGAACCGCGTGTCGATCACCGAGTCGTGCACGAATGTCTCGCCGACACCGATTTCGCCCCGACGATGCATGAGCGCCAGTCGCGCACTCGTGCCAGTTCCGCATGGCGAACGGTCGATGTAGCCCGGTGAGACCACGACGGCGTTGCGCGAGGTCAAGACGCCGTCACCGTTACGCGTCAGAGGATGGACGAACGCGGTCTGGGTGATTCCGGCGAACTCGGGATTCTCGGGGTGGACCGCGGTGAGTTGCTCAGCGGCCGCGGTCTTGACCAGCTGCCCGAGGCGGCAGATGTCCTCGTCTTCGTCAGGCGTGAGGTTCAGACCGATCCGTTTGGCGTCGGTGATCGCGTAACACATTCCGCCCCAGGCGATATCGACCTCGAGATCACCGAGTTCGGGTACCTCGATCATCGCGTTCTGCTGATAGACAAACGCCGGCTGGTTGGTGAGGGTGACTCCGGTGACCTTGCCGTCCCGGCAGTCGCAGCGGACCTTGATGATGCCGGCTGCGCTTTCCAGGAGGAACTCGGTGACCGGTTCGACCATGGCGACCATGCCCGTCTCCAACAACACCGTCGCCACACACATGGTGTTGCTGCCAGACATCTCCGGGCATTGGGTGGTCTCACAGATGATGTAGCCCAGCAGAGCGTCCGGATGGTTCGACGGCAGGATGATGTTCACCGAATGATTGGTGCCACCGCGAGGTTCGAGGATCAGCATGGTCCGGATGTGGTCCATGTGGGCTTCGAAGTACTGCTTCTTCTCGAACATTGTGCCACCGGGGATGTCTCCGATACCTCCGGTGAGAACATGGCCGATTGCCCCTTCGGCGTGGCAGGTGACGACGTTGAGGACGTTGTTGAGCCGCATTGTGGTGTTCTCCTGTCAGCGGGCCCAGCGGCCCGGGTGTTCATCTTCCATCGCCACGACGGGATCAAGGATCCCGTCGCCCAGATCGTTGGCAGCGTCCTCGAAGCCGGCGGGGTGGCGCTGCTGACCGTGGTAGCCGATGCGTTCCCGCACCGCGGGCGTCAGTAGCCAGGCTTCGGCGATGACGGCCGAAAGCGCCTGAAAGACCTGGGGATCACCGTCGTGCAGGCCCCTGAGGAACGACTCCACAGACTCGCCGGTCGGCATCGCCGCCGCGGCCGCCACGATCGCGTCGAACGCGTCCGCACGCGCGTCGAGCGCGCGAGGCAGCAGATCGTCGAAGCCGGCCTCTCCGGTTGCCGCGGGATGCTCGTCGGTGGCGGGTATCAGGATGTCCGCGGCGCGGCGCAGCGCCGCGAACTCCTCGGGTGCCAGGGTCCGTGGCGCGCGGTAACGACGCGGCACCGATGGGGACTGGGATGAATCTGCTGGGGTCATCATGCCGGAACCTTGTGTGTGCGTGCGGTCGAGGCGATGTGCTCGGCGATGCGCAGCGCGAGGGCGTGGATGGTGCACGTCGGATTCGCGGAGCCGCTGGTCACGAAGATGCTGCCGTCGGCGATGAAGAGGTTGGGCACATCATGGCTTTGCCCGTATGGATCGACCACCGAGCGCGCGGGATCGGTGCCCATCCGGGCGGTGCCCAGCAGGTGACCGGGTTGATCGGGGACCAGCGGGACCGACACGGTCCGGAGGGCGCCGGAGGCGGCATGGATGTCCTGCATCCGTTCGGTGGTGAACGCCAACAGTTTCCTGCTGTTCGCACTGAGCCGGTAGTTGACCTTGGCGGCCGGAATACCGTCGGCGTCGGTCAGATCGGGATCCAACACCACTTCGTTGGTCTCCTCCGGCAGGTCCTCGACGTTGGCCGCCCAGAGCAGCACCCGGGAGTGCGCGGCGACGACATCGTGAACCGCGGGACCCCACGTCGCGTCGAATTCACCAAGACTGCGTTGGAATTCGATCAGGTTGAGTGGTCCCGGGAATGGCACGGCATGCATCTTGGCGCCGCGCAGGAAATCGTGCTCGGGTCGGGTGTCGTAGAACTCCAGGCTTTCGATGAGCTCTCCGGCGGGCCCCAGATAACTGTCGAGATCCTCGTCGTAGACGCCGAGCACACTGCAGTTCGGGTGGAGCATGAGGTTCTTGCCCACCAACCCCGACGAGTTGCCCAACCCGTCGGGGTGCCCCGGTTGAGCCGAATTGAGCAACAGTCGTGGCGTTCCGATTCCGTTGGCGCACAACACCACCGCATTCGCGGCGGTTCGGTGTTCGATGCCGGCCCGATCGACCCACACTGCGCCGTTGGCCTGCCCGTCGGGTCCGACGGTAATGGTGCGAACGCGCGCTCCGGTGGTCAGCTGGGCGCCGCTCTGCACCATATGAGTCCAGAAGGCGAGATCCGATGATGCTTTGGACCCCTCCGGGCAGCCCCACTCGCAGGTACCGCGGCGCGCGCACCGCTCGAGATTCTTGAACTTGGTGGTCGGGATGGCCTGAGTGCCAGGCCACCAGTGCCAGCCCAGCTTGTTGCACCCTGCAGCCGCCACGCGCCCCCCTTTGCCGATCGGATGAGGCGGCAGTGGGAATTCCAGACCGGGCGGATATGCCGGGTTGCCCTCCAGGCCCGAGACGCCCACCAGCTTGTCGGCTGCGGTGTAGAAGGGCTCGAGGTCCTGATACGTGAACGGCCAGTCGTCGGCGACACCGTCAAGGCTGCGGACACGGAAGTCGGAGGGGAGCAACCGAGGCCATTGCGCACCGAAGTAGATACTGGTGCCGCCAACGGCGTTGAACATGACCGGCTCCAGATCGGAGTCGTCGACGTTCAGCGGATAGTCCGAGGGCAGTCGACGCACATTCGGATGGTGCGACCATTGGCTCTGGATCAGCAGTTCCCACTCGTCATGATTGGCTGCAAAGTCCGAGGGGCTGACCCAGCCGCCCTGCTCCAGACAGTGCACCGAGAAGCCGCGCGACGCCAGAGTGTGCGCGACGACAGCGCCGGACGGGCCGGCTCCGATGACGAGGATGTCGACGGGATCGTCCACGGTATTTCCTTCGATTGCGGGCTGGTGCTGGGGCTCAGTCGGAGTACGTGTCGGTTTGGCCGACCCTGATCTGGATATGTTTGAGGCGACTGAACGCGTCAACACCTGCGACACCGCCCTCTTTGCCATGGCCGGACTGGCCGAATCCGCCCAATGGGACGTCCGGGCCCACGACCATGTGCGTGTTGATCCACACGTTGCCAGTCTCCACCTGCGCGGCGAGCCGCAGGGCGCGACTGATGTCACGGGTCCAGATCGATGACGCGAGCCGCTGGGGCACACCATTGGCCATGGCGAGCGCTTGCGCCTCGTCTCCGAAGGTCTGAACGGTGGCCACCGGTCCGAAGATCTCTTCCTGCACAAGCGGTTCGTCCTGGCTGACGTGCCCGATCAGGGTGGGTTCGTAGTAGAAGCCCGGCCGGTCGATTGGCCGACCACCGATGATGAGCTCCGATCCAGTCGACCGTGATTCGACGAGTTGATGCACTCGGTCCCGCTGCACTTCGGAGATCAGCGGACCGAGGGTTGTCTCGGGATCGGCGGTGTCGCCGGTGTGGGCACTGCTCTCGATCCGCGCTCGCAGTCGGTCGACGAAAACATCGTGCACGTTTTCGGCAACGATCAGTCGCGTCGCCGACATGCATTCCTGGCCGGCGTTGAACAACACGCCGTTGACGATGGTGTCCAGCGCTGCCTCGATGTCCACGTCGTCGAAGATGATCACCG
Organism: uncultured Mycolicibacterium sp.; assembly: GCA_945957405.1. GTDB lineage: Bacteria > Actinomycetota > Actinomycetes > Mycobacteriales > Mycobacteriaceae > Mycobacterium. The sequence goes on along the minus strand of CAMFLL010000135.1, from coordinate 9,612 downwards.
GCGAGTTGCCGCCCAGTTCCAGGAGCACCTGTTTGATCCCGCGACCTGCCGCCTCGGCGATCGCACGCCCGGCGCGGGTGGAACCGGTGAAGGACACCATGTCCACATCGTCATGGGCGACGAGTGCCGCACCGGTGGTCGACCCGAGACCGTTGACGACGTTCAGCACCCCCGGCGGCAGGACGTCGTTGACCAGTTCCGCGAACCGGGTCGTGGACAACGGGGTGTTCTCCGCGGGTTTCATGACCACGGCGTTACCGGCGGCCAACGCAGGCGCCGCCTTCCACACCGCTTGCCACAGTGGGAAATTCCACGGGGTAATACCGGCGACCACACCGATCGGTTCGCGACGCAAAACCGTGGTGTGGCCGTCGACGTAGTCGCCGGAAGCCTGGCCGGTCAGCGTCCGCGCCGCAGTGGCGAAGAATTCGAACGACCCGAGAATGCCTGGCATTTCCTCGTTCTGCACTGTCGAGACGGGCTTGCCTGCGTCGGTGACTTCCAACCCGATCAGTTCGTCGACATGCTCGCGCAGATGCCTGCCGCATTCGACGAGCATCTCGGCGCGCTTACCCGGCGTGTACCGTCGCCAGGTCTCGAAGGCTGCGCGTGCCGCAGCCACCGCGGCATTGACGTCTGCGCTGGATGAATCGCGGACGGTGGCGATCTGAGCCTCGGTACTGGGATCCAGCACCGGCCGCGTCTGCGTCCCGGACGCCGGGACCGACTTGCCGTCGATGAGGTTGGACACCTCGTTGTCGCTGGTCATGGTTCCTCTCACTGCTCCGATGTCGACGCGGTGCCACCGACCCCGACCACTTTTCCGCGCCGTGCCGACGGGACCGAGAAATACACCGCGAAGCCGACCGCGATCGCGGCGATCATGCCGCCGCCCACCTTGACCGGATCGGTGTAAACGATGATGACGCACAGGATCACCGACCACGCGACCGCGCCGATGAACACCGGCCACGTCGCCCGGCCGCAGTTGAACGGGCTGGCGGGTAACCGCCCGCGCATCAGCGCGACGAGCCCGGATGACGCGCCCACCAGATACGCCAGCGCCCATCCGAGTGCGGTCAAGGCGCCGAGAACCACCAGAGCCTGCGAGTACAACCCGTAGAGCAACGACAGTGCCGCTACCACCAACGTGGCATAGACCGGGATTCGTCGCGAATCAACCTTGCGCAGCGTCGCGGCGAACGGCAACTGTCCGTCCCGCGCCTGCGCCCAGGTCACCCGCGCGCCGGTCAGCTGCAGCACGCACATGCACGCGAACAGCGCGATGATCGCCAGAGTCTGGAAGATCGTGCTGATGGTATGGCCCACCGCGCTGTCGAGGATCACCGCAACCGGGGTGTCACTGCCCATGACGGTCGGCAGATCGTCGATCGACAGCATTAGCAATCCCATGAACAGGGTGCCCACCAACCATGCCGACGAATTCGCCAGGCACAGCCCGATCGGCACTTTGCGTGCTGCGTCGGTGGTTTCCTCACTCGCATTGCCCGACGAGTCGAAACTCGAGATGGTGAAGACGGGCAGTACGACGGCGAGCACCAGGCCCTTCACCCAGCCGTCACTGATCGCGGTGCCGTCGGTGGTGTTCAGGAACGCCACCGGCTGCCACGGGTGCTGGATCACCACCAGCGCACCCAAAATCAAAATGATGGCGACGATTTCGGCGACCACCCCGGCATTGTTGACGAATGCGGCCACCCGGACGCCCACCAGGTTGACGAAGGTGGCCAGTGCGATGAGTCCGAGCACCCACGGGATCGCCTGGACCGGTGAGGCCAGTTCCATCCCGAACAGCTTGGCCACGTACGGCGCGAGGCTGGTGGCGATGGCAGTCACCGCGACGGTGTGGGCCAGGATGATCTGCCACCCCGTCTGCCAGCCCAGCCAGGTCTTGCCGGTCAGGCGTGTCACGATCTGATACACGCCGCCCGACAAGGGAAACGCCGAAACCAATTGAGCGATCGCCACTCCGATCAAGCCGACCTGCAGCGCGCCGGCGATCAGGAAGACCCACCATGACGCCGGCCCGAAGGCCTGCAATCCGATGATCATCTGCGTCACCATCGACGACGCGACTGCGATCGAACTGAATTGAACGGCGAAGCTGGAGAACAGTCCCAGAGCCCGGTCGAGCTCGGGTTTGTAGCCCAGCTGCGCAAGTAGTTCCTCGTCGGAGACGCCCGCGGCAGGGGTCGCTGACATTGGGGCCGCTGCGGTATCGCCGGCCGCGGCCGGGGGGCGTTCGGGTTTGATCGTCATGATGAGCCTTCGTTATCGCTGATGCAGTGGATTCATGAATGGCAGAACAGGATTCGGTTAGTTGGACAGTTGGGCGCGATGGCGGTCAGCCGGCCCGGAGGATCGCGGTCAGTTCCGCGAGCTTGTGCCCTTCGAGGACTTCGTAGGGCCGACGCGGATCGCCGACGCTGTCCCCCAGCAGCTTCATCGCCGCCTTGACGCCCGTGACGTATCCGACCTCGGTGAGGAATTGCATCACCGGGTAGACGGCGTCCCACATCTTGCGGGCGTTCTCGAGGTCGCCGGCCTTTGCTGACGTCCACACATCGACGAGTTGGCGCCCGATGAAGTTGGCCGAACCCACAATGGTGCCGGCGGCGCCCTCGACAGCACTGGCGAAGAACAGCGTGTCGAGCCCGACGAACGTGGTGATGTTGTCGCCGTAATCGTGAATCAGCCGCGTCGCCTGGGAGAAGTCGCCGCTGGTGTCCTTGATGTACCTGATGTTCGGAACCTGTTGCGCCAGTTCGGCTACGTCGTGCGGCTGCAGATTCACACCGGTGGCCACCGGCAGGTTGTAGATCACGATGTCGAGTGACACGGCCTCGGCCACCGTTCGGTAGTAATGCTTGGCCTCGTTGACGTTGAGCGGCTCGTAGAACGGCGCCACCAGCATGACTCCGTCAGCGCCGACGCTCTCCGCATGCCGGGACAGGTCGATCGCTTCTCTGGCGGTCAGCGCGCCGGTATGGGGAACGACCGGCACGCGGCCGCCCACGCGCTCGACCACCGCTTCTGCCACCTGCTTGCGCTCGGCGGTGGTCATCGAGTTGAACTCCCCCGTCGAGCCGCAGGGGATGATGCCGTGCACCCCGGCCTCGATGACGTCGTCGACCAGGCGACCCAGGCGAGGCAGGTCGACTGCCTCGCCGTTGTCGGTGAACGGAGTGGCCAGCGCGTTGAGGACGCCGCCGAAAGGTTTGGACATTAGTCGTTTCTTCCTTGTGTGGTGATCTTCGGTAGGCCGCACTCGACAGATGTTCGCCGCGGCTGAAGCCGATCAAATGGTCGACAATCGGCTGTCGACCAACCATAGGACGCAGGAGAAGTGGTGTCAAGAGGCGTGGCGATAACGCGAAAATGCAGTTCAAGGGCATGATTTGCGCGTTGTTGCCCAACCGGATGCCGGCTGGCGGACAGCTGCGGTTGATTGTCGACCGTTCGCGTATGATGCACTTACCCCAAGTGGCCGACACGCGCCGGGGTCCGGCACCGCCGGCGCCGACGCGCAAAGGAGCGACAGAGTAATGAGCGATGCAGCGCTGGATGGTGGTGGGCGGCAGGCCGTCGAGGCCGCGTTCGGACTGATCAAAGATCGGACCACGACGCAGTCGGTGGTAGCAGCGTTGCGCAGCGCGATCCTGGAAGGCCGGGTCCCGCAGGGCAGTCCATTGCGGGAGGGACGGATCGCCACGGCCATGGGCATCAGCCGCGCGCCGTTGCGTGAGGCCTTGAGCGTGCTCGCCGAGGAGGGTCTGGTCGACAAGATCCCCTACCGGGGCACCTTCGTGGCATCGGTGAGCCCGCAGTCGATCGCCGAGATCGCCAACATCCGCCGTCGCCTCGAGCCCTACGCAGTCGAATTGGCGATACCGCAGCTGACCGGCACTGCCCGCCGCCGAGTGACGCGGGCCCTCACCGAGATGCATGTCGCCGCCGACGCGGCCGATCTGCCGATGTCGATCGAAGCTCATATGGCGTTTCACCGGACGTTCTACGACCTGTCCAGAAATCAGATCATGATGGATTTGTGGCGCGGCTGGGAGAACCAGCTTCAGCTGTTCCTGTCCACCGACCATCGCCAACTCAAAGATCTCCACACGCTCGCGGCGGATCACGAGCACCTGCTCGACGTCATCGACACGCATGATCTGGAAAAGATCACTGACGCAATCGGGACCCACGTGCACGGGCCCGCCGACCTCGGGCTCGAGGAGGACCCGCCGCCAGACGCTCCGGACGTCTCCGCAGCGCTCTGACGAGTCCTGTTCGGGCGGACGGAGATTCGTGCTGGATGCGACGTCCGCCGCTACGCCCCCGCTATCCCGTTGCCGAAGCGTCGCCACACTTCCGCGAACGCGACTTCAGTACCCCGGAGAGCACGGTCTATGACGGCGTCGTCCATCGAGCACGACATGAACCAGTTGTGGCGCGGATGCAGATAGACGCCTTCGGCGAGCGCCATCTCCGCGAAACACGTCATGCGCTGGTGGTTTTCGTCACCGGTGAAGGTCATGTACGGCATCACATCCGGCCCGGTGTAGGAGATGCGCACGCCGTGCTCCTCTGCTTGAGTCACCATGCCGTCGCGCAGCCGTGCGCCGGCGTGACGCATCAGCGCCAGACCATCGATGTCGGCGAGTCGGCGGAGCGTCGCCACGGCCGCGGCCATCGGCGTCGCGTTCATCCAGAATGATCCGGTGACGAACACCGACGACGCCGCGTCACGTAGCGCGTCGATACCTGTCACCGCGGCCAGCGGATACCCATTCGCGATGGCTTTGCTCCAGGCGCTGAGATCGACTGGGACTCCCAGTGTTTCCCAACTGCCGCCGGTCCCGAGCCGGAAGCCGCAGCGGACGTCGTCGAGGATGAGCAGGGCGCCGAGTTCGTCGCAGCGGTGCCGGACATGACGGGCGAAGGCAGGATCGACGAGTTCTTGATTCTCCCCTTCGACGTGACGGAACGGCGTCAGCATGACCGCCGCGACGTCGCCGGCGTCGTCGAGGACCCTGTCGAAATCGGCCGGGTCGTTGTAGTCGAAATACCGCATTGCGGCACGATCGCTGGGCAGCGTCCCGTCCAGGACCGGCGTGCACCAGGGGGCCGCACCGTGGTACACCCCACGTGCCACCAACACGGTCGACCGGTCCGTATGTGCGCGAGCGATGGTCAGGCAGGTGGTCGTGGCGTCGGTTCCGTTCTTGGCCAACAAAACCCATTGCGCATCGGCGACCGTCTCGACCAACAGCTCGGCCAGGTCGACCAGCACCGGCCCTGGCCCGTCGAGGCAGTCACCCCGGTTCATCTGCTCGAGCACCGCGTTGTTCACCACGGTGTCTCGATGGCCGAGCACAATCGGGCCCCAGCTGCACATCAGGTCCACGTATTCGTGACCGTCGGCGTCGGTGATCAGTGCGCCGTCGCCTGCGATGAAGAATTGCGGGTATTCAGGTGACAGTTGCCTACGGGCTTGATGGCCGTACATGCCACCCGGGATCACTCTGGCTGCCCTGGTGGACAGTTCGGCATCCACACCGCTCAGTAGTGCTGGTTTCGTCATTGGTCTTCCTCCGGAGTTGTGCCGTCAGGCCTTGCAGAGGACGCCGCCGTCTACCACGAAGTCTGTGCCGGTGATCGCTTTGGATCGATCGGAGAGCAGGAAGGACACCGAGTAGCCGATCTCGACAGGCGCGATGTCACGGGCGATCGGCTGGAAGTCGGCCAGCCCGGCGTCGAGGGCCTCGCGGCCACCCAGCCGGTTGTAGTGCGGCACATTGATCTTCGTATCCACAAAGCCAGGGCACAGCGTGTTGGCGCGAATACCCGCGGCGCCGTAGTCGAGCGCAATCGCCTTCGTCAGCATCGACACCGCACCCTTGCTGGCGGTGTAGAGGGCGAGCTGCTTCTCGGCGGCAAGTGAGTTGATGGAGCCGATGTTGACGATCGATCCGCCTCCCGCGGCCAACAGCGCCGGGATCGCGTACTTGGCGCCCAAGAATACGCCCTTGACGTTCACATCGAAGATGAAGTTGTACTCGTCCACCGTGGCGGTCGCGACATCGTTGGGGACCAAGACGGCGGCGTTGTTCACGATGCCGTCGAGCCGGCCGAAGCTGTCGGTGATGAATTGCACCGTCTCGGCAACGGCCTGCTCATCGGTGACGTCCAGTTGTCGAGCCACCCAGTTCTCGTCGTCGAACGATTTGGCCATCACCTCGGCATCGTCCTGACTGCGCGCCGTCGCGATCACCGACGCTCCCTCATCGTGCAGATGATGGGCGGTTGCCGAGCCGATTCCGTGACCGGCACCCGTCACCAACACCACTTTGCCGTCGAGCATACCCATGATTTTCACGCCTTTCCTTACTCGGTCGATTGTCGACCAAACTTCCAGAGCTCGACATGGTTGTCAAGGGAGTCGCCCGCTACGAACCACGCCAATGCACTCCTCATCGGAGACGGAAGGCGCGCAATCACCCGGCAGGGATGTTGAACATGTTGCATAGCAGCACTTCAGGCTAGCTTCTGCGCGAGAGCCGGCACCGGGTATTGCCCCGCCGTTGTCTTGTCGCACTGCCCATGCGACCCAACCCGACGGCCCGGGCAAGACTCCACGGACCATGTCGAGTCGATTGTCGACCGTGAAGCTGGAGGAGTGGGCGCAGCTGTCGAGGCGCGCGCGATCGCCCCCGACCTCATACCCTCCGCGCACTAATTGTGCACTTGTCGACAATCATACATTTTGATACGGTGAGGGAGCGCCCCGGGACGGGGATCGCGGTCATCAGGATCGCCGCACTCGTACTCACTGCGAAGGACACACCATGACTCAGAAGCTCGGCGGCATCCTCGCTGCCGTTTCCACCCCGTTCGCCGCCGACGGCGCCGTCGACGAGGCGCGACTGCGCCAGCACGTCGATTTCCTGATCGACAACGGGCTGCACGGCCTGGTACCCGGCGGCAGCACGGGCGAGTTCGCGGCCCTGACGCTCGAGGAGCGCAAGCGAGTCAACGAGGTGGTCATCGAGCAGGCCGCCGGACGCGTACCGGTGGCCCCGCAGACCGGGTCGACGCGCACCGCCGAAGCGATCGACCTCACCAAGCACGCCGCCGCAGCCGGCGCTGACGCGGTGCTCGTGGTTCAGCCTTTCTACGAGGCCCCGACGCGGCGTGAAGTCATCGAGTATTTCGCCACCGTCGGCGCCTCGGCTGACATCCCCCTGATCGCGTACAACCTTCCCGGCGTCACCGGGATGAACCTCGATCGGCCGTTCTATCGGGAACTGCTGGAGCGCACCGACGCGGTGAAGTACATCAAGGACACCTCCGGTTCGATCGAGCAGGCCTTCGACCTGATCTTCAATCTTGGTGACGCCATCGACACCTTCGTGGGCTGGGACACCATCGTGCTGCCTGCGTTCTCTGCGGGTGCGGCCGGATCCATCTGGGGCGCACCGAACTTCGCTCCCAAGGAATGCGTCGCGATCTTCGAGCTCGCCAAGGCCGGCAAGACGTCTGAGGCCCTCGCGATCTTCAAGCGGCTCTGGAACGTCTTCGACTTCCTGGGCAAGGAAGGCTACGCCGTGTCGACCAAGGCGGTGGCTGCGGCCGTCGGCATCGAACTCGGTGTGCCGCGCGCTCCGTATGGCGAGTTGGAGCCCGAGAAGCTCGACGAGCTGCGCAAGCTGGTCGCCGAGACAGGGCTGAACTACTCGTAGTCTCACCCAGGTGGGAGCCTTCCGCGCCAGACTGGGGTGCGGAGACAAAGACCGCCGGGGTCGCGGCGGACACCGCGGCCCCGGCGGCACCCACGCCGTCACCACTACCCGGGAGGACTCCGGTGCGCTTCAGCCGAATGGTCAACCTCGTCAAATGTCATGTGGGCGGTGAGATCAACAACGTCGTCACCGGCGGCATCGGGGACGTACCCGGTGCCACCGTGTTCGAGAAGATGAAGTACTTCCGCGACCACGACGACGATCTGCGCAAACTGCTGCTGCACGAACCGCGTGGCGCGGTCACCCATTGTGTGAACTACATCGTCGCCGCCACCGACCCACGGGCCCGCTTCGGCTACGTGATCGCCGAGTCATGCGAATATCCCGCGATGTCGGGTTCCAACACCATCTGTGTGGCCACGGCGCTGCTCGAGACCGGGATGATCCCGATGACCGAACCGGTGACCGAGGTGGTACTCGAGGCCCCGGCCGGGTTGATCCACATCCGCTGCACGTGTCGCGACGGCAAGGTCACCAGCGTCGAATTCGTCAACCAGCCGGCGTTCGCCTACCGGCTCGACGTGCCGCTCGAACTGGACGGCTTCCCCACCCTCACCGTGGACGTGGCGTGGGGTGGGATGGCGTACGTGCTGGCCCAGGCCGAGGAGCTGGGCTTCGCCTTGAAACCCGATGAGGCGCGCGAGCTGTGCGAGGTCGGCCAACGGCTCAAAGCCGCAGCGGCCGAACAGATCCCCGTGGTCCACCCGACCAACCCGGAGTTCGCCGGGATCACCCAGACCGAGTTTGTCGGACCACTCGCCCGCCGCGATGGTGTCCTGACGTCCCGCAACGCCGTCGTGGTGTCGCCGGGTCGGCTGGACCGCTCACCTTGCGGCACAGGCACTTCGGCCCGGCTGGCCGTGTTGCACGCCAAAGGTCTCATCGCCCCGGGCGAAGAGTTCGTGCACGAGTCGGTCATCGATGCGCAGTTCCGCAGCCGCATCGACGAGACGACCACGGTCGGCGCGTACGACGCGGTGATCCCCCGCATCGCTGGTCAGGCCTACATCACCGAGCTGAGCCAGGTCGGCCTCGATCCCGCCGACCCCTACCCCACCGGCTATGTCCTGTCCGACACCTGGCCCAATGACGCCGGCCTGACCGATCAATGATGCTCACCGAGACCTACCCTGCGGTGTATCCCGACATCGAGCCCACCGGCGTCGTCTGGCAGCCGCGCAGCGTGTCCGACGTGTGCGCCGAACTACAGCAGCACCGGCCGCCCGGCGGTCGCCTGGTGGTGGCCGTCGACGGCCACAGCGGCTCCGGCAAGACCACCGTCGCTGCCGCCCTGGCCAGCGGGATCGCCGGCGCGACCGTCATCCATACCGACGACATCGCGTGGCACCATTCCTTTTTCGGATGGCATCATCTGCTGATCGAGCATCTGCTCGAACCCTTCCACGACGGCCTGCTGCCGATCAGCTACACCCCGCGCGCGTGGACTGAACGCGGTCGCCTTGGGTGTATCGCCATCCCCGCGGCGACCACGACGGTGATCGTCGAAGGCGTCGGCGCCGCCGCGACGGAGAGCCGGCGCCTACTGGACGCAGTGGTGTGGGTACATGCTTCCGAACAGGTGGGCCGTGACCGCGTGATCGCGCGCGGCGTGGACAGCCAGGAATTCATCGACGACTGGATGTCACAGGAGAACGCTTTCCTGGCCGATCAGCGCCCGTGGGAGCAGGCGGCGTTGTGGGTGGCCGGCGACGACCCGCAGTCCTGCCAGGCCGGCCGCCTTGTCAGCGCCGCCGGCCCCGTCATTCGGTGACCAACTTCCCCGGCTGGGTTC